>DATCTM010000081.1:0-25007 GCA_036567945.1 Vicingaceae bacterium
GCATCAACTAATACCCAGTTTTTGTTAACTGTAGCACTGTTTGCTGAAACTGTTTTGTAACTTAATGTTTCCACGTATCTTTATTTTGATTATTAGAATAATACAATATGTCCCCTAAAATGGGGCTGCGAATTTACGACATTTTTTTAAACCTGACCAAAAATTTAAAAAATATTTTCAATAACTTTTTGTCTATTAATGTTCATTTCGTTTTACAAGACTGCAAAGTTAAGGTTTGTTTCATAAAAACAACTTATTTTCTTTTACGTTTTCTTATTTTTTAATTCGGTGATTTCTATCTTGGATAACTTTTAAGAAAACCTCAAACGAGTTTATGAGTTTATGAGTTCAACGAAGTTAAACTTCAACCTCAAACTTTCAAACCCTTAACCTCAAACCTATCCCCTCACCATCCTTACATGCGGAATACCGTCTTCTAAATATCCCTCTCCTTCCATCTTAAAATTGTGGTTAGCATAAAAATCAATAAGGTATTGTTGTGCCGAAATAGCTATAGGTAGTTTTTCCCATTGTTGTTCAATAAAATCAAAACAATGTTCCATCATTTTATCGGCAATTTTTTGTCTTCTAAAGGCTTTTTTTACTGCTACTCTTCCAATTTTAACTTCATTACTGGGTTGGCTCGGAGGAACAATTCTCGCAACAGCCACTAACTCCTTATTTATTATTCCCAACACATGAAAAGCAATTTTGTCTGTTTCATCTACTTCCTGATAAGGACAATCTTGCTCCACCACAAATATAGCGGTGCGTAAAGCAAAAACATCAAATAATTCATCATTACTCAATTCATAAAAAGTAGCTATTTTCCAATTTATTTTCTCCATTCAAGCAAGTTTTCTGAGTTGGTCTTTATTTTACTATTATCTATTAACCACTGTAATACTTTTACAATTTTATCTTCACGAACACCTTGGATTTTATTTACCAATTCTGTTAATGTTAGCGGCTGCTCATACAAAAAATCTTTTATTTGATTGGATACGGTAGAAAATTCCATATCACTTAATTCTAATTTATTTCTTTCTAAACAAATATCACAAACACCACACCTATAAGTGTCTTTTTCGCCAAAATAGGCTAACAACATTTCACTTCTGCATTTATGCGTAACAGATGAATAATAAATTACACTTTCCATCTTTTTAATAGCAACTTTTTTTCTTTCATGATAATTGGCTGCGGAAATAGTTACCTCTTTTATATCTAACCTTGGGGTGGTATAAGTTATTTGGGGCAATTGTGTTTGCTTAATATAATCTATAATTTGAGAATTATGGAGAAAATCTAAGGCTTTAATTATGGTTTTTCTATCGGTAGAAAGCCTTTTAGCTAAATCATTTTCATCAATTTTAGTATAATTTTCGAATAATCCTGAATAGGAACGTAGCAAAGTTTTAATGAAAAAATCGTACTTAGAATTTTTTACCTGAAAATCGTACAAAACTGTTTTGTTTACTTCAATTTTTATTCGTGAAGGTTGGTAATAAGCCTCTGATAAGATAATATACCCTTCTTTTTCCAAAAATTTTAAACAATTAAAAACAGTAGTTACTTGTAAATTATATTGTTTGCTAAAAGCTACAATATCGAAATTATAACTCTCCGACAAAGCTGCTCCAATAGGTATTTGATAATAATTTGCTAATGCTTGATATACTTGTTTTATGGTTTCTATGGGCGGAAAACTATTGATGATTCGTTGTTCTAAATCCATTCTGTCGGCTTGTTCAACCAACAAAATAGCAAAGGCTTTTTTTTCATCTCTTCCGGCTCTACCTGCTTCCTGAAAGTAAGCTTCTAAAGAATCGGGCAAATCTAAATGCACTACTGTTCTAACATCAGGTTTATCTATTCCCATCCCAAAAGCATTGGTAGAAACTATTACTCTAATTTTATTGTTTATCCAATCCAACTGCTTTCTACTTCTTTCATCATTAATTAATCCGGCATGATAAAAATCTGCAGAAACCCTATTTTGAATTAAAAACTGAGCAATTTCTTTGGTCTTTTTTCTACTTCTTACATACACCACAGAAGTCCCTTTCACTTTATTTAAAATTTTTAGTAGTCTGTTCAGTTTGTCTTCTTCATTAAGCACTACGTAAGATAAGTTTTTACGCTCAAAACTTTTTTGTAATACATTCTCTTTCTTAAACCCCAGTTGTTTTTGTATATCTACCACTACCTCGGGTGTTGCTGTTGCGGTAAGTGCCAAAAAGGGTACGTCAGGTTTTAACTCTCTAAGTTTTATAATGTTTAAATAAGACGGACGAAAATCATACCCCCACTGAGAAATACAATGCGATTCATCAATGGCAAATGAATTGACATTCATTTTTTCCAAGCGAGCTTTAAAAATATCAGTTTCTAACCTTTCGGGAGATACATATAAAAACTTCACCTTACCATACACACAATTGTCTAAAGCTGTATCTATTTCTCTTTTAGTCATCCCCGAATAAATAGCTACGGCTTTTATGTCTCTTTTTTGCAAGTTCTCCACCTGATCTTTCATTAAAGCAATAAGCGGAGAAATTACTACACAAATACCTTCTTTAGCTAATCCGGGTACCTGAAAACAAATAGATTTTCCACCTCCTGTTGGCAATAAAGCCAATGTATCTTCACCTTTTAATACAGCATTAATTATTTCCTCCTGTAAAGGTCGAAATGCTGAGTATCCCCAATATTTTAGTAAGATTTGATGAATGTCCATAAACTACATTAGCTGTATTTGCTTTTGTAAAAATACATAAACGTAAATTAAATAATTAAAATGAATCTTGAGCTTTTAAATAAAGTCAATTTTTAATCATTTATTTTGTAATATGAAATTCTAAATAAGTTTTAATACTTTTACATACAACAGAACAACGAAGCAATGAGCTCATTTTTAGCATTTATAAAACTTATTCGTTTACCTAACTTATTAATTATTGTATTAACACAATATGCTATTCGATATGGGCTTATTTATGCTATCATAACCAACATGACAGATACCGGAGTTGTCAACTTTCTGTTATCGGAACTCAATTTTTTTCTTTTAAGCTTATCTACTGTGCTTATTGCAGCAGCAGGCTATATTATTAATGATTATTTTGATGTGAAAATTGACAGGGTAAATAATCCTAAAGAAGTGATAATAGGAAAGCATATTAAAAGAAGAGTGGGAATGGGAGCTCACATTGTTATTAATTTCTTGGCAATTATGATAGCTATTTATGTTGCCTATACTATGGGAATGATAAAATTGGCAGCTATTCAGGTGTTGGCAGTTGGAGCATTGTGGTATTATTCTGTTTCTTTTAAAAAACAGTTACTTACCGGAAACATTGTTGTAGCTTGTTTAGCGGCTTTAGTTCCTTTTGTAGCAGGGTTATATGAAATGTTATTACAATATCAACATATTGATATTACCATAGCTAAATTATTACCCTTTTACGAAAACATGTTAGATGTAAATGATATCAAAAACTTAATTCATCAGAACTTTTCTATTATTATGAAATGGGTGTTAGGATTTACTTTATTTGCCTTCCTTAGCACCATGATTAGAGAAATAATTAAAGATATTGAAGACTATGAAGGCGACAGAAAATTTTATAGCCGAACCTTACCTATTATATATGGTATTAATACAGCTAAAAAAGTATGTCAATTTATTATCATTATAATGATGGTCTTCTTGGCTTATTTACAATACAGACAAATTTTAATGGGAGATACTTTTTCTCTATTTTACTTCTTGGTATTGGTACAATTTCCTTTAGGTTATTTGTTTGTCAAGATTAAAAAAGCTACTAAAAAAGAAGATTATACATTCATTAGCAAAATCATGAAACTAATTATGTTGTTTGGTATTATTTACCTTGCTGTTTTTAACTACGTTATCACTTCTTTTTAATGCATACAAAACTCAGTACACTTCATATTATTTTAGCTTCTAAATCTCCCAGAAGGCAACAATTACTTAAAGATATTGGTGTTGATTTTGAAATACGACTAAAAGAGGTTGATGAAGTTTATCCGTCAGAACTAAAAGGTAAAGAGGTAGCACTATTTTTAAGCGAGTTAAAGGCAAAAGCTTTTAGAAATGACTTACAAACCAACGAAATTTTACTCACTTCAGACACCATCGTATGTTTGGGTGAAAAAATTCTGGGGAAGCCAACAAACAAACAACATGCTATAGCAATGCTTGGGGAATTATCCGACAAAAAACATGAGGTTATCACAGCAGTAACGCTTACATCAGTTTCAAAACAACACTCTTTTGCTGTCTCTACAGAGGTGTACTTTAAACCCCTTACCATAGAAGAAATCACCTATTACATTGATAATTACAAACCTTATGACAAAGCCGGTAGCTATGGAATTCAAGAATGGATAGGCTACATTGGTATTGAAAAAATTGTAGGTTCTTATTTTAATGTTATGGGGTTGCCTGTAAAAGAAGTTTATGAGGAATTGATTAAGTTTTAAGCAATGAAATCTCCATCTAAAAAAAGCTATCTAATTAATGTATTGTTGTTTTTAGCGACTTTAGGCATTGCCCAGAACCCAGTAGAAAAAGAAGGTTGGACACTTACTTTTAATGATGAATTTAACGATACGGTGTTGGATAAAACCAAATGGCAAACTTCTTTTTATTGGGGAGGAAGAAACTACGAAAATGACATTGTTTATTATGGGGAAAATCAATTTGAATTTTCTGATTCATCCTTATTGATTAAAGCTGAAAAAAAAGAAGAAAAAAGCGGTATTCCATATACTTCCGGACTAATAGATTGCCATTTTTCTTTTAAGCAACAATATGGTTATTTTGAAATTAGAAGCAAAAACCCAACAGGCACAGGTTTTTGGCCGGCATTTTGGTTGGTAAGCACCGAACAATGGCCTCCAGAAATAGATATTTTTGAATTTTATACAAGTCACCCCAATAATTGGAGTACCTCACAACATTGGAAAACCAAAGGAGGAAAAAATAAACGTCAAACCAAAAACTATAAAATTGATGATGATGCTTCAGCAGATTTTCAAATTTATGCCGTAGAATGGACACCAAAAAAAATCACTTGGTACTACAACAATAAAAAATTTAGAACAGCAAAAAGAGGGGTTAAAACCATGAATTTTCCTATGCACATTATCATTAGTAATGCTGTAAGCGAAATGAAAGAAATGAACCTTGAAGAAGCAATTTTTCCCAACTATTTTGAAATAGATTATGTTAGGGTTTACAAAAGAAATGAATGATTACTCTTTTAATTTTATCACTTCAAAAAAATCGTCTGTATAAACTGTTGGATATTCGGTTGTTATTTTTGGCTCTTTTTTCTTATCAAAAATTAAATAAGCAGCACCTCTATTTGCCAATGAATCTATAAAAGTTGGAACTAAAAGCTTTGAATGTTCTACTGTCCACCCTCTTCGGTTGGTAAAATATAATTCTTGTGGAGATTCTCCTCCATTAATAATGATTAATGCATCTTTTTCAATTGATGTTGCTGCTATTTGTTCTAATGTTAATTTATATTTTTGGCTGTCTTTTATAAAAAAATCATGTTGCTGATTTAAAACACCTTCAAACACAATAACTGCTAATAACACATAACTTAGCGTTAGTGATACTTTATTTAATCCATAAGCCGCCAAAAATGCCATTACAGGCACAAAAGGCAATACGTAATAATTATGCGTTGGAAAAACATTTCCTGTTTTAATAATAAAAACAACAAACACCATTACTACTATTAAAAAAGTTAATTTCAATAATAATTTTTCTTTTTTAAAAAAGAAAAACAATCCAACAACAACAAACAATAAAGCAAGGTAAGACCTCAATGCACTGAAATAAAACTGCTCAAAAGTTTCCGGAATAAATGCTTTTATTTCCATTAACCCTTGTTGAAATGACTTAGGAAAAAACAACTGATAATGATAGGTTTGAAACAAATATTCTACCCAAACAAAATACCAGATATAAGCTAAAACAGTTGTCAGTACTAAACTAATTCCTATTGCTATTTTTTTCTGGTTATTAATAGTTTTTGAGAAAAATACCAATGCGTATAACCCAAAAAGATAAATAACAGGAAGCTTACAAAGTACTCCTAATGTGGTAAAGATAAAAAATAGTAGCAGTTGTAATTTGTTATTCGACTTTAAAAAGCTGCTTCCGTAATACACTCCTATAAATACCAACGAAACACTGAAGGTGTCGGGCATAATTTTCCTTGAAAAAGAAAACCATAACGAAGCCAATAAAATAATTGCAGCATTAAAAGCAATTTCTTTTGAGAAATAAGACTTTATTAATTTATAGAAATAGAAAATCCCTATGCTAGATACTACTAAATTTATGAGTCTTCCCAACCAATGCGAATAATCAAACAGCAGCGAAAACAAATAAATTAACCAATTAAAAAATGGAAATTCTGAACCACTAATTCCGGATAAATCCCCTGCCATATCAATTTCAGGATAAAAGAATTGAGCATCTTTTTCCACCATATTTCTAGCTACCATATTGGTAATTGCTTGTCGCCAATTATGTCCTGTTTCTAATGGAGGATTCGTGATTCCTACAAGCCTAACTATAAAAAAAAGAAATATCCAAAATCGAATATTGGTAAACAGTTGTTTTAATTCAATTTTGGATATCATCTATATCTATGCGGCTATAATCGCTATAAAGTTAATTCGCTACTTCCGACATAAATTTGATTCTAAGTAAACGCATTTCTTCTTCAGTAAATGCATTATCAAATTCATACAAAGCATCTTCTATACTATCAGATTCTGCTTCCATAAAGTATTCAAATACTTCCTCTTGGTCGGCTTCGTCAATTTCTTCATTAATATAATAATCAAGATTTACTTTTGTTCCCGATTGAACTATATGCTCAATTTCAGTAATTACATCTCCTAATTCAATGCCTTTAGCATCTGCAATATCATCTAAAGCAATTTTTCTATCTATACTTTGGATAACATATACTTTTAAACCAGATTTGTTCACTACAGATTTTACCACCAAATCCATTGGTCTATCAATATCATTATCTTCAACATATTGAGCAATTACTTCTAAAAATTCTTCACCATATTTTTCAGCTTTTCCTTGTCCAACACCGGTTATATTAGTTAATTCTTCAGTGGTAACCGGGTATCGGGTTGCCATATCTTCTAAGGAAGGATCTTGAAAAATTACATAAGGTGGTAGCTTAAGTTCTTTGGCTAATGATTTTCTAACATCTTTAAGAATATTAAATAAAGCTTCATCGGCAGCTCCACTACTTTTTTGAGGAACAATTACATCTCCATCATCAACATCGCTATAATCATTTGGTTTTATTAAGGTAATAGAAGTAGGGTTTTTAATAAATGCTTTACCTTGTTCACTTACTCTTAGTATTCCATAATTTTCAATTTCTTTTGTTAAAAGTCCTTCAATAGTACACTGACGAACAACTGCTTCCCAATATTTATCATCCTTATCAGTATCTTTTCCTGTACCAAATAATTGATGATTGTTATGGTTAAAAGATTTTATTTCTGATGTAGCATTTCCGGCAACAAAATGAGCAATGTATTTAGATTTAAAGTTTTCATTTAAACCTAAAACTGCTTCTAGTAAAATTTTTACATCATCTTTTCCCTCAAACTTTTCTTTCGGATTAGAGCAGTTATCACACATGCCTTGATCTTGACAATCGCTTTCATCGTATTTTTCACCAAAATAGTTCAACAATTGTTTTCTTCGGCACACCGCTGTTTCGGCATAAGAAACCATTTCGAAAATTAACTGCATCCCTATTTCCATCTCGGCAACAGGCTTACCATGTAGGAATTTTTCTAACTTTTCAATGTCTTTGTAACTATAATAGGCAACACAAATACCTTCACCTCCATCCCTTCCGGCTCTACCTGTTTCTTGATAGTAACTTTCTAAACTTTTAGGAATATCGTGGTGAATTACATAACGCACATCCGGTTTGTCAATCCCCATTCCAAAAGCAATAGTTGCCACAATTACATCGGCTTCTTCCATCAAAAACATATCCTGATGCCTCACCCTTGAATGAGAATCTAAACCAGCATGGTAAGGTAATGCCTTTATACCGTTTACTTGAAGTAATTCGGCAATTTCTTCCACTTTTTTCCTACTCAAACAATATATAATTCCCGATTTTCCTTGGTGCTGACGAACAAAACGTATGATTTCTTTCTTTACATCTTTTTTCGGACGAATTTCATAGTATAAATTATCTCTATTAAAAGATGCTTTAAATACTCTTGCCTCTGTCATTCCCAAGTTTTTCTGAATATCTTCCTGAACTTTTGGAGTAGCAGTAGCCGTAAGTGCAATAATTGGCACTCTGTCTATGGCTTCAATAATGGTTCTTAACCTTCTATATTCCGGTCTAAAATCATGACCCCACTCAGAAATACAATGTGCCTCATCAATAGCAAAAAATGAAATTTTAAAACTTTTTAAAAACTCTATGTTTTCTTCTTTAGTAAGCGATTCGGGAGCAACATAAAGCAATTTTGTTATACCATCTTGTACATCCTTTTTTACTTGTTTAGCCTCTGTTTTATTAAGGGTAGAGTTGTAAAAATGAGCTATCCCATCTTTATCAGAAAAACCTCTTATGGCATCTACCTGGTTTTTCATTAGGGCAATTAGGGGTGAAACTATAATAGCGGTACCTTCTGACATTAGTGCAGGCAATTGGTAACAAAGTGATTTACCACCACCTGTAGGCATAATAACAAAAGAATCATTTCCGTCTATAAGATTTTGGATAATATCTTCTTGTTCTCCTTTAAATCCATTAAATCCAAAAAATTTCTTCAAATAGTCCGTTAACGGAGCTTCAATAGTTTGCATTGTTTCTATTTATTTTATTTTCTTACTGAAAAATTGATTTTATTAATATTTTCATTTCCTTAGTGTTGACTATTAGATTTTTCTTGATAATGATTATTATGACCCCTGAAAAACCTAGTGTCATTTGGTACTTTAAAAATACTACTAATTTTTCAATTAAAACCAAATAAATTATATAATTTTTTTACCATTATTTTTTGTTGTGAATAAATTTTACGGCTCTTACCGTAAAGCCAACCTATAAGTTTTTAATATTGCTGAAACTAATATTCTTAAAGACGGAGACCAATAACATGATTTTTGTATTTACAGGACCTGAATCTACAGGGAAAACTACTTTAGCCAATCATTTTTCGAGAACATATAATGCTCCTTTGGTAGAAGAATATGCTCGTACTTTTTTAGAAGCCCTTAACAAAAGCTACACTTTTAACAATGTAATTGAAATGGCAGCAACACAACTAAAAATGGAGCAAGAAGCCATAAAGCAAAACACTTCTATGCTTTTTTTAGACACAGATCTTATTACCTATGCCATTTGGCTAAAAGTGAAATACAACACCTCTATTGATTGGATAGATGATGCTATCTCTAATCGGCCTAATAAACATTATTTTTTGTGTGCTATTGATGTCCCTTGGGAAACAGATCCGCTAAGAGAACATCCCAACGAAAAAGATAGAGAAGCATTATTTCAACTTCATTTATCTTTGTTGGAAAAACATCAATATCCATACACCATTTTATCTGGCAACTTAGATAATAGAATAGCAAAGTGTAAAGAAATAATTGAATTTATCTCTAACAAACAGTCTACAAAATAAAAAACATCAAATCCTCTTTTTAATTATAATTTTAACTCTACCTTTGCCCCATCTCATTGGGGTGCTTTACTTTTTAGGCTGAGATTATACCCATTTTTCTTGAGTAATCAAGAAAATAAACCTGATCCGGATAATGCTGGCGTAGGTAGGATAATAAAAATCAAATTAAGTTAAACAAATACGATTGTTTAACCCCTTAACTTTCGTCAAAATTTATTTTTATGCAAAAAATGATGTTTTTGGCGACTATAATGCTTGCAGCAGCAAGTAGTTTCGCACAATTTTCCGTTTATGGAACAATTAAAGACTCCTCAGCAAATCCTGTTGTTGGAGCAACCATTAAAATTACCGATACCTATAAAGGTACTTTTTCAGACAATAATGGTTATTTTAAACTCAATAACTTAGACACTTCAACCTACGTTATTGAAATTAGCTACATTGGTTATGAAACCAAAAAGCTAACCGTTGAAAACCTCACAGAAAATCGTGAGTATAAAATTACCTTAAAAGAAAGTCAGCAACACCTAGACGAACTTATTGTTGCTGCTACTAGGGTAAAAGAAAATTCACCCATTGCCCACTCCAACATTGCTTATAGCGATATTGAAAAAAATAACTTAGGTCAGGATATTGCTTTTCTGTTGCAAAACACCACTTCTTTAGTTTCTACAAGTGATGCCGGTGCAGGAGTTGGCTATACAGGTTTTAGAATTAGAGGTTCTGATGGAACAAGAATTAACGTAACCGTAAATGGTATTCCTATTAATGATGCGGAATCTCAAGGAACTTTTTGGGTAAACATGCCCGATTTTGCGTCAAGCACAGAAAACATCCAAATTCAGCGTGGTGTGGGGGCTTCCACCAATGGTGCAGGAGCTTTTGGAGCAACAGTTAACTTACAAACTACCACCTTAAAAGAAAAAGCTTACGGAGAAATAGCAACTTCTTACGGTTCTTTTAATACCCAAAAATATACTACCAAATTCGGAACAGGATTAATTAATAAACATTGGGCTTTTGATGGTAGAGCATCTTATATTAAATCTGACGGATATATAGACAGAGCTACTTCCAACCTAAAAAGTTATTACTTGTCGGCAGGTTATTATGCAGATAAAACCTCTGTTAAAATCATTCATTTTGCAGGAAAAGAAAAAACTTACCAATCGTGGTGGGGAACTCCCGAAAGCCGAATTACAGGCAATAAAGAAGATATGGAAACCCACGCCATGAATAATGGGTTGGATTCTGCTCAAACCCACAATTTACTTAATTCAGGCAGAACGTACAACTATTATGAATACGATAATGAAACAGATAACTACCAACAAGATCATTTTCAGCTATTATTTTCTCATCAGTTCTCATCTAAATTAAGTGCTAATGCAGCTTTACATTATACTTATGGGAGAGGTTATTATGAGCAATTCAGAAAACAAGACGATTTTTCGGATTATGGCTTAGATCCTTTTATTGCCGGAACAGACACTATAACTGAAACAGATGTAATCAGAAGACGTTGGCTCGACAACCATTTTTATGGGGCTACTTATAGTTTAAACTACACTTCCTCTAAACTTTCGCTGGTTTTAGGTGGTGGTTACAACAGTTATGATGGCGACCATTTTGGAGAAATTATTTGGATGGAATATGCAAAAAATACCAATATAAGAGATAAATATTACGACAACAACGCACAAAAAGAGGACTTCAATTCTTTCTTAAAAGCGGATTACCTTATAGGTGAAAAATTAACACTTTTTGGAGATTTACAAATTAGAACCATAGCTTACTCCACTAAAGGAATTGATAGCGATTTAAGAAAAATTGATGTTGACACGAATTTTGTTTTCTTTAATCCAAAAGGTGGTTTAAACTTTCAGTTTAATGATAAGTTAAGAGCTTATGCCTCGGTAAGTGTTGCCAACCG
Source organism: Vicingaceae bacterium (assembly GCA_036567945.1). GTDB lineage: Bacteria > Bacteroidota > Bacteroidia > Flavobacteriales_E > Vicingaceae > BRH-c54. Next base: position 11,681 of record DATCTM010000081.1, read on the forward strand.
AGAGCCTGTAAGAACCGATTTTATAGACAACCCTGCTGATGAGCAACCAAAACATGAAATGTTGGTAGACTACGAAACAGGTGTTGGACTAAAACTTAAAAAACTATGGCTAAAAGCTAACTTTTATTATATGGATTACACCAATCAGTTAGTATTAACAGGAGAATTAAACGATGTTGGCTCCTCCATAAGAACTAATGTGGATAAAAGTTACAGAGCAGGTATTGAATTAGAAGGAACCTTCTTAATCAGTAAAAAAATGGCATTGAATGCAAACGCTACTTTCTCTCAAAATAAAATTGAAAACTTTACGGAAGTATTGTATGATTATACTACTGATTTTGATATTATTGAAAACAATTACACCAATACCGACATTGCTTTCTCTCCAAATGTAATTGCTGCGGCAAGCATTCATTACAGTCCTATTAAGCAAGTAAACTTAATGGTACAAACCAAGTATGTTGGCAAACAGTTTTTAGATAATACCTCCAACAACGATAGAGCTATAGCTGCTTATCAAACTGTTGATGCAAGAATTAGTTTTATTCTATTACCAAAAAAGATGAGAGAACTTTCTTTCCATTTAATGGTCAACAATATTTTCGATACCATGTATAGTAGCAATGGCTATACTTACAGCTATATTTATAATGATTTAATTACCGAAAATTTTTATTACCCTCAAGCAGGAACCAACTTTTTAGCTGGTTTGGTGCTTAAATTTTAATTCTTTTAGTTCACTTAATTTAACTTTCCTGAAATTTAAAACTTCAGGAAAGTTTTTGTTTTAACCGTTTTGATTTAATTTCTTTATATTTGGTTTTTAACAGAACTAATAATAAATGTCGTCAACTAAATTTGTTAGGACAAATAGAATTATTGCTGGTGTTTGTGCTGGAATTGGAGAAAAACTAAAAATTTCTCCATGGATAGTTCGAATAGTTGTTATAATATTAAGCTTATTTACTATAGTTACTATACTCATTTATTTAATATTGTGGTTAGTTATACCTTATAAAGAAACAAAAACTCAATTAATTTACAGAAGTCCTCTTTACTCTAAACATCTGCCCACATGGTTGGTAGTATTAAACTACTTTAGTTTGTTTCCTGTGCTTTTTTGGCCATTTGTTTTTCTTGCCTCAATTTTTTTCTTCGATAATCCACCAAGTTTTATGCATGCAGCTGTTCAATTTTCAATAGTTATATGCTATCCATTATATATTATTGGATTAATTGTGCTTAGTTTTAAGATGTATAAAAATTACATGATGATTTCAGCTATAATTCCTCTTATTACTATTTTTTTGTCTTTATTATTTTTATTGGGAATGATTAATTAAAATAGAAAGTTTTTTTCTAAATTCAAACAATAACACATATCATAAAACAAACCAATGTAGTTGGTTACCTTTGCCTAAAAACAAAAAGATATGGATTTTAAAGGAACCGAAAACTACATTGCTTCAAGAGATTTGCAAGTAGCTGTTCAGGCAGCTATTAATTTACAAAAGCCTTTATTGATAAAAGGAGAGCCCGGTACAGGAAAAACCCTCTTAGCTTATGAAATTGCCAAAGCATTGAATAAAAAATTAATTACTTGGCACATAAAATCAACTACAACTGCTCAACAAGGGTTATATGAATACGATGCTGTTTCCAGATTAAGAGATTCTCAACTGGGAAACGAAAAAGTAAACGACATTGCCAACTACATCAACAAAGGAAAACTTTGGGAAGCTTTTGACGCAGAAGAACAGTTAGTTTTGTTAATTGATGAAATTGACAAAGCAGACATAGAATTCCCTAACGATTTATTATTGGAGTTAGACAAAATGGAGTTCTTTTGCTATGAAACCGGAGAAACCATTGTAGCCAAAAACCGCCCAATTATTATTATCACTTCCAACAATGAAAAAGAATTGCCAGATGCTTTTCTTAGAAGGTGTTTTTTTCATTATATTTCCTTTCCCGACAGAGAAACACTTAAAGATATTATTGATTTACACTATGAGAAGCTAGACGAAAAATTAGTAGGGAACGCTCTCGATATTTTTTATGCCCTTCGCGAAAAAAGAAACCTGAAAAAGAAACCATCTACTAGCGAAATTATCGATTGGTTAAAACTGTTAATTATAGGAAAAGTAACCTCTCAAGAATTAGACGAAGTAAAACAAGGGGTTAAACAATTACCTTATTTAGGAGCTCTATTAAAAAACGAACAAGATAAGACTACTGTTTTATCTTCATAAAAGCTACCCATGTTTATTGATTTTTTTCTTTTACTCAGAAACAACAAAATACCTGTAAGTATAAAGGAATATTTTGATTTATTGGAAGCACTTAATCAGAATATTGCCACTTACAATGTAGATGATTTTTACTTTTTGTGTCGCTCAGTTTTAATTAAAAACGAAGCCCATTTAGATGCTTTTGACCAATTGTTTGGATTATACTTTAAAGGAATTGAAACCATTTCTGCCGAAGATGCTTTAACCATACCTGAAGAGTGGCTGAGAAAAAATGGAGAGAAATTTCTTTCTAAAGAAGAAATGGAAAAAATCAAATCTTTTGGTGATTTAGATAAAATTTTAGAACGATTAAAAGAGTTGCTTAAAGAGCAAAAGGAAAGACATCAAGGAGGTAGTAAATGGATAGGTACAGGCGGAATTTCTCCTTTTGGAGCTTATGGTTATAATCCGGAAGGAATAAGAATAGGACAAGACGAAAGCCGACACAAAAGAGCCATAAAAGTTTGGGATAAACGCCATTTTAAAAACCTAAATGAAGAAGAAGAGTTGGATACACGCAACATGAAAATGGCATTAAAAAAACTCCGAAAATTAAGCAGAGAAGGAAAAGCTGAAGAGTTAGACTTAGACAAAACCATTAAAAAAACATCTAAAAATGCCGGAATGTTAGAAGTGGAAATGGTTCCATCTAAAAAAAACACAGTAAAAGTATTGCTATTTTTTGACATTGGTGGCTCCATGGATGATCATATAAAACTGTGTTCCCAATTATTTTCAGCGGCAAAGTATGAATTTAAACACCTTTCTTTTTACTATTTTCACAACTGTATTTACGAGTTTTTATGGAAAGATAATGTAAGAAGATGGCACCAAAAAACACCTACTGATGAAATTTTAAACACCTTTAATGAAGATTATAAAGTAATTATTGTGGGTGATGCTTCCATGTCGCCTTATGAAATCTTTTATAAAAATGGTAGCGTAGAGCATTACAACGAAGAAGCCGGAATTACTTGGCTCGAAAGAATTAAAGCACAATTTCCATATTTTGTTTGGCTAAATCCAGTTGCTGAAAATGAATGGCAATTTACCCAATCTATCGGAATGGTAAAACAAATTATGAACGACAGAATGTTTCCGCTTACTGTTTCGGGAATAGAACAAGCCGTAAAATGTTTGAAGCAAAAAAATGTATTAAATGCTACATCAGCCAATTCTTAATACATTGAATTCAAAATGGTCTGTTTTTAAAATTGCTTTCACCTCTTGTATAACATCCAAAAAGAATGGAAAAAATCCCTCCAAAAAATAGCAAAATAAAGTTGTATAGTAGTACTTTTGACGCATGATAACACAAGAGCAATTAAAAAAATTAGCCGATCGCCTGGAAGCGTTAAGGGGGTATCTTTGACATACCCGGGAAAACAATACAATTAGAAGAAGAACAGCAAAAAACTGAAGACCCTAACTTTTGGGACAACCCTGATGAAGCTGAAAAGCAACTTAAGGTAGTGCGCAATATAAAGGTTTGGGTAGATGCATTTAATGAGCTTAAAACCATGTTAGGCGATTTAGAGGTGCTTTATGAATTCCACAAGGAAGGTGAAGCTACTGAAGAAGAAATCGACCATCAATACAACCTTACACTAGAAAAATTTGAAGATGTAGAGTTTAAAAACATGCTTAGCTCTGATGAAGACAAGCTTAGTGCTGTGCTTCAAATTACTGCCGGAGCTGGTGGTACCGAAAGCTGCGATTGGGCTTCCATTCTGCTAAGAATGTATAAAATGTGGGCTGAAAAAAACAACTACAAACTTACTACACTCGATTATCAAGATGGAGATGTTGCCGGCATAAAAACCGTTACTATAGAAATAGAAGGCGATTACGCTTTTGGTTACCTTAAAGGTGAAAATGGTGTACACCGTTTAGTACGTGTAAGTCCTTTTAATGCACAGGGTAAACGTATGACTTCCTTTGTTTCTGTTTATGTATATCCATTAGTTGATGATACCATTGATATTGTAATCAATCCTGCAGATATTACTTGGGATTTTGCTCGTTCGGGAGGTGCCGGAGGACAAAATGTAAACAAGGTAGAAACAAAAGTGATTCTTAAACATCTTCCTTCAGGAATAATGATTACCAACTCGGAAACACGTTCTCAATTAAAAAACAGAGAAAAAGCTATGCAGTTATTAAAATCGCAACTTTATGAAATTGAAATGCGAAAAAAATTGGAAGCACGCTCTGAAATTGAAGATAGTAAAATGAAAATTGAATGGGGAGCTCAAATAAGAAGTTATGTGTTGGATGACAGAAGAGTTAAAGACCATAGAACCAATTTTACCGTTAACGACCCCGATAAAGTATTGTCTGGCGAATTAGACGGTTTTCTGAAAGCTTATTTAATGATGTTTGGAAAAAATTAAATTTTTAAATGATGAAATAAGCCATGAGCAAAATGCTTAACAACAATGATGAATATTTCACATGGCTATTCCATATGACCGATTGAATAAAATAAAAAATATACATATGAAAATATACCACAATCCTAGATGCAGTAAAAGCAGAGAAACTTTACAAATTATTCAAGATAAAGGTGTAGATGTTGAAATAATTGAATATTTGAAAGACATTCCATCAAAAACAGAATTGTTGGATGTACTCAAAAAACTAAATCTTGATGCTGAAGACATTGTCCGTAAAACTGAAACAGACTACAAAGAAAATTTTAAAGGAAAAAAATTATCTAACGAACAATGGGTAGATGCTATGATAAAATATCCTAAATTAATAGAAAGACCAATAGTGGTAAAAGGAAATAAAGCCGTTTTAGGACGGCCACCGGAAAATGTAAAAGCGTTATTGTAAAAAACAATTACGCTGCTTTATCTTCTTCCATTCCGGCAAGTTCTCTAACAAACTTAGGAGCAAATTTGTTCAAGAAGAAAAGTTTTAAAGAACCCGGAACAACAACAGTGAATAAAAACATTAATACCCACATTGCTAAAAAGAAAATAAAGAAAAAGAAAACCCAACCTAATGCTTGCATAACTTATAAAATTAATTTGTGCGTGTAAAAGTAAAAAAATAACCAATAATATCTCAAAATAATCATTAAAAAAATAAAAAAATGGAATACAGAATTGAAAAAGACACCATGGGTGAAGTAAAAGTTCCTTCAGATAAATACTGGGGAGCTCAAACAGAACGTTCAAGAAATAACTTTAAAATTGGACCGACTGCTTCTATGCCTTTAGAAATTATTTATGGTTTTGCTTATCTAAAAAAGGCTGCTGCTCATGCTAATTGCGAGCTAGGCGTTTTAGCTCAAGAAAAAAGAGATTTAATCAGCCAAGTGTGTGATGAGATTCTTGCCGGAAAGCACGATGACCAATTTCCGTTGGTGATTTGGCAAACTGGTTCCGGTACACAAAGTAATATGAATGTGAATGAAGTTGTTGCGAATAGAGCTCAAGAATTAGCAGGAGGAAAAATTGGTGAAGGAGAAAAAGCGATTCAACCCAACGATGATGTAAATAAATCTCAATCATCAAACGATACTTTTCCTACAGGAATGCATATTGCTTGTTATAAAATGGTGGTAGAAAGAACCATTCCGGGAGTAGAAAAATTAAGAAATACGCTAAAAGAAAAATCGGAAGCATTTAAAGATGTAGTAAAAATAGGTAGAACGCACCTTATGGATGCTACTCCGCTAACTATAGGACAAGAATTTTCGGGATATGTTTCTCAATTAGACCACGGATTAAAAGCATTAAAAAACACTTTAGCACATTTAGCAGAATTAGCTTTAGGTGGAACTGCTGTTGGTACCGGATTAAATACTCCTGCCGGTTATGATGTATTGGTAGCTAAAAAAATTGCGGAATTTTCGGGTTTACCTTTTATTACAGCAGAAAATAAATTTGAAGCATTGGCTGCACACGATGCTCTTGTTGAAACACATGGTGCTTTAAAACAACTGGCTGTAGCATTAAATAAAATTGCTAACGATATTAGAATGATGGCTTCAGGACCACGTTCCGGTATTGGTGAATTAATTATTCCTGCTAACGAGCCGGGGTCTTCTATTATGCCGGGGAAAGTGAACCCAACACAATGTGAAGCATTGACTATGGTTTGTGCTCAAGTAATGGGTAATGATGTAGCCATAACCGTTGGCGGAACGCAAGGACATTACGAACTAAACGTGTTTAAACCCATGATGGCTTACAACTTATTGCAAAGTGCTGAATTAATTGGTGATGCTTGTGTATCGTTTAATGATAATTGTGCTGTTGGTATCGAGCCCAACTACCCTGTAATTGAGAAACTATTAAATAACTCATTAATGTTGGTTACAGCATTAAATACCAAAATTGGTTATTATAAAGCTGCCGAAATTGCTAATACAGCCCACCAAAACGGAACTACCTTAAAAGAAGAAGCCATCCGTTTAGGTTACGTAACAGCAGAACAATATGACGAATGGGTAAAACCTGAAGACATGATTGGAAGTATGAAATAAACCTCCCAACTGTTCAACAAAATAAAAAAATCCGCTAATAATTAGCGGATTTTTTTAAGAAGGTAGGGTAACGGTTTGTATATGGTGCGTTTTAATGCGCTTTTATACATTGTTAGCAATAGTTTTGTATAAATTATAAAATTTCTTTTGGAATTATTTTTCTTGTCCAAGTTTTTAAACGCTTGTACTTACTAACCTCCGAATCGGGATTATATTCTAAAGTTGTTTCCCAGGAATTCTCAGGCTTAAATTCTACCTCCATGCCTTTCATAACACCTCTAGAAATCTTATGAGATTTTACAATAACAACACATTCAGTATTTAAATTTGCACTTCGAGGATCAAGATTAAATGTGCCAATAACTGTTACATAACCATCAATAATCATAGATTTTGCATGCAAACCAAAAATGGGCTTATGCTTTAAGGTTTCCTGTAATTCGCCTGTCATTATTTTTGTGCGTACTGCTGCATCAGGACGAAATTCAAATATTCTAACACCAGTTTTTAGCAACTTCTTTCTATCAGTTTGATAACTACTAAAGGCTTCTAAATTGTCTGTTGAAGCCAAACTATTAGTAAGTATCCTAATCTTTACTCCGCGTTCAACAGCTTCTCTAAATAGATTTTGAGCTAATTCAGTAGTTATTAAATATGGCGTTTGGATATCAATTGAGGACTTTGCATTTTTAACTAATTCAATTAATGCACTCGTTGAAACTCCACCCCCACCTAAACCATTTTCTCCATTATTTTTACCTGGTTCATCAGAAATGAACTCAACATCATCCACCCACAATAAGTCTCCAGATTTTCTAATTGCATTAAAAGTTGTTGGCAAAGACCTTATTCTCTCTCTTATTTGTGGCCAAAAATTATTTGGATTACAGGAATATTCGTGCAGATTATCAAATCTATTTTCTAAATAAATATTCTTAGGGTCTTCTTCAATGATACTTGTTACAGGCACACTCAACTCACTATTCCAAAATTGATCAAAAGATATTTGTACTTTTTTCGATTCTTTACCTATTAATAGAATATCTCTATCCCTGAAATTATATTCATGATCGTAGTCAAAATATTCATTTGCAATATTACGTCCACCTGTGATTACTACTTTTCCATCTACTATAAACGTTTTGTTATGCATTCGTTGGTTAGCAGATCTAAAATCAGTGGTAAATTTCTTGATTTTGCTAAAAATAGTCTTTCCTAAATTGACACCAGGGTTATAAATTTTTACGGTAATGTTCTCATGTGAATTAAAAGTTAGAATATCTTGGATATCTGCATCAACCATAATATCATCGACAATAATTCTTACTTTAACGCCACGGTCAGCGGCTCTTATTAAATAATCACAAGCAATCAATCCTACATTGTCTGTTGAAAAAATGAAGTATTGAATATCTATAGTTTTTTCAGCATATTCAGTTAACCATGCCCTAGCAACCATAGAGCCACTCCCGTCTTCCAAAACATAAACTCCGGTTTTGGTGTTCATTAGTTCAGCAACATCCTCAAGCTCTTTTGAAAGTGTAGTGCTGTCATTTCTATGGATATTCGAACAAAAATCCGTTTCTGATGGAACTTCCTTCGTTTTGTTGCAAGATATTAATACAAGCAAAGTAACGAGGAAATAATATCTTAATATTAATTTAACTTGGTTTGCCATCTATGATTATTGCTAACGATTCTTGTATGTTTTGTAGAGCAGTAGAAAAGTCCCATTCCACTACAGCAAAGGTTATAAAATGTATTGTTTGCTGATTTCTTATTTTATACCCTCTTTCTGACATAAACCAAAAATAAGAATTATTTTAGTTATGGTAGAAATAAGTCCTTAGTCCCTACCACTCATTGCCTCCCTTCAGACTAAGGATAGTTGAGGGGGTAAAACCTGAAGACATGATTGGAAGTATGAAATAACCCTCCCAACTGTTTAAATCCGCTGAGCATCAGCGGATTTCTACGCACTAACTTTTCGGTTTAACAATGAACATCGATTATTCAATTACTATTCATTAAAAGCCTAATAGGAAATTGATTACACCCTTTGTTAGCCACTGCCTTTATTCCTCAATTTGATCTAAAATCCAATTTATCCAACTCAAAATTGTCGATGAACGTCTTCTAAATGTAGACTCAGATTCTACATTAAATAAATTAGATTCTTTCATTATTTCAACTATTTCGTCTTTATTTGGTGATTCACCTTTTTTGAAATAGAAATTTAGAGTTTTACTAAATACCAAATGTGAAAGTATTAATTCAATAAATTTTTGCTGTCTGTCGATTATCGACAAATTGAAAAGTTTTTGTCCATTTTCAGTTAAGAAGTAAATAATTTCTCCGTTTTCTTGCTTTTTGTCAATTAGACCTAAATATCTTCCTGCATCAGTATAATAATTTGTCTGTCTAACATTAAAATCATAATTATCAGTTATATACTCTCGATTTAAAATTTTATTTTCATTTAATAACTCGCATAAGTTTATTACTCTTTCAAAAGAGTCGGCTTGTGGAAAAGGAATTGCAGGTTCTTTTACAATTTTAACTTGATTTAAAGTCTTTTGTATTAGTTCTAAATTTATTGCCCCATCTCTAATTGCATATTTCTTTTCACGAATTAATTTTATGGAATTGTAATGTGTTGAATCTTCAAATACATATTCTTTAAAATGAAAAATACCATTTGAATACGTTAAGAATAAAGGTCTTACTTTTTTAGAAACCTTGTTTTCCCATAATTTATATGGATAAAAAACTTGTCGTATTAAAAAGTCTTTTGAAATTGAATTTTTAGCTTCAATTAAACTTAAAGATTCAATGCCTTCGTAACCACCGTCAATTTCAATTTGTGAATTATTAACATTGATGTTTAAAAGTGATTTTTTTGATTTAATGTTAAAATCAAATGATAACGAACTCATTCTGCCGCTAACAGTAGGTTTTAACTCTTCATCTTGAACAAAATCTTCAATTATTCCTGAAACGTAAGCACAGTTTAACGCAGTAGATTCACTTGTGATATTGTTGAAGTCGATGCTTTCTAAATAATTTGGAAAGTCAATTTTTGTTATTTCTATATCATTATTTTCAAAATCTTTGAATGTGTCAAAGTCGGAAATTACATAACTGCCCCTTGAAATTGGAAGTATAGAAAAGTTATTATTAGAAAATATTTCTGGTAATTGAGATTTAAAATCAAATTTTGTCATTAAGCGAGCTTCTCTAAATTCATTTATTGCTGACGCTTTAATTTCATAAAAGCCTTTTGCATTTACTTTTTCAGAAATTTTGTATTTTTCAAATAGCTTTTTCCAAGCAATGTCATTTTTAGAATTACTCATAGTTACAGATTAAAACTTCGTCTATTTCTCCCCGTTTTTTTGCATTTGAATTAATAGAACGGTTTGCTTTTACATAACTTATTTTATAGTCTTTATATAAATCTTCTATGAATTGTGTAGCTGAATTTGAAAGTAAAAAGTTAATCCCTTTCTCATTTAATTTATTACACAAATCCCTTAACCTAACTTGCTCATAAATATCAAATCCGCCTTGAACATAACCTGTAAAATTTGAACTTGCTGAAACAGGATGGTAAGGTGGATCAAAATATACAAAAGAGCCTTTTTTAATTCCTTTTAAAGCTTCTTCAAAATCCCCATTGAGAATGGTAATTTTATTTGAGTTTAAATATTTACTTACAGCTCTTATTGTAGTTTCATTTACAATATTTGGGTTTTTGTATCTACCAAATGGCGAATTAAACTCTCCCGAGTTATTTACACGATAAAGTCCATTATAACAAGTTTTGTTTAAATAGATTACTCGTGAAGCTTTCTTAATATTTGACAGATTTTTAAAACTATCCTCTCTATCTAATGCTCTTAAATCATAAAAATAGTCAGATTCGTTTTTATGAGTTTTTAAATCAGATATTAACTCTTCAGGATTTTCTTTTATTGTTTGATAAACATTAATCAATTCTTCATTGAAATCATTTATTACAGCATTTTTAGGTTGAAGATCAAATAAAACTGCTCCACCACCAATAAAAGGTTCATAATAATTTGTGTAATTTTTCGGAATGAGTTCTTTAATAGCCGGCATTAATTGTCTTTTTCCGCCAACCCATTTTAAGAAAGGTGCTATTAATTTATTTTTCTTCATTTTCTGCTTTAAAAATCACAATCCACAAAATAACAAAAAAGTTCTTATTTTAAATTAGATTACTGATTTTTTTCAAATATATAAAAATTAGCTTATAAATCACTAACTTTAAATCAGCTTATCCCAATAATTTTTCCGTTGCCCTGCAAAATTTTGGGAATGACATTTGAAGAAGGGATAAACGCAAAGAGGCAAAGTTTTCGCAAAGCATTTTAAAGTTGATTTATCTTATCGTAATTTTAGCCATAGCAAATTAACTTTATGAATGAGGAACTTTTGTTTTAACCCATTACAAAAAATAATAACCATGAAAACTAAAAAATTTTATCTGTTATTAGTAACTATGCTCATCACATCTGTAATGGTAAAATCTCAAGACAAAAAAGAACCACAAGGGTTAGCTGTGGGAGATACTGTTCAGAATTTTCAAGCCATTGATGCAGATAGTACCCTATATGTATTTAATGAAATGATAAAAAAAGAAGCTATTGTTTTAATTTTTATAAGAGGTCAGTGGTGTCCGGTATGTAACAGACATATGAGTCAGCTACAAGACAGCCTGCAAACCGTTTATAAAAAAGGGGCCAATGTAGTGGTAATATCTCCTGAAAAGCCTGAATACATTAATAAAACCATTGAAAAAACAGGCGCTCAGTTTACCATACTTTACGATGAAAATCAGAAAATATCTGATGCATTTGATGTAACTTTTGAACCTAGCGGAAAAACCAAAGTAATTTACAATACGGTACTTGGTGCCAAATTAAAAGAAGCTCATACTGATGATGCTGAGCGTTTACCAATTCCTGCCACTTTTATTATAGATACGAATAAAATAATTGTTTGGAGACACTTTGATCCCAACTATAAAAACAGGTCTACCATCAAAGAAATTATAGAAAATATCCCCGAAAAAAAGGTTAAAAATTAACTCCTTTTAAAAAATGTGTACCGTAACTTTTTATCCTAACAACAACGAATATGTCTTAACTTCCAACAGAGATGAAGTGAAGCATCGCCCTACCTTAGCTCCAAAAAAATACACTATTAACAATCAGGAAATAACTTTCCCTAAAGATGAAGTTGCCGGAGGAACATGGATTGCCACTAACAACAACACAAAAACAGTTTGTCTGTTAAATGGTGCTTTTGAAAGACACCAAAGAAAAGAAAGCTATTCAAGAAGTAGAGGGGTAGTTTTACTGGAAAGCTTTTCCTATGCAAACGTTGCAGACTTTATAAATGATGTAAATCTAAATGGTGTTGAACCGTTTACTTTATTATTATTTGATACTAAAAACACTATAGAAATAACTGAACTAAGGTGGGACGAAACCCAAAAACATGTTTCAAAAATAGATGCAACTCAACCACACATTTGGTCATCAAGTGCTTTGTATGATAAGTACACTCGAGAACAAAGAAAAAAATGGTTTCAATTTTTGTTGGATAAAAACGAACGACTTAATAAAGACCTTTTATTAAAATTTCATTTAAGCAAACACGATAAAGATGCTTTTAATGACATTGTGATGGAAAGAGCCAATGGACTACAAACTGTTAGTGTATCTCAAATTGTAATGAAAAAAGACACCGTAGCTACTTTTGATTATTATGATTTAGTCGCTAATAAAAAATACCATCTCACTAACGAGTAAACTATATTAAACTTTCGGCAAAAGCTCTGGTTTGTTTATCGGTTGCTACATAATCCTCATAAGTTGGTTGAGCAATAAAAGTAACTTGTTCCATGCACTTTTGATTGATTTCGGCAATGTCTAAAAATTTAATTTTATCTTTCAGGAAAGCTTCAACAGCTACTTCGTTGGCAGCATTTAAAATACAAGCCATGTTGCCTCCTTTATCCAAGGCATTAAATGCCAATTGCAAATTTAAAAATGTTTCAGTATCCGGCTTTTCAAAGGTTAATTCAGGGTAATCCATAAAATTAAACCTAGGTGATTTTGAACTCAACCGTTGAGGAAACGACAGTGCATATTGTATGGGATGTTTCATGTCGGGCAAGCCAAGTTGAGCTTTCATGCTGCCATCTTCAAATTGAACTAAAGAATGTACAATAGATTGTGGATGAACAATAACATCAATTTGTTCGGGTTTTAAGTTAAATAACCATTTGGCTTCAATTACCTCCAACCCTTTATTCATCAATGTTGCCGAGTCTATGGTGATCTTTGCCCCCATATCCCAGTTGGGATGTTTTAAAGCTTGTTCTTTGGTAATATGTTGAAGCTCTTCACGTTTTTTTCCTCTAAACGGTCCACCCGAAGCAGTTAAATAAATTTTCTCAATTTTATTTTGAAACTCTCCTACCAAACACTGAAAAATAGCTGAA
>DATCTM010000082.1:0-70279 GCA_036567945.1 Vicingaceae bacterium
AAAAAACTCCTTGCCGACAGCATCAAAAATGTTGAAAAAGAAAAAATTATACAAGCAGAAATTGCTGCTAAAGATGAAAAAATAAAACGACAAACTACTGAAAGATATGGACTTAGTGGTGGAGTTTTAGTTTTATTATTATTCGGAAGTGTAATTTTTAAAAGATATAAAGAAAGTCAGAAGCAAAAAAAAATAATAAATACCCAAAAAGAGATAGTTGAAGCAAAAACCAAAGAAATAACCGATAGTATCAATTATGCTAAAAATATCCAAAATTCAATTTTACCAACAGAAGAAGAATTTGAATCTACCCTAAAAAATAGTTTTATTTATTACCAACCAAAAGACATTGTTGCCGGAGATTTTTATTGGATGGAGAAACTCCCTTCTAGTTCTTTCGAAGGGAGTAAAACTATCTATTTTGCTGCTGCCGACTGTACCGGGCATGGAGTCCCAGGTGCTATGGTAAGCGTAGTTTGTAATGGAGCTTTAAATAGAGCTATTGGAGAATACAACCTAAAACAACCGGCTGAAATTCTAAATAAAGTAAGAGAACTTGTTATTAAAACTTTTGACAGAAGTGGTGACGATTCTAAACTTAGAGATGGAATGGATATCGCTTTATGCAGTTTAAAGTTTGATGATTCAACCTTAAAGAAAACTAAAACAGCAGCTAAACTACAATATGCAGGAGCAAATAACCCACTTTGGATTGTTCGCCCTATTAACAACCTCGAACATCAAGCTTTGAACTTTGAACTTATTGAGATTAAAGCCGATAAACAACCTATTGGAAGACATTTCAGACAAAATGATTTTACCAACCATACTGTTAGTTTACAAAAAGGAGATACCATTTACATCTTTACTGACGGATATGCTGACCAGTTTGGTGGACCAAAGGGTAAAAAAATGATGTATAAACCTTTTAAAGAATTTTTACTTTCTGTACAAAATAAAAATATGCAAGAACAAAAAATAGCTGTTCAAAATCACTTTAACGAATGGAAAGGAGATTTAGAACAAGTTGATGATGTTTGTATTATTGGAGTGCGGATATAGATAAATCAGGTGATACAAAAATGAATAAATTAATTTTATACCTCATAATACTTTTTAATTGTCAATTTACACTTGCTTCAAAGTTGAGTGATAAATTAATTATTGCTAATGAAGTTTACTATTCAAACCCTGATTCTTCTTATGTAATTTGTAAAGAATTAGAAAAAATAGAATCAAAAACTAATACCGAATTAGCTGAAATTTATATATGTCAATCTCGATATTTAATTTTAAAAACAAAATTTGATGAGGCCTCTATTATTTTAACAAAAACAATAAAACTTTTAGAGAAAGAAAACAATTTATCATTATTGGCAAAATGTTATTCTCTAAAAAGCATTTTATTAAATAGAGTTTCCAATTTTGAACAAGCACTCTTTCATCAAAAAAAAGCTATTTCACTTTATACTAAAGCAAAAGATACTACAGGAATAATAAGCTCCTTAACAAATATAAGTTTAGATTACTTAGATAGAAATGAGAATGATTCTGCTTTGTATTACTTATCCAAGCTGAAGAGGTTTGATGATAAAATGAAAGAAAAAAGTAAATATTTCTTTCATCAAAACTTTGGTAAATACTATTTTAATGTTAGAAATTATGATGAAGCAATAAAAGAATACAATAAAGCCCTATCAATAGCCAATAAACACGAGATGATAGACAGCAAAACAACTTGCTTAACCTTAATAGCCATTACTCACTTAAATCTCAAACAATATACTAAAGCAGAGTCAACATTACTTGAAAGCATAGCTATTGCTAATAATAACAATTTATTACACGAAGCTAACGAAGCTTATATTGTATTAATTGAACTTTATGAAAAACAAGAACGTTTTAAAAAAGCGTTGGAAATTAAAAAGCTAAACGATAAAATTGAAAAAGAAATATTTACCATTGAAAAAATAAACAAAATCAATGAGATTGAAACTAGACTTAGACTATCAGAAAAAGAACAAATAATTACACAACAAGAATTAAAAATAAAAAAAGAACAACTTAATACGCTTGAAGCAAAATCAAAAATATCACAACTTATCTACTTCATTTTGTTATGCATTATAATTATTTTTTTTATAATAATTATATTTATACGGGCTAAAAAATTAACCAATAAAATTAAAGCACAAAAACTATTGCTTGAGGTAAAAAGTAAAGAAGTTACCGATAGTATTAAGTATGCTAAACGAATACAGTCGGCAATTTTACCTTCCTCTAAAACCATAAAAGAATACCTTCCTAATTCATTTATATTTTACAAACCAAAAGATATAGTTGCAGGAGATTTCTATTGGTTGGAAAGTAAAAATGATACAATATTATTCGCTGTAGCAGATTGTACCGGACACGGAGTTCCCGGAGCAATGGTAAGTGTAATATGTAACAATGGACTAAACAGAAGTGTAAGAGAATACGGACTAATTAACCCAAGTGATATTCTAAATAAAACTCGTGAAATTGTAATTTCAGAATTTGATAAAAGTGATGAAGACGTTAGAGATGGAATGGATATAGCTTTATGCAGTATAAAGTATAAAGTTGAAAGTAAAAAGTCACAAACAACTACAATTTTGCAATATGCAGGTGCTAATAATCCACTTTGGATTGTTAGAAACCATGAACTGATAGATATTAGACCTGACAAACAACCTATAGGAAAACATTTTAAAAATTCATCCTTTACACCTCACTCAATAGAACTAAAAAAAGGAGATACTATTTACATTTTTTCTGATGGATATGCCGATCAGTTTGGTGGACCAAAAGGTAAAAAGTTTATGTATAAGCCCTTTAAGAATCTACTTTTATCTATTCAAGATAAAGATATGGACGACCAAAAAGAAATATTAGAACAGCGTTTTAACGAATGGAAAGGAGACCTAGAACAAGTTGACGATGTTTGTGTAATTGGTGTTAGGATATAATGCAAAGTTTATCCCACGCTTTTCTAAAAAAACGATTGAATGCGAACACAATAGAGCGTAAAAAAATCATTATAGTTTAAAATATATTTATATTTTTGAATAGTAAATTAATTTTTAAGATGAAAAAAGTATTTCAATTTTTTAGACCAATTGGATTTATCCTACTTTTTTCGATACTCTTTTTTTCATCAAAAAATCCATTAAAAGCCGCTGCGAAAATAGATTCGTTAATGAATCAAATTCATACACAAAAAGAAGACACCAATAAACTTAACACCTATTTTTTAATAATTAATTATTATAGTAAAAATAGTGATAGTGATTCAATCATAAGTTATTCCAGAAAAGCTGCTTATCTAGCTAAAAAACTAACTAATGAGGATAAACTTGGAGATGCTTTTTTTTGGTTAGGTTCCGGTTTTCAACGCCAATCTGAATACGATAGCTCTTTTTTCTATTTAAAAAAAGCTCTTGATCTTCATATAAAAGTAAACAGTATTTCAGATATAGCTTATGATTGGCTACTTATTGGAAACATCTATTATTATAATAAATTTCCGAATAAAGCTTTAACCACTTATAAAAAAGCACTCAAAAATTTTGAACAAATTCAGGATATTGGTGGTATTGCTAATTGTTTGATTAATATTTCTGTTATGTATCAAGAGCTTCAAAACAATATTGAAGCATTAAAATATGCAAAAAAAGCCTATGCATTATTTGAGTCTTCTCCGGCTGCTATTGATGGTCAAATTGTATGTCTAAATACAATGTCAACTATTCTAAAAAATCTTTATGAAAAATCCGTTAACAAAAATGAATCGGAGAGTATTACTTATTTAGAAAAGTCTCTCGAGTATATAAAAAAAGCAGAAAAATTATCCTATAAAATAAATAATTATAATAGATTAAGTGGTGCTCAATTAGTAATGGCAGAATTATTTATGCTAAAGAAAGACTATAAGAATGCCTTAAGTATTTTAGACACCACTCATCAATATGTTCTACTAAGTAAATCGTTAGAAACTCAAAACAATGCATATAAATTGTATGCTCAAATTTATGACTCCCTTCGCCAACACGACAAAGCGTATTTTTATCTAAAAAAGCATATTATAATTGAAGATTCCATTAAAAAAAATGAAGCTATTGATAAAATAAATGATTTGGAAAAAGAAATTGAAAAAATTAAAACTCAAAACCAAGTAAACAATTTAAAACAAATACAAAAATCGAAAGATTTAATCATTACTTTTTCTTTATCAGGTATTTTCTTATTGCTAGTTATTTCTTTTTTAATTTATTATGCCTACCGAAATAAAAAAACCATAAATGTAAATTTGGAAAAACAAAAAAAATTAGTGGAGGAAAAAAATAAAGAAATAACTGATAGTATTCGGTATGCTAAACGGATACAGTCTGCAATTTTACCTGCCAATAAAATAATAAATGAATGGTTACCTGAAAACTTTATTTTATACCAACCTAAGGACGTAGTAAGTGGTGATTTTTATTGGTTAGAGAGTCCTCTCTCAAAAAAGAAGTTAGATGATACTACTGTATTATTCGCTGCAGCCGATTGTACCGGACATGGAGTTCCAGGAGCAATGGTAAGTGTGGTATGTAATAATGCTTTAAACAGAAGTGTTCGAGAGTATTCATTAACTGAACCTGGAAAAATTCTAGATAAAATTCAAGAAATAGTTGTCCAAGAATTTGAAAAATCGGACGAAGAAGTAAAAGACGGAATGGACATTGCTCTTTGTAGCCTCCAACTTTCGGAGAATTATACTACGCTGCAATATGCAGGAGCGAACAATCCCCTGTGGATAATTAAGCCCATTTCAAACAAACTCAAACCTCAAACATTGAGCTTTGAACTTATAGAATATAAAGGCAATAAACAACCCATAGGAAAAGTAGATTACCCTCAACCATTCACTAATCATACTATTAAGCTCGAAAAAGGAGATAGCATTTACATTTTTACAGACGGATATGCTGACCAATTTGGTGGCCCAAAAAATAAAAAAATGATGTATAAACCTTTTAAAGAACTGTTACTTTCCATTCAACAAAAAAGTATGCAAGAACAAAGAATAATCTTAGAACAGCATTTTCAAAATTGGAAAGGAGACTTAGAACAAGTTGATGATGTTTGTGTAATTGGAGTACGTATCTAATATTTTTTTGACAATACTTTCTTTTAATCTCTACTATCTATCCTACTCTACTTCCTATAATGATTACATCATCTATTTGCTCCAAACTGCCTTTCCACTCGGTAAATGTTTTTTGAAGTATTTCTTTTTGTTTCTCCATGGTCTGAGTATTAATAGCTAGCAGAAGTTCCTTAAACTGTTTGTAACGAAATTTCTTTCCGTGTGTACCTCCAAATTGATCGGCAAAACCATCGGAAAATAAATATACGATGTCTCCCTCATGTAGTTTGAAAGAATGATTGGTAAATTGTTTTACCTCATCTGTATAATTACCAATAGGAAACCTGTCTGCTTTAACTTCATAAAGTTTTAATCCTGTTTCACTTTCTATATTTACCTCAACACCTTCTATATTATGTTGTGAAACTATATATAAGGGATTATAAGCTCCTGCAAATTCTAACACTTTGTTTTGTGTATTAAAAACACAAAGCGAAATATCCATTCCGTCTTTAATATTAGTTTGCTCAGCACTTTGTCGTAAAGTTTCCGAAACACCTTTATTCAAATAATTCAAAATTTCGGCTGGAGATGTCACATGATATTCACCAACAATTTTATCCAATAAATTGTGTCCTATAATACTCATGAAAGCTCCCGGAACTCCATGTCCGGTACAATCTGCTGCTGCAAAGAGAACAACATTTCCACCTTCTGGAGAGTTGGGGAGAATTTGCATCCAATAAAAATCACCACTTACTATATCTTTGGGATTAAACAACACAAAAGTATTTTTTAGAGATTGAGAAAACTCTTCCTCAGAAGGTAAAATAGCATCCTGAATTCTCTTAGCATAATTGATACTATCAATTATATCCTTGTTTTTCATTTCAATCTCTTTACTTTTTTGAACCACTTCGGCAGTACGTTCTTTTACTTTTTCCTCCAGCACATGTTTTTCCTTAATCAATGCTTTTTCTCTAAATTTTATCACCACAACAATAGTAATAACAAGAATTACAACACATAAAGCAATAAACCACCACTGTTGCCAAAATGGAGGTGTAATTACAAAATTATATGTTGTTGGGATAGTGTTCCAAACTCCATTATTATTAGAGGCAATTACTTTGAAGGTATATTTTCCGGGAGGTAATGGTGAATAAGTTACAAATGTTTGTTTGGTTATTGGTCTCCAATCTTCATCTAACCCTTCTAACATGTATTTGTAATTTACCGCTTCAGGGTTAGTCATACAAATGCTATTGTAATAAAAAGCAACAGCTTTTTCTCTATAACTCAACTCTATTCCATCTGCTAAAGCTCTTTCTTCTAAGTTTACCATCAGTTTATTAATGAAGGTAATTGGTTCTAACAAATTTTGTTGCTCATACTTTTTGTTGAGATGTATTAACCCTTCAATGGTTCCAAACCATAAATCACCGGCATTATCTTTATATGTCGCGTTTAATTTAGATTCAATACCCTTATACCCCATTTTATTGGTATAGGTATAAAATTGTTGCTGTTTTTTATCGTATTTGTTCAATCCTTTATTGGTCCCTACCCATATATTATCTTCATTATCTATATTGATAAACGAAATGTAATTAGACAACATTCCATCTTTCACAGTAATTTCTTGTATAATTTTTTTACCATTAAAAACCAAAATACCTTTTCCATCTGTCCCTATCCAAAGATTCCCTTCATTATCTTCTATCATACATACAGCAGTAAACTGCTTTTCTAATTTAATCTTTTGAATTTCAGCTCCATCAATTTTACTCAATCCTTTATCTTTTGCTCCCACCCAAAGCACATTATTTTTATCGGTATATAAACAAGAAATATCATTTCCTCCTAAACCGTGAGATTGAGAAAGTCTGTCTGCCAACTGATTTTCAACTTCATAATAGACTAAGCCATCTGTTGTACCAACCCATAGGTTATTTGATTTATCTACTTCTAAAGCTGTAATAAATGGTTGACTCATAAAAGCATTGATGCGGTAATTACTTTGAAATCGTTTACTTTTGGGATTATACTCTAACATTCCGCCCCCCCAAGTTCCTATCCACAAATTGTCTTTTTTATCTTTTTTGATAAAACGAATATCAGTATAAAACAATCCATTATTTTCGTTGAATTGCTGTTTTAATGTTAGCTTATCGTTCGTTTTACTAAAAACACTAATCCCAGCTCCTGTTCCTATCCAAAAATTACCGTTTTTATCTTGCTGAATAGCTTTTGTTTGTTCATTTAATAATCCTTCATTCTTACCATAGCTTACTAGCTGAAAACCTTTAAAAATAAGTAACCCTGTTTCTTTACTTCCAATTAATAAATTTCCTTCTCTATCCACTGCAAAACTTCTAATATTATTGTCGAACAGACCTTTATCTTTATTAATAGTTATGATTTGCTCTTCATTTATCATTGATATTCCTCCTCCCCAAGTACCTATCCAGCAGTTGCCTTTTAAATCTTCAGTAATGGTAGTTATCCAATTGGAGGCAATACCATCTCGCATAAAGTCATAAATCTTAAATTCGTGAGCAGCTGTATATCGGTACAATCCTCCATTGTATGTTCCTAACCATAAATCACCATTACTTGCCTCATACATACAGGTAATTTGAAAATAATTAGACATTCCTTCTATCTGAAAATTGCTGAATTCATCTTTTTGTGATTGATATTGCTTTATCCCCACATCAGTAACAAAACAGGAATTCCCATTTTTTAAACTCAATACCTGATATACAATATCACTTACCCCATCCTGACCTTTGTATTGTTTAATTTTTAACGAATCTTTATTAATTTCATAAGGATTAAGCACCTGAATAGCTCCTTCTTTATATGTCCCTATCCACAGACTACCATTTTTAGTAAAAGAAAATGAGGTTATATCTGCCTGAAAATTAAAAATAATACTTGCTTTTCCTTGTTGAATTAAAGAGACTCCTCCTCCTTCATGACCAACCCATAAATTCCCTAACGTATCTAATATCAGTGATTTTACTCCACCTTCAGCTAACCCATCTTCAGTAGAAAAATTGGTAAACTCCTTACCATCAAAAGCAGAAAGACCGCTTGCTGTACCTAACCAAAGTTTACCTTTTTTATCTTGAGTTATAGCATAAACTCCCGACTGAGCCAAACCTTCTTTTACACTGTAATTGTCAAAATGATAATGTTGGGCAACAATAAAATTGGTAAGCAATATAAATAAACTGCTTACTAAGAATCGAAATATCCTTTTTTGACAACTAGTTATAAACTTCAATTTATGAAACTATTAGAATAAAATACAAACCAAAAATACAATAAAGAATAAGATTATCAACTGATTAGAACAAAGTTTTAATAAACATATTATTAACTAATCCTTAAAAATACAACCAATAAAAGTTAGTAGTACCATTACTATTGAACTCTACTGTAGGTAATGGAAATTTCAAAAATCCAAAAGTTCCTAAAACCATATTAGCGAACTTACTTTTAGTTTTTATACGAGTTAAATCAATATCTAATGAAAGATAATATTGGCGTTTACGCTCAATATCAGGAAAAGCATTATTGTTAAACGCTCCTAACATTCCATCAGCTCCATAACCAATAGCAATATTAAACCATTTAGGGAATTTAGTTTCTTCACTTAAAAATGAGGCAATATTAGCACTCATCCAATAAGTTTGTCCGTTATAGTCTTTTAACATATTTTGAGCTAAATTTTCACCTAGTAAGTTTGGGCGTTTTTCCGAATATTCAGTTTGATGAAAAGAATATTTAAGTAATACTCGTTGTTCTTGCCATGCCAATTGCTGAGCTATAAAAAATCCAGATCCGGCAGTATTTACAGCTACATCTCCCCAAGAAAATCCCCAATCGGATGAAAAACCGTCAAAAACTTCCACGGAAGTTAGAAGAAATAACCCCAACGTTCCGCCATACCACACCGATTTTTTCTCACTTACTCCACTCCATTTTAAAGCTTCATAACCGGCAAACCCAACATAATAAGCCGTAACTCCATGACCGATTTTATCCATTTGGAGCCACTCGTCATTATCATTAAAAAAGTGAAACGAAGAACTAGGAACATCTTTATACCAAAGCGTATAAAGTCCTGTCATTGCAGTAGTATAACCAACCGTTTCTGCTACAATAACCGTTTTTAATCTTTTATTATTAATAGTATCCTGTTGAGCAAACAATCGGTTGCTTACTGAAAATACTATCGCTAATATGAAAAATTGGTATTTAGTAATGATTCCTGATTATTAGTTATTCAACCACTTTAAAAGCAGTCCTCCTGTTTTCCGCTCTTCCTTCTTCCGTATCGTTATCAGCAATTGGAGAAGTATCTCCGTAGCCTTTAGTTAACAATCGATTAGCATCAATTCCATTGCTTACCAAATAATCTTTTACTGCTTTTGCTCTATTGTCTGATAAAATTTGATTGTCTTTTTTATTTCCAACATTATCGGTATGTCCACCCAATTCAATTTTTAAGTTCGGGTTTTCATTTAAAAAAGTTACTAATTTATTTAACTCTGCTTTAGATGTTGGTTTTAAATCGAATTTAGCTGTTTCAAAAAATACATTTTTCAACACCACTTCTTTACCCGCCTGAATTCTACTTAAAGGAACATCTTTTTTAAATGGATCGTAAGAAGTTCCATGCGTTAATTTAAAATTCTCTGAATAAAACAAATAACCTTTTTTAGAAACATTCAGTGCGTATTCTTTATTAGGAGGCAAAGAAACCAAGTATTTTCCTGTTGCTCCATCCGAAAATGAAGTTACAACAACATTACCAGTTTCTATATCTATTAACTCAAATTTTGCAGCTAATTTATCATTATTACTTTCATCATAAACAATACCTGATAAATAAGTAACTTCCTCTGCTCTGGCATGTTCTGGCAATTCAAATTGATATAGATCTAAACTACCCAAACCACCTTCTCTATCAGAAGCAAAATAAGCTGTCTTTCCATCAGCACTAACTAACAAACTGTTTTCATCATTATGCGTGTTAATGGGATAACCTAAATTTACAGGAGTAGTCCAATCGCCATTTTCATCTTTAGTAGATTTATAAATATCTAATCCCCCCATACCCGGATGTCCATTAGAAGAAAAATATAAGGTTTTACCATCAGGATGAATAAACACCGATTCTTCTGTTGCAGCAGTATTAATAATATTACTTAATGGTGCTGGTTTAGACCATGAACCATCTGCCTGAATTTCTGTCATATAAATATCTTGTTGTCGGTCTTGACCTCTTCCGAAGCCTCTTATAAAATAAAGTGTTTTTCCATCAGACGAAAAAGAGGGTTGGGTTTCCCAATTTCTGGAATTTACCGGTTCTCCTAAGTTTCTTGGAAAACTCCAATCATTTCCTGATTTAAATGAATAGAACAAATCACAACTTCCAAAGCCATTTTTACCTTTTCCGTAACCTTCATAAGGGTCGGCACAAATCGTGAAAATTAAAAAATTTCCGTTAGCCGATAAGGTTGGAGCACCTTCGTTGTTATAACTGTTTACACCTTTTACATTAATACTTGTTTTCCAATTATGACCATCAAAATAACTTACAAAAAAATCTTCATTAAAACCTGTTGGCGTACTTGGATCATTTAATCTTCTGGTGTAGAGCAAGGTTTTTCCATCTGCCGAAAGAGCCGGAAAATATTCAGGAAGTTCCGAATTTACACCTTTCCCCATGTTTTTGGGTTCAAAAGGCACAGGGTTTTTCAATGCTTCAATAGCAAACTCACAATCTCTTAACCCATCGTTAGCCAGGTTTTTCATCATAAGTGGAGCATCTGTAAACTTAAAATAGTTAGTAAAATGTTTTTTAGCCTCTTCATATTTTCCAACTTTTAAAAGTAAGGCTCCTAAAGAAGCATGGGCTTCAGGAAATAAATCATACTTAGCCTCAATAGATTTAGTATAATAAATGATAGCTTGCTCGTAGTTAGCTTTTTCGGTATAAACATAAGCCAATAACAAAGCAGCTTCTGCAAAATTTGGATCTTTTTCTAAAGCTTGTAAAAATTTTATTTCTGCTAAGTCATTATTACGAGAATCATATAAACCCTTACCTTCATTGAATAATTTAACTGCTTTTTTATTATCAGAACTGAGGGTTGGTTGTGCTACCGTACAGTTAATTAAAAAAAGTACGTTTACTATCGATAAAATTATTTTTGTGATGATGTTCATTTTGTTGTTTGTTTTATTATCTCGCTAAGACGCAGAGACGCTAAATTATTTTCTAAATTTCTAATTTCTATCACGCTATCCTACTCCAATTCGTTTTTTCTTTTACTAAAGCTGCTAAAGTAGTTCGCAAACGTACGTTTTTTTCCAATTGTAAATTAATATCTTCTTTCAACACATCTACAGCAACATTTCTAGCTGCTTTTAAAATAACATTATCTTTAGCTAAATCTGCAATTTTCAAATTTAGTAAACCACTTTGTTGGGTTCCTTGTATATCGCCCGGACCTCTTAACCTTAAATCTACCTCTGCAATTTCGAAGCCATCATTAGTTCTTACCATAGTTTGCATTCTTAAACGAGCATCACTACTCAATTTATTACCTGTCATTAATATGCAATAAGACTGCTCTGCTCCTCTTCCAACCCTTCCTCTAAGTTGGTGTAATTGCGACAACCCAAAACGTTCGGCACTTTCTATTACCATTACCGAAGCATTTGGCACATTTACGCCTACTTCAATAACAGTTGTAGCTACCATTATTTGCGTTTCTCCTTTAACAAAACGCTGCATTTCAAAATCTTTATCTTCCGACTTCATTTGTCCGTGAACAATAGAAAGTTGATACTTGGGCTTTGGAAATTGTCTCGATAAACTTTCGTAACCATCCATCAAATCTTTATAATCCATTTTTTGCGATTCCTGAATAAGCGGATAAACCACATAAATCTGTCTGCCTTTTTCAATCTCTTTTTCCATAAAACCAAAAAGTTTTAAGCGAGAAGAATCATACTGATGAATGGTTTTAATTTCTTTCCTACCCGGAGGAAGTTCGTCAATTACAGAAACATCCAAGTCGCCATAAAGTGTCATGGCTAAGGTTCTAGGGATTGGGGTGGCTGTCATCACTAACACATGAGGAACTGCTACGTTATTTTTCTTCCACAATTTGGCTCTTTGTTCCACGCCAAAGCGGTGTTGCTCATCTACAATAGCCAATCCTAATTGTTTGAATAGAACTTTATCCTCTAAAATAGCATGTGTGCCTATTAATATATGTAACGAACCGTTTTCTAGTTTCTCGTGAATTTCTTTACGTTCGGCAGTTTTTACAGAACCTGTAAGCAAGGCTATTTCTATAGGTAAGCCTTCAATTAATTCTTTTACTCCTGCAAAATGTTGTTGAGCCAATATTTCTGTGGGTGCTAACAAACAAGCTTGAAAACCATTGTCTAACGCCAACAACATCGTCATTAAAGCTACTATGGTTTTTCCGCTTCCTACATCTCCTTGTAATAGTCGGTTCATTTGATGCCCGGAACCTAAATCTTTTCTTATTTCTTTAATTACTTTCTTTTGAGCATTGGTCAGTTCAAAAGTTAACTTTTCATTGTAAAAAGTATTGAACAACTCCCCCACTTCATTAAAGACAAAGCCTTTCATTTGAATCGTGTTTACCGCTTTTTGACGCAATAAACGTAATTGAAGAAAAAACAATTCTTCAAATTTTAAACGATAAATGGCTTTTTTCAATAATACTTCATCCTTTGGGGTATGAACATTAATTAATGCTTCCTCTCTTGATATAAATTTTAAATTTTGAAGCAACTCATTAGATAAGGTTTCCGGAATATTTTTGTTAACCTGAGCAACTAAGTTTTTTTGGAGTTTAAAAATTCCTTTAGAGTTCAACCCTTTTGCTGAAAGTGCTTCAGTAGTAGAATAAACCGCTTCCATAGCAATTTCGTTGGTAGGTAACGCTTGAGTTACTTCATCCATTTCAGGATGGGTGATGTTATACCTGCCTTTAAATAAGGTTGGTTTGCCGTAAACAATATATTGCTGACCAATTTGTACGGAATTTTGCAACCATTTAATTCCTTTAAACCAAACCAACTCAATCTCTCCGGTTTCATCCTTTAAAATGGCAGTCATTCTTTTGGCACGCCTTTCTCCAACAATATTTTTGGTAATAACCTTTCCTTTAAGTTGGATATAAGCTTGGTCAGATGAAATTTCCGAAATAGTATATATTTTAGATTTATCTACATACCTGAAAGGAAAATATTCCAATAAGTGTTTGTAGGTGTATATACCTAATTCTTTTTTGAGCAGCTCACCTCTTTGTGGTCCTACTCCTTTTAAATATTCTATTTTGGTATCTAAAAACACTTACAAAAACTGTATCAAACAAAAATACTATTTTAATTCATCTGACGTTTTAAAAAATTACTTTAAAAGCTATATTTCTTGGCATGATATTCGTTATCTTTACAGCAATAAAAATAATTCCAACCATCTAAAATTATAACATTATGAAAAATTTAAAAATGATACTAGCCGCAACATTAATAGTTGCAGGAACTACAATGGTAAATGCACAAGATGCTAAAAAGAAAGAGTGCGACCATGCCCACAAAGCACATGCTGATCACTATGAAAAAGGTGAACATATGGAAAAGATGAAAGCCGAGCTAGAGCTAACTGATGAGCAAGTAGCAAAAATTAAAGAAATTCATGCTAAAAGAGCTGAAGAAAAAAAAGCATTAAAAGACAAAATGCACGAATTGCACAAAGCTGAAAAAGAAGAAATAAAAGAAGTTTTAACCGAAGAGCAAGTAGAAAAAATGAAAGCAATGCATCATAAAAAAATGGAGCATAAACAAAAAAGAACTAAAGCTCCAACGGCTCAACCAATAAAAAAACAACCCTTAGAAAAAGAATAAATCAACATTAAAAGTTACAAAAAAAGCTACCACAAAAAATGGTAGCTTTTTTTGTTTATTAGGCGTACCTTTGCACCTCAAAAAAATTAAGCTTTATGATAACTGTTCAGAATGTTTCATTACAATACGGAAAAAGAGTGCTATTTGATGATGTAAATATAAAATTTACTGATGGAAATTGCTATGGTGTTATTGGTGCTAATGGAGCCGGAAAATCTACTTTCTTAAAAATTTTATCAGGAGAAATTTCGCCTAATTCAGGTTCAATATCTTTAGATAAAGGAAAAAGAATGGCTGTTTTAAGTCAAGACCACTCTAAATACAATAATGAAACTGCTTTGAATACCGTTTTAATGGGACATGAAAAGCTTTGGAAAGTGATGCAGGAAAAAGATGCCATTTATGCTAAACCTGATTTTTCTGATGCTGACGGAATTAAAGCCTCTGAATTAGAAGCTGAATTTGCCGAAATGGATGGATGGAATGCTGAGGCAGATGCAGCATCTATGTTAAGCGATTTAGGAATTAGTGAAGACAAACACTATTTAACCTTAGAAGAACTTAGTGGAAATGAAAAAGTTAGAATATTACTAGCTCAAGCTCTTTTTGGCAATCCGGATGTATTGATTTTAGATGAGCCTACCAATGATTTGGATATTCTTACCATTAATTGGTTAGAAGATTTCTTACTGGAATTTAAAAACACGGTAATTGTGGTATCTCACGATAGACACTTTTTAGATACAGTTTGTACTCAAATTGTAGATATAGATTTTAGTAAAATTAATTTATTCAGCGGAAATTATACTTTTTGGTATCAGGCTAGTCAGTTAGCATTACGTCAAAAACAGTCTGCCAACAAAAAAGCGGAAGAAAAGAAAAAAGAATTACAAGACTTTATTGCTCGTTTTAGTGCCAATGCATCTAAATCTAAACAAGCAACCGGTAGAAAAAAAATGTTGGAGAAAATTAATTTTGAAGATATTAAACCTTCAACCAGAAGATATCCTGCTATTATCTTTAACCAACAAAGAGATGCCGGAGATCAAATTCTACACATTGAACATTTGAGCAAAAACGGTTTGTTTAAAGATTTAAACTTAAATGTAAGAAGAGGAGATAAAATTGCTTTCGTTAGTAAAAATTCTATGGCTACAACAGCTTTATTTGAGATTTTAGAAAACAACCAAAAAGCCGATGAAGGTAAGTTTACTTTCGGACAAACCATTACAACAGCCTATTTACCTAATGAAAATGCTCATTTTTTTGATGGTAGCGACAATTTAATTGATTGGTTACGTCAGTTCTCTGAGGAAAAAGATGAAGTTTACATTAGAGGATTTTTAGGTAAGATGTTGTTTTCTGGTGAAGAAGTTTTTAAAAAATCTGATGTACTTTCAGGTGGAGAAAAAGTAAGGTGCATGCTTTCTAGAATGATGTTGGCAGAAGGAAATGTGTTATTAATGGACGAACCTACAAACCATTTAGACCTTGAATCTATTACTGCATTAAATAACTCTTTAATTGATTTTAAAGGAACCATCTTGTTCACTTCTCATGATCACGAATTTGTTCAAACCATTGCCAATAGAATTGTGGAATTAACACCAAACGGTTGTATCGATAAAGAAATGACTTTTGATGAGTATTTAGAAAGCGAGAAAGTAAAACAGCAAAAAGATCAGTTGTATGCGTGATTAACTTATTCACTCTTATTTTTTAGCGACTATTTTTAATCCATTTAATAAAATCATCACAAAATTTTTGAACAGAAAATGTGGTTAAATCTACTTGAGTATTTTTCATGAGTAACTGATATTCATTATTGCTCATATTTTTAATCATTTCTATTTTTTCTTTAAATTCAGTTTTATCTTCGCATAAAAAACCATTTTCCCCATTTAGAATAAAACTCAAATTTTCACCAACAGGACTAGCTAAAATAGGAACACCACAAGAAAGGTATTGTTTTATTTTAAAAGCAGATTTAGCTTTATTAAACTCACTATTAATCATTGGAGAAACACCTATATCAAATGCTTTTATTCTTTTGTAAACGGACTCTTCATCTTGCCAATTAATATCATTAGGTATATTAAGGTCAATATAAGTATTTCCCTTAAAAAACTGCTCAATTTCTTTTTTATGTTCTTTCGTTTTAATTCCTAACAATGTTAATTTAAAAGGAATTTTTATTTCATTTAAAGCAGGTAAAAATAATTGCTCTAAACTCATTTTGTGACTAAACAAAGCTTGGGAACCTTTATTAAATCCATAATCCCCTACCCAACCTATATGTAAAACAGAATTTCTGTTAGTTTTAAGTTGTTGATGAGATATTATAGGAGTAGTTAACACTAAAACATTTTTATTGATTTCTTTTACGTAATTAAATAGTGCTTTACTACCAACTGTACAGAATTTAGTGTTTTTTATAAAAAAAATAATGTTCTTTTTATCGAACCTCAAATAATCAGCATCATCAGTATCATAGACAGTCATACTTGGTCTCAACTTCAACAGTAGTTTAAGTAAAGTAGTATAAATACCTTTAGTATAAAGTTTTTGAAATATAATTAATGAATTATTTTTTCTGAAAAATAGAATTTCAAAATAGACTCTAAAAAAATTTAAAATTTCTACAACCTTATAGCCTGGGTAAACTACAGTATTAGAAATATTATAAAATTCAGAAAGAAAATTTAAAACATAAACACCTCTATACCTAACACTTATTCCTGAAAGATTGTGATTGGCAAAATAATATATATGCCTAATTTCCAAATTTTGATTGTGTATTCAACAAGGTTAAATTGAAGTAAGATAAATTAAATCAATATTGCTCTTTCTCGTTAGGAAAGTCTTGAGATTTAACATCTTTAATGTACGCTTCTACAGAACCTTTAATTTCTTCGTATAAGTTATTATAACGTCTTAAAAACCTAGGACTAAATTCATGCGTTATTCCCAGCATGTCGTGTAATACCAAAACTTGTCCATCTACTCCATTACCAGCTCCAATGCCAATAATTGGAATTTTAACTTCTTGAGCTACTTTGGTAGCCAAATGAGCTGGAATTTTCTCTAAAACGATAGCAAAACAACCTGCTTCTTCAAGTAATTTAGCATCTTCAATTAATTTATTAGCTTCCTCTTCTTCCTTTGCTCTAACAATGTAAGTCCCGAATTTATAAATAGATTGAGGAGTTAACCCTAAATGTCCCATTACGGGTATTCCTGCAGAAAGAATTCTTTCAATAGATTCTAAAATCTCTTTACCACCTTCCATCTTTACTGCATGAGCTCCCGATTCTTTCATAATTTTAATAGCAGAAGAAAGTGCCTCTTTAGAGTTTCCTTGATAAGAACCAAAAGGCATGTCTACTACCACCAAAGCTCTTTTTACCGCTCTAATTACAGAAGAAGCATGATAAATCATTTGATCTAAGGTAATAGGAAGGGTAGTTTCATGCCCAGCCATTACATTAGAAGCAGAATCTCCAACTAGAATAACATCAATACCCGCAGTATCAATAATTTTTGCTAATGAAAAATCATAGCCTGTAAGCATACTTATTTTTTCGTTATTATGCTTCATTTCTTGAAGGATGTGTGTAGTAACCCTTTTTACTTCATTAGAATGGATAGACATGTTGTGATATTTAAAAATTGAATAACAAAGCTACAAATATTGTTTCATATGTTTTTATTTATTGTTGTTTATAGGTCATATGTAACTCCCTTCTACCTTCTTTTAATAATCCCCATAATTAGATAAAAATTATCTTATGGTCGTTTCTTTTAATGGAAAAATCCTACATTTGTTGCTTAAATTTTAAAAACTATGAAGCACACTATATATATTTATATCATATTCGCCTTATCAACTTTTCTTTTTTCTTGCGAAACTAAAGTTGACCTTAATGCTGAATATAAAGACATTACTGTTGTTTATGGATTAATTAATCCTAACGATAGTGTTCATTATATAAAAATAAACAAAGTATTTTTACCGGATGATGGTGCAAACGCTAATACGCTTGCAGCTAATCAAGCAAACTTTAATTATTCGGCAGACGAATTAACTGCTACTGTTGAAGAAATACATGCTACAAATGGTAATATATTAACAACTTATAATCTAATTAGAACTGAAAACGAAATCCCTAAAGAAGAAGGTGTTTTTGATAACTCCATTAATGTTTTATATAAATTTGTTGAACCTACTATTAACAGAGGAAATATTTATAAACTTAAAATCTATAATTCTAAATTAAATAAAGAAATTACTTCTGAGACACTTATTGTTGGAACTACAAGTGTTACTAGTCCTACAAATCAACAAAAAATGGCTTTTTGGATTGGAGCTCCTAATAATGGAGGTTTTTCTGATAGAACTATAACCATAAATACCGGAAAAAATGCAGGTAGAATTCAAGCTAAATTAATTTTCAATTATACCAATCATTTTGTTGCTTCTAGTGGTTTACCTGCTCAACCTCAAAAAGTAGTAATGAGTTTAGGAGAGAATAAAACTCAAGATCCAGTTTCCGGAAATGAAATTATTGAATGGACAATGGAAGGTGCTACTTTTTTTGATAATATTTCAGCATCTGTTCCTACCACTTTACCCAACTTATCTCACAGAGAACTAGGAAATATTGATTTAGAGTTTGTAATTGCAGGCACAGAGCTAAATGTTTATATGGAAGTTTCAGAGCCATCTAATACAGTAAATCAAAACAAACCTAGTTATACTAATATTGAAAATGGATTAGGAATTTTTTCTTCAAGAGAAACTTATAAATGGTTTACAACTATAGACCCTAATACCGGTAACTTGAACCTCACATCTCCAACTATAGAAAAACTTTATTCAATGGGGCTTAGTTTTTGTTTTGGAAACAGTACTACGTCAAACTATATGTGTCCTCAATAATAATATAAATTACTTTAAAAAAAGCTACTCTGAGAGTAGCTTTTTTTATTGAACAAACGCAAGCTTTTCTGTTGCCACTCTCCCCTATTTTAAGTACCTTTGTATAGGCTTTAAATTATTATTGATGTCAACAAAAAAAGAAATATTATCTCTTGATGAAGTTAAATTACTAGTCAATACTTTTTATGAAAAAGTTCGTAAGGATGACTTACTACAAGACATTTTTAATAATGTAATTCAAGATAAATGGCCTATACACTTAGAAAAAATGTATCGCTTTTGGCAAACTGTATTGTTAGAAGAACATACTTATAGTGGTAGTCCATTTGCGCCACATGCAAATTTACCTGTTAATAAAACTCATTTTAAAAGATGGTTACTATTATTTAATAAAACCATTGATGAATTATTTACAGGAGAAAAAGCAGATGAAGCCAAATGGAGAGCAAATAAAATGGCTGAAATATTTCAACTTAAAATTGATTTTTATAATAAAAATTCTGCAAAACCTTTAAACTAAATAACCATGATACCAAAAAGCTATGACACGGTTACCGAAGCAGTAAACGACCTTCAAAAAAGAGGGTATACAACAAATTTTTCACTACTTACCGAGGTGGAATGTATAGAATGTAAAAGCACTTCTTTAAGATTGTCTCCTGATGAGTTTGAAATAGATGAAGTATATAGGTTTGAGGGAATGACAGACCCAGGAGACGAAATGATAGTGATTGCCATTTCTTCCAAACAACATGATGTAAAAGGCTTAGTTGTTAATGGGTTTGGAGTGTATGCTAGTTCAAAAATTTCTAAAATAACTGAACGTTTGTAATAGATGAAGAAACCAAAACCTTTAAAAAGACATAAAAGCATAATTCCGTTAAGCAAAGATCATCATCAGGCATTATTGCTTTGTTGGAAAATTAGAACCGGTTTTAAGAAAAACATAACTCCTCAACGCATAAAATCTTATAGCAACTGGTTTTGGGCAAATCATATTCAACCACATTTTAATATTGAAGAGAAATATGTCTTTCCTGTATTAGGAAATGAACATGATTTAATAAAAAAAGCACTCGCAGAACACCGCAGCTTAAAAAAATTATTTGAGTCTGAAACTGACATCAACAAAAACCTTAGTTTAATTGAAGAAGAACTTGAAAACCACGTACGTTTTGAAGAACGGGTTTTATTTGGAGAGATACAAAAAGTTGCTACTAATGAAGAATTAAAAAACATCGAAATCCATCACCAAAATAATTTTTGTGATGATTGGGAGGATGAATTTTGGAAATAATCTTTTGTTAATAAAAATCAACCCCACCACTTGTTAAAACACAAAAGTTTCTTATACTTTGTAAGTTAAAAAAAAGAAGAAATGATGCACCTTAAAGTTGGAGATAAAGCTCCTGAATTAAATGTAAAAGATCAGGATGGAATAATACATTCTTTAGCTGATTATAAAGGAAAAAAAATTGTGCTTTATTTCTATCCTAAAGATGCTACTCCAGGTTGCACCGCTCAAGCTTGTAACCTAAGAGATAACCATAACCAATTGAAAAAAGCAGGTTATAGCATTATTGGTGTAAGTGCCGACAATGAAAATTCTCATATAAAATTTATTGAAAAACAAAACCTTAACTTCCCCCTATTGGCCGATACAGATAAAGAACTCATTAAACGCTATGGCGTTTGGGGAGAAAAAAAGTTTATGGGGAAAACTTACGATGGTATTCATAGAACTACCTTTGTAATTGATGAAAATGGAATAATAGAAAACATTATTACTAAAGTAAAAACCAAAGATCACGCAGCTCAATTGCTGTCAGCATAATATTAAAACTAACTACTAAAACAAACAACAATGGCAGAAGTAAACGCAGAAAAATTAAAAGCCCTACAATTAACCATGGATAGACTTGAAAAGTCTTACGGAAAAGGTATTGTAATGAAAATGGGAGATTCTCCTGTTCAAAATGTAGAAGTAATTCCAACCGGTTCTTTAACTTTAGATATAGCACTTGGTATAAAAGGTTATCCTAAAGGACGAGTTGTTGAAATATATGGTCCTGAATCATCAGGAAAAACAACATTAACCATACATGCTATTGCTGAATGCCAAAAACAAGGTGGCATTGCTGCTTTTATTGATGCTGAGCATGCTTTCGACCCTACTTATGCTGCCGCTTTAGGTGTTGATATAGACAGTTTAATTATTTCACAACCTGACAATGGTGAACAAGCATTAGAAATTGCTGATAACCTTATCCGTTCAGGAGCTGTAGATTTACTTATTGTAGATTCTGTTGCCGCCCTTACTCCAAAAGCAGAAATTGAAGGCGAAATGGGAGATTCTCAAATGGGACTTCAGGCAAGGTTAATGTCTAAAGCATTGAGAAAACTTACCTCTTCTATACAAAAAGCTAACTGTTGCACCATTTTCATCAACCAACTAAGAGATAAAATTGGAGTTATGTTTGGTAATCCTGAAACTACCTCAGGTGGTAATGCACTTAAATTTTATGCTTCTATAAGAATTGATATTAGAAGAGCTACTCAAATTAAAGATGGTGAAGAAATTACAGGAAACAGAACTAGAGTAAAAATTGTGAAAAACAAAGTTGCTCCTCCTTTCAAAAAAGCTGAATTCGATATTATGTACGGAGAAGGAATTTCTAAAGTAGGTGAAATTATAGATTTAGCTGTTGATAATGAAGTAATAAAAAAAGCAGGAAGTTGGTTTAGCTACGGAGATACTAAATTGGGTCAAGGTAGAGATGCTGTAAAACAATTGTTACTAGACAATCCTGAATTAATGACTGAATTAGAACAAAAAATCATTGCTATTATTGAGGAAAAATAAAATTCACTATGATTTTTAGAATACTTGCTTTTATTATTCCTACGCTATTGGTGCTATTTTTTACTTCCTGCGAAAATGGCAATTCCGCTGATAACAATAGTGGAACCACTATTGCGACAGACACTACCTTAACGGAAGAAGAACGTGCTTTTAAAGAAATTAATGAGCAACTAAAAACCGATGTAAATAATACTGGGCTGTACATAAAAAGAGCCAGATTACATCAAAAATATGGTGACTATAATGCTGCAGTTAATGATTTAAACAGAGCTATAAAAATAGATTCTTTAATTCCTGAATTTTATTTATTAAAAGCTGAATTGCTTAAAGCTCAGGACAAATACAAAGAAGCTAAAGAAGCATTAGACAAATGTATGTATGTTGACAATGACAACGTACAAGCAAGAATTGAATTAGGATGGTTGGCACTTTATACATTTAATCATAAGCAAGCGTTAGATTATGCTGATGCAGCACTAAAAAGAGATATGTACAATGCTGAAGCATACTATTTAAAAGGAATGATTTTTTTAGATAAAAAAGATACTGCTCTTGCAAAATCAAGTTTTAAAACAGCTATAGAACAAGAAAACGATTATTATGATGCTTACATTCAATTAGGCGTACTTTATTTCAATGATAAATCTAACATAAGTGAAGGCTACTTTAAAAATGCATTGCGTATTGATCCAAATAGTTTAGAAGCACTATATAATATTGGACTTTATTATCAAGAAAGAGGTGAATATGAAAAAGCCATGGAACATTACCTAAAATCCATAGATATTCAGCCTTATAGAGAACCTTATTTTAACATGGGTTACATTCATCACGAATATTTACAGGAATATGAAAAAGCTATAGAATACTATACAAAAGCGATTAATGTAGAACCTAAGTATTTAGATGCTTACTTTAACAGAGGACTTTGTTATGAACTAATGAAAGACCGAAAGAAAGCTAAAGCAGATTTCCAAAAAGTGCTTGAATTTAACCCTACACACACTAATGCTGCTAAAGCATTAGAAAGAGTTTATTGATAATCTAAACTTATAAACCTATAAACCTCTAAACTCATTATTTAAATGAATTATCTATCTGTTGAAAACCTCTCAAAATCTTTTGGAGAGCGTGTGTTGTTCGAAAATATTTCGTTTGGAATTGATAAAGGACAAAAAGTAGCTTTTATAGCTAAAAATGGCACCGGAAAATCCACTTTATTAAAAATATTAGCAGGGGAAGCAGGTTATGATTCAGGAAATGTTGTTTTTAGAAATGGTATAAAAACAGGTATTTTACAACAATCTCCCAATTATAAAGAAGAATTAACTATTTCTCAAACTATTTTCAGAACAGCTTCAGAACAAATTGATGCCATTTTAGAATACGAAAAAGCCATTGCCAATCCTAACGATAATGAAAGAATGCAAAAAGCCTTTGAGCAAATGGATGCTTTAGATGCTTGGGATTACGAAGTTCGTATCAAACAAATATTAGGTCAGCTACAAATTCATGATTTAGACCAAAAAATTGGTGAGCTGTCGGGTGGTCAGCAAAAAAGAATTGCTTTAGCTCAAGTACTTATTGAAGAACCCGATTTTATTATTTTAGATGAACCTACCAACCACCTAGATTTAGATATGATAGAATGGTTGGAAAACTACCTAATTAAAGATAACATCACCATTTTAATGGTAACCCATGATAGGTATTTTTTAGAGCGAGTTTGTAACGAAATTATTGAATTAGACGAAAAAACCTTGTACCGATACAAAGGTAATTACAGCTATTTTTTAGAGAAGAAAGAAGAACGAGAAAGCATCTTTGCCGCCAATGTTGACAAAGCTAAAAATCTTTACAGAAAAGAGCTTGAATGGATGCGAAGAATGCCTAAAGCTAGAGGTACAAAAGCTAAATCGAGAGAAGATGCTTTTTATGACACCGAAAAAGTTGCCAAGCAAAAGAAAGATACTTCAAAAGTAGAAATGGAAGTAAATATGACTCGGCTTGGCGGGAAAATTTTAGAACTCTACCATGTAAAAAAATCATTTGGCGACCTCAAAATTCTAGAGGACTTTAACTATGTGTTTAAAAAACAAGAAAAAATAGGCATTGTAGGTAAAAATGGTGTTGGTAAAACTACTTTCCTAAATATTTTATTAGGGTTAGAAAAAATTGATGGTGGCAAAGTAGTTTCCGGTGAAACAGTTGTTTATGGTTACTACACACAAAAAGGAATGCAGTTTAAGGAAGAAAAAAAAGTAATAGAAGTTATTAAAGATATTGCTGAAGTAATTCCGCTCACCAAAGGTAGAAGCCTTACCGCTGCTCAATTGCTAGAAAAATTTCTTTTCCATAAAAGTATGCACTACAACCAAATTGCAAAATTAAGTGGAGGAGAAAAACGAAGACTTTATCTATTAACCATTTTAATTAAGAACCCCAATTTTTTAATTTTAGATGAGCCTACCAACGATTTAGATGTAATGACATTAAGTGTATTGGAAGATTTTTTAGAAGACTTTCAGGGTTGTTTAATAATTGTTACGCACGATAGGTACTTTATGGACAAACTAGTTGACCACCTCTTTATTTTTGAAGGTGATGGAAAGGTTAACGATTACTTAGGCAAATACTCTGATTACCGAGAAGAACTAAAACAAAAACAATTGGCAGATAAAAAGGCGGAATCTGCTACAGCCAACAAAACTCCTGAAAAACAAAGCGAAAAAGTAGCTACTCCTAAAACCAAACTTAGCTACAAAGAAAAAATTGAGTTAGAACAACTTGATAAAGATATTGAGGCTTTAGAAAATAAAAAAGCTGAACTCATGAAAGTGTTAGAAGCAAACCAATCCAACCATGAGGAAATAATTAAGATTACCACCCAACTTGGCGAAATTAGTACTCAGCTAGATGAGAAAGGTGAAAGATGGCTGTATTTATCTGAATTTGAGTTTTAAATCTCTCATACAACATTTTTACTCCACTTCTACATGCGTGTAATAATGATTTATTTTACTACTTAGTTTTCTAAAATAATCTTCTTCGAGCCATTTTAAATAGTTTTCGGTGCTTTTGCAAATATTGTAAGAATACAATCTAATCCTATAAGCAATATCATCTTTTAAAAATTTAGACAAATAACGTGCATCCATAATGTCTTCACTATTATCTATACACATTCTTAAGTGCTGCTCTATTGATTTATCTAACACCACTTTTGGTTTCTGACCTTTTTTTAGTGTCTCCTGATAAGCTGCATCAACATCAAAATCAATGTTTTCAGAATTCTTAAACAATGCCCTCACATCTTCCGGCATTTTATATTTGAATTTCTTTTCAATTTCTTCATCAGAAAAAATGTTACTTAAAAAGAAATCAGGATTTCTAAATATTTCATGCCAATCAATTGCACTATCCCACGGACCGAAACGTGCTGCATTATTTCCTAAATCTATAACCGTAAAATCTTTTTTATTTGGTAAAACCCTAGATCCCCTACCTATCATTTGATGATAAAGCGTAAGCGAACGAGTTGCTCTGTTTAAAATAATAGTCTCCACTGTTGGTTCATCAAACCCTGTTGTTAAAATTCCTACAGAAGTTAAGATCGCGTCTGGAGTTTCTTTAAACCATTGTAAAATATCTCTTCTTTCTTCTCCTGTATTGGTATTGTCTAAGTGTCTAATATTTAAATCTGCTTTTTTAAATGTATCATATACATTTAATGAAGTATTGATTCCGTTATTGAAAATCAATGTTTTTTTTCCTGAAGATCTTTCATAATAAGCCCTCAACAGTTTTTCTAGCATAGGAGAATCTCCATAAAGTAATTCTGAAGATTTAACGGTATAATCACCATTAGCACCAATTTTTAATACTCCTAAACCAACATCATAACAATAAGTAGTTGCCTTAGCTAAAAAACCTTTCTCAATCAATGAGGGAATAGAATCACCAACAATCAATTCCTTATAGTTTTGAAACATAGGTAAATTAATATTAGAGCTTAATGGAGTAGCGGTAACACCTAACACAGTACAATCTGTAAAGTGTTTAAACATTTTACGAAAAGAATTATAATGTGCCTCGTCAACTATTACCAACCCGATATTATCAATTTCTATGGCTTCATCTCTAAATCTGTTATTTAGCGTTTCTACCATAGCTACAAAGCAATCAAAGTCATGTTCATCAGGAAGTGATTTAACATTACTATCAATAATTTTACACCTAACATTAAACTCTTCCAACATTTTAGAAGTTTGATTACAAAGTTCAATACGATGCGTAAGTACCACTACTTTTTTACCTGTAGATTCTATAAATCTTTTAGCAATTTCTGTGAAAATTACAGTTTTTCCACCTCCGGTCGGAAGTTGGTAAAGTAAATTATGATTAGAAGGGTTTTTAGCTAAACTTGCAAATATTTTTTCTATCGCATCATGTTGATAGTCATATAGTTTCTTACCTGTAGTTCGTTCTAGTTGATCCGTTTCAATAAAAGCCATAAATGTTTAATGCCATTAACAGTGGGTTGCAAAGTTACGAAAATGATTTGATTCTATTTTAACTTACTTTTTACATGATTGTAAATACTACAAGCCGTCAAGTAAAGCAGTTAAGTTTGGATCTGTAATGGAAGAAAGACTAACTTCTAAAGTAGTGTTAGTACTTATTGTCATAGTATTGTAATAATGAAAAAGATTTCCACCTCCATCAACAGCTATCATTACTATTTTAACACTTGTACCCGTTGGAATTAATCCTGAAGTCATGTTATAAACCTGCATTACAGATTTAGTTGTAGGAAAGTATATAAAAATACCAACATTCTCTAAATAATCTGTACTCGATGTAAATGAAATTGTATTTCCTGAACCATTGTTGGCTAACTTACCGCAATTCAACCATCCTAACCTTGCAATTAATGCTTCATAACCATAAGGAATAATATTAAATGTAGGGCTAACAGAAGTAGTTACTCCCAAACTAGCAGGATTATCTGTCCAATCGAAAAAACTTCCTGTATCGAACCCATAAAAAGCATTCATATTATTCTTTGGAGCTCCATTTGGCATTTGTACTCCATAAGCACAATTCGGACGAAGCACTAAATCCTGATTATTTTTAGTTGCTCTAACTCTTATTTCTCCATCTGTTTCTAAAATATTTCCCGCAGCAACTGTTGGCATTTGCCAATACATCATATCTTTTGGTGTATAAAGTTCTACCAATTTAACAGAAAATGGATAATGAACAGAATCTCCATTAGGAAACATTAAACAATCTTTACCTGCAAGCAATTTTGTGCCTTGATTTCCAACAATAGTATCATTAGAAGGTCCATTAATAACAAACTCCTGTTCTTGCTGCTTTTTCATATCTAAATAGCTGTTAACAGGCTCATATTCATTTTTAGATTTTTCTATTCTATCTTTTTTACAAGCGTTAAGAGAAATAATAAAAATTCCTACTATCGATAATAATCCAATTTTTGTTTTCATGTGTTTATTTAATTAATAAGCTGGACAAAGTGTTGTTCCACCTTTTCTTCTAC
The DNA here is from genome assembly GCA_036567945.1 of Vicingaceae bacterium. Classification (GTDB taxonomy): domain Bacteria; phylum Bacteroidota; class Bacteroidia; order Flavobacteriales_E; family Vicingaceae; genus BRH-c54. Next base: position 27,488 of record DATCTM010000082.1, read on the forward strand.
CTCCATATTTCCCACCATTTCCTGATGATGAGTTACATCCAAAAATGTATAAAAGTCCTAGTCTTAAATGTGTCTCTTGAAATTTAAAATTATACCTGTACTCTAAGAACGGACGAAGGCATCTGTTGGTTGTAATACCAGCTCCAACTTCTGCGTTCCAGTTAGAAGCCTGAGCCCCATCCATTGTAGATTCTTCATGATTTGCCCATAAATTATATGCTCCATGTGCCAATAAATAAAAATTAAAGGTGTTTCCTCTAATAACTTTTTGTTCTAAACCCAATCCAAAATAATATTCATTAATTTTATTGAACCCTGGATAATAAGCCACCTGAGGGACAATACTTAATCCTCTATTTGGAAAAAAGTTAACCCTAGCTCCAAAACCAAAACTTTCTGTTTGGAAATTGTACATAGCATCTGCACCAACGCCAATATTTTGGGCTTTTGTAGTAGCAGATAAGAAAGCTATTAAAAATATGAAAATTAATTGTTTAATCATCGAGCCAAATTATAACATTTTTTTATGAATTGAAATTTTTTTTATCAACAGCCGTTAATCAATTACTATTCCATAAATGCTTATTTTCTGTTAAGTTGTTTACTTATTTTTGTATCGTATTATTATGAATAAAGAAACAATTGCATTTATTGAAGATAACAAACACAAAAATGTGAATGATATTGCTTTATTGTTAAGTAAAAAAGAAAACCTTGATGCCAATTTTATTATCAACCAGATAAATGGTTGGCAAAAAGCCAAAAACAAACTCCCTACTTTTTACAATACGCCCGAAATTATTTTTCCATCCGTAAAGTCTATGGAACAATGTTCATCAGAAAAAACAGCTTTGCTGAAAAACAAAATGATTAGCGGTAATAGCTTAATAGATTTAACCGGTGGCTTTGGTGTTGATACTTATTTTTTTTCTAATTCTTTTAAATCAATAGATTATGTAGAACCAAATAAAGAATTACTACAAGTTGTTCAACATAATTTTAATTTATTAAATACTAAAATCAAATTCCACAATACAACAAGTGAAGCTTTCTTAAAATCAAACAAAACACATTTTGATGTTGCTTACATAGACCCTGACAGACGTGATGAAAGTAAACGTATTTTTAACTTAAGCGACTGTTTTCCTAATGTTATTGAGCTGCTACCAACAATCTTATCTGCTGCAGATAAATTATTGATAAAAACCTCTCCATTTTTAGATATCAAACAAACATTAGAAGCATTAAAAACAGTAAGCAAATGTTTTATTGTTGCGGTAAAAAACGATTGTAAAGAAGTACTCTATTTGGTAGAAAAAGAAAAAAATAAGCCTACTGAAATTATAACCTATAATTTAGATAAAAACGAAGACGTTTTTAAATTTACTTACGAAGAAGAACAAGACACTACTTCCCATTTTAGTCAACCTAAAAAATATTTATACGAACCAAATACTGCAATAATGAAAGCTGGAGCTTTTAAAATAGTTGGAACGCGTTTTGGATTAGACAAACTTGCTCAGCACACCCACCTATATACTAGTGACAAATTAATTAATGATTTTCCTGGAAGGATTTTTGAAATTAACAATGTAGCAGATTATCAGAAAAAAAAGATGAAAAAATTAGGTATAACGAATGTGAACATTAGTGCTCGCAACTTTCCTGATGCGGTTGCTGTAATTAAGAAAAAACTTAACCTTAAAGATGGCGGAAACTGCTATTTATTTGCTGCTACCAATTTAGATAATAAGCCTATTTTAATCCTTACAAAAAAAATGAACTGACTAACATGTTGGGAGTAAGCTTAAAGTTAATTAACTTTACACTCTGAAAACTACTTAAAAAGTGATGAACAGATTATTACTTATATTTCTTTTACTCATTTCTTTTCTTGGTTGCAAGAAAGATAATAATGCGAACATACCTTATGTTCCTGTAAATATTTACATGCAAACTACCGACCCTCAATTTATAGAACTTAACGCTGTAAATAGCTGGATTTATTTAACAGGAGGTTCTAGAGGAATTATTGTTTATAAAGTTTCTAATGACCAATTTAGAGCGTTTGATAGGCATTGTACTTTCCAACCGGAAAATAGTTGTGCATTGGTTAGTGTAGAAACCAATAATATTTCTGCTATAGACGATTGTTGTGGGTCTCAATTTTTAATTACAGATGGTTCTGTTCTAAGAAGTCCTGCTGTAATGCCTTTAAAAGAATACAACACTTCTTTTGATGGTGCCACCTTAAGAATTTACAATTAAATCATTATTTCAAGGCAACTAAAACTGTTCTAAACAGTCTATAAATCAACTGTTTTAATTACATTTGTATGTTGCAACATAATTTGGTGCTATTTTGAAAAACTATTTGCTCATAATCAGTCTTCTATTAGGTTTTTCGGCTCTTGCCCAACGACCATATATTGAGTTTAAAGAAAACAAAGGTCAGTGGCACAAAAATGTACTCTACAAAGCAAAACTACCTGCCGGGGAATTATTTTTAGAACAAAATAGTTTGACTTATCAATTTTTTAACGAAGCCGATTTACTAAGAATAGACGAATTACATCATAACTTTATTAAAAATCCTACCGCTGCTGATTCTATTATTAATTTACACGCGTTTAAAGTTCATTTTAAAAACTCACTAAATGCTACGCTGCAACCCAAATCAATAAGACCTGACTACGAAAATTACTTTCTAGGGAATGATAGCTCCAAGTGGGCTTCTAATGTAAAGAAATACGAAGAAGTTACTTATCACCAAATTTACAATAACATTGATTTGGCATTTTATTTAAAAGATGGTATTTTTAAATATGATTTTATTGTTCAACCAAATGGCACCCCACAAGACATAGAACTAACTTATGATGGTGTTGATGAAATTTTTATTAAAAACGACAACTTACACATCAAAACATCAGTAAATGAAATAGTTGAACAAAAACCTTATGCGTATCAAAACATTAATGGTAAAGAAAAAGAAGTGAAATGTTTATTTCAATTAAAAAACAACACCTTAAGTTTTTATTTTCCAAAAGGTTACAATACGAATTATCCATTAATCATAGACCCGGCTCTTATTTTCGCTTCTTATTCAGGAGCTACTGTTGATAATTGGGGATACACTTCAACGTTTAATGACTTAGGAAATTTATACGGTGGAGGAATTAGTTTTGGTGTTGGCTATCCAGTCACCACTGGGGCAATACAAACTACTTTTGGTGGAGGAGCTCTAGACATCTCTATTAGTAAGTTTTCACCAAATGGTTCTTCATTAGAATATTCTACTTATTTTGGGGGGGGCAATTCAGACTACCCTCATAGTATGATAGTGAATAGCAATGATGAATTACTGGTTTTTGGAACAACTGCTTCTAATAATTTCCCCACAACACCAGGAGCTTATTCAACAACACTTTCGGGAGCTTATGATGCTTATGTGATTAAATTTAGTGCTAATGGACAAACATTATTAGCTTCAACTTATATTGGAGGAACGGGAAATGATGGTTTAAACAATCTACAACCACTTAAATACAATTATGCTGATGAACACCGAGGAGAAATTATTGTTGATACCAACGATAACATTTTTGTAGCTACAGTAACTTCTTCTTCAGATTTCCCTGTAACAGCAGGAACAATACAATCTGTTAATGCGGGTGGAAATGATGGGTGTATCTTTAAACTTTCTCCTAACCTAAATACGTTACTTTTTAGCACTTATATTGGAGGCACAGGAACTGATGCTGCTTACTCCCTTCAATTTGCAAGTAATGGTGATGTTTTAGTTACTGGAGGGACTACCAGTAATGACTTCCCTACTACATTAGGAACATTAAACCCTGCAAGCTTAGGCAATACTGACGGTTGGTTAATGAAAATAAATAACAATGCAACATCAATTCTTGCTAGTACTTATATTGGGACAGCAAACGATTATAACCAATGTTATTTTGTTCAATTAGATACTGCTGACAATATCTATGTAGTTGGACAAACAAGAAATGGTTATCCTATTTTCCCCGCTACAGTTTATAACAACCCTAGTAGTGGTCAGTTTTTACATAAACTTACTAACGACTTATCTACAACTGTGTTTTCAACAACTTTTGGTACAGGTTCTGGATTTATTGACATTGCTCTTTCAGCATTTTTAGTAAATGAATGTAATTACATTCTGCTTTCCGGATGGGGAGGTGCTGTAAACTCAAACGCTTTAGCTACAAATAGTACTACCAACAATTTACCAATAACAACAAATGCTATACAACCAACAACAGACGGTAGTGATTATTATTTAGCCATGTTCTCAGAAGATGCTGATAGTTTAATGTATGCCACTTTTTTTGGTGGTAATGCCAGTTTCGACCATGTTGATGGAGGAACTAGTAGATTTGATAAAAAAGGTATTGTTTACCAAGCTGTTTGTGCTTCTTGTTTTGGTTCCACATCAGATTTTCCAACCACTCCAGGTGCTTGGTCAAATACCGATAATAGTACAAATTGTAATTTAGGTGTTTTCAAATTAGATTTATCAAGTTTAACTGCCGATGCCGAAGTGTTTACCACCCCCTATTATTGTGTTGGAGATACTGTTCAGTTCCAAAACTTAAGTAATGGTGGTGTAACCTATTTTTGGGATTTTGATGATGGATATACTTCTAGTGATTTTCAACCATCTCATGTATTCGACTCCGCAGGAACCTATCATGTAATGCTAATAGCCCTCGACTCTGTTTCGTGTATTTTAGTAGACACCGATTATGTAGATGTCTTTATCGCTGCTCCCCCTACAGCTATTACTAATCCAATAAATGGCATTTGTAAAGGAGATTCTACTCAACTTAATGCGAGTGGCGGTGCTAGTTATATATGGTCTCCAAATTATAATATTTCTAATGATAGTATTGACAACCCTTTAGTTTGGCCAGACACTACCACCCTTTATACTGTGATAGTTCATGATAGTTGTGGAATAGATACCGCTGAAATATTAGTAACTGTTTTTCAAAAGAATATTAATATAAACCCCGACACCATGGTCTGCTTGGGACAAAGTGCTCAACTTACAGCTTATGGTGGCGTAAGTTATTTGTGGCAACCTGCAACTAGTCTTAATAACAATGCTATTTCCAATCCTGTTGCTACTCCAAACAATACCACTACTTACACTGTTGAAATAACTGATAATAATAATTGTACTTGGGATACTACCACTACTGTATTAATTGATACTGTTTTACCTAATGCCGTTACTATGGATGATGATACTATATGCCAAGGAGATACTATTACCATTTATGGTTCCGGTGGTCAAACTTATTCATGGACACCAAGCTCAACAATAGCCACACCAAATGATTCAGCTACTTTAGCTTATCCAACACAAACAACAACTTATATTTTAGAAGCAGCTAACGGTTGTGGAAATGATTTTGATTCACTAACTATTTACATCATAGAAGTGCATGCTGATATTGTGAACGACACATCTGTTTGTATTGGAAACAGAGCTAACTTGTGGGCAAATGGAGGAGAAAGCTATTATTGGTCGCCAACAATGGGACTTAACAACAACACAAGCCCTACCATCTCTCCTGAAATTTATGTGCCCATAACTTATTATGTAGATATAACTGATAGTAATGACTGCGTTACTACTCTTTCTGTTTTTGTGGACACCTTAAGCAATCCAAAAGTAGATTTAGGAGAAGATATTGAAGCTACTTGGGGAGAAACAGTTCAACTTAATTCCAATTCCAATGGAGTTCAATACACATGGACACCAAAAGAAGGACTAACTTGCTCTGATTGTCCTAATCCAATAGTAAATGCTCAAGCATCTTCTACTTACTACTTAACGGTTTTAGGAGCTAATGGATGTTATAGTTATGATACAATAAGTGTATTTTTTGATGGAGCTATTTATGTTCCCAACTCCTTTACTCCTGATGGAGATGGAATTAACGACATTTTCTATGCTTATGGTGTAGACATTAAAGAGTTTGAATTGTATATTTTCGACCGTTGGGGAGAAAAGCTTTTTTACTCAGATGACATGGAAAGTGGCTGGAACGGAACCTACAAAGGTACTTTAGTAAAAAATGACACTTACGTTTGGAAGGTAATTTTTAAAGATGTACTCAATAAACGAGGTGAGCTAATTGGCACAGTTACTTTGATAAGATAACTCAACTAATAAGGATCTACATCTATTGAAATTCTAATAGCTTTATATTGGCTAAAAGCTTCAAAATGGTGCTTTACCTCTAAAATTAAATCTCGTGCTTTGGTTACCGAAATTTTTCTTTCAATTTTAATGAGCACTTTCTTCTGATAATAATTTTTAACTCTTGATACTGCCGGATATTCAGGTCCTAACACACGGGTACCAAACTTCTTTTTAAGTGCATTAGTAAACTCATCTGCTCCTATATTTAATTTATTTTGGTCTTTATGTTTTAATGTAAAACTTATTAATCTGCAATATGGCGGATAGTTAAACTTTTTACGCTGAATCATTTCATCATTATACATCTCCAAATAATTACTCTCCATTACCTGTCTAATAATAGGATGATATGGTTCATAAGTTTGTATAATCACTTTCCCCCTCTTGGTTCTTCCTGCTCTTCCACTTACCTGACTCATCATTTGATAAGCCTTTTCAAACGCTCTAAAATCAGGAAATTTAAGCATGTTATCTGCATTTAATATCCCAACCAAAGAAACATTATTAAAATCCAACCCTTTAGTAACCATCTGAGTTCCTACCAACACATCTATTTGATGTTCTTCAAAATCGTTGATAATTTTTTGATATGCATTTTTGCTTTTAGTACTATCTGCATCCATTCTTGTAATTCTAATTTTTGGAAAAAATAATGCCAACTCCTCTTCTATTTGCTCTGTTCCAAAACCTTTGAGTGATACTCTGCTACTCCCACATGCGAGACATTTTGAAGGCATATTTTTAGAAACTCCACAATAATGACACTTTAGCTGATGCGTATACTTATAATACGTTAAAGAAACATCACAATTATTACATTCAGGCACATTTCCACAATCTTCGCAAATCATAAAAGGTGCATACCCTCTTCTGTTTTGAAACAAAATAACTTGTTCCTTATTTTTAAAAGCCTCCTCCATACTTTCTATTAGTAGCGGAGAAAAGTGAGATTTCATTTGTTTTTTTCTGGTAGCTTCTTTTATGTCTGCACAAAGTATTTCTGGTAACAACACCTTTCCATGACGGTAATTTAATTCTACCAATCCATATTTGTTTTCTTTGGCATTCCAATAGGTTTCAATAGCAGGAGTTGCCGAACCTAACAATACTTTTGCTTTGTGTAATTTCGCCAACACTATGGAAGCATCTCGAGCATTATATCTAGGAGAAGGATCAAACTGTTTAAAAGTGTTCTCATGTTCTTCATCAATCACTATTAAGCCTAAATTACTATACGGAAGAAACATTGCTGAGCGAGCTCCCATAATTATCTGAAACCTCTTATTCTCATTATTAGCAGCTAAATTAAAATTTAACACCTCATTCCAAACTTCTACACGTTCATTTTCATTAAATTTAGAGTGATAAACACCAATAATATCGCCAAAAACTTTTTGCAAACGCACAATTAACTGAGTTGTTAATGCAATCTCAGGCAACAAATACAATACTTGTTTTCCTTGTTTTAAAACTTCTTTTATAAGTTGTATATAAATCTCCGTTTTTCCGGAGCCTGTTACACCGTGTAGCAAAACAGTGTCGTGTTGTTTAAAGGATTCTTTTATTTCGTTGTAAGCTTTAATCTGATGCTCATTAAGCGATTTAACATCTTGTACTTCTTTTCCATAATCATCTAACCTATTTACAACCACATCATAAATCTCAAAAATATTTTTCTCTACTAACTGATTGATTACACTACTACTTACATTAGCTTTTTTTTGAAGATTTAATTTTGGAACTTCGTAAGTAATTTGCTGATATCGATTAGAAAGCTGAACAAAACTCATTAATGCTGCCAGTTGTTTTTTTGCCCTAGATAAATCATCAAATATCGCAGGTAAATTTTCCTCTTTATTAGCAAAAGCTGTAAGTCTAACAAACTGTACCACTTTAGGCTTATATTTTTCATTAATTTCTTCAACAACTATAATGATGTTTTTTTCTATCAGCGATTTTATAATTTGATGAATATTTTTTACTGCTAAAATTTCAGAAACATCGCTAAGTGTCAGTACTTCTCTAACCGTTAATGCTTCATAAACTTGGTATTCATCATCACCTAAATCGTTGTCATTAAACTCAGTATTTCTATTAATTACAAATTTTGTTTCGCTAGATAGCTTTAAAGCTCCAGGAATAGCCGCATTAAATATATCACCCGGGTAAGCAAGATAATAATCGGCTATCCAATCCCAATGTTTTAACTGTTTTTCATTTACAATGGGATGGTTATCTAATATAGCATATAAATATTTTGCTTGATAATCTTTTGGAGGAGTATGGTGTTTTTGCTTAACTAAAGCAGTGTATAATTTGCCTCCTCTACCAAAAGGCACAATAACTCTTTGACCTATAATGATGTTATCATTCAATTCATTTGGAACCCTATACGTAAAAAAATTAGGTACAGGCAAAGGCAATATTACATCAATAAAGAGGGTATCTAACATAATAATAAGAAAGTTGTAAAAATAAGAAAACAACTACTGCAATAATAAACATGCTGTAGTTGTTTTCTAACTATTTTAATAACTATTATTAATTTACTACCTCAAAAGAGTTACTGTTCTTTTTTCTAAAACTATTGATTCGCTAGCGTAAGTTCCTTTTATAATAATAAAGTAAGTCCCTTCTGGCACTTTGTTTCCACTTTTATTTTTACCATTCCACTCAAATAATGGGTCATTACTTTCATAAATTTTAATTCCCCATCTATTATAAATTTCTACCGTAATATTATCATTACACCTATTGTAAATACCATCAATTTTATACACTTCATTTAAACCATCACCATTAGGAGTAAAAACATTAGGAATAACCCTCAGTGTATCTTCGGGAGGCACTACACTTACGAAAAAACTTACACTATCTTCAGCTCTACCCGCACAACCTAATGAAAAAGAATTTACTTTAAAATCAAAAGTTTTTCCAATCAATTCACAGTCGGTTGGTTGCCAACAAAAACCTGTTGCTACAGTGCCTAAATTCCAATAAGCATTTTCAGTTGTATCATATTGATTAGCAGGAATAATTACCGAGTTAGTTCCATAATCATAAAAATATTCATACATATTTGGGTTTGTTGAAACAGGAGTTAAGTTAGGAGTAAAAGCGCCTAAACCATATATATTAGAAGTTACGTCAATAAAAACAGTATCTCCAACATCCGGATCTTGAAATACTAAACTTTCGCAAAATGAAGATTCAAAAGGAACTTTTAATGTATCACCATCGGATAAATTATTTAAGAAATTTGGAGGAGTATCTGTTGTACAATTTAAACTCTCGTATTGAGCATCTCTTCTAGTTTCACCAATTTTAACTCCATTTCTAAACTCCTCTACCTTAACAGCAAAAACAAATGTGCCAATTACAGTAGGGCTAGCTGTCATAACTCCAGTTAAAGGATTAATTGACATTGGAGGTGTTCCTCCCACAATATTTGCTAAACTATATCCTGCCGACCAAGTTACAGGGTTATATGGACCCGCCCCTGTCGGAACATCATTTAATGGTTCTGATAAAGAATAATACAAAGAATCACCATCAACATCAGTAACCGAAAAATTGAAATTCTTTGATAAGTTAACACATAAATAAGCATCCATCGGATAAGGCCCCATATCTGGATTAGAATTATTTAATGTAGCAGTATTACTTGGATCAGGTATTTCACAATAAAATGTCATTCCAGCACTTGAAGGACTGGTAATATTAGTTATTGAGGCATTTCTACAACACACTTGAGCGGATAAATAATATCCATTTGGATTATCAGCTATAGTAACATTTTGGGTAAATATCCCCTCATCAACACAAAGCCCTGTTGGAGTAAAACAAGCATCTCCAAAAGGTAAATTTGCATTAATAACAGGATTAGTTATTGTAATAGTATTAACTAAAACATTAGTAACTTTATCGTAGACCCTGACATCAAATGCTGTATTCATACTAGCAGAACCCGGACTACAGGAACGAAAAACCCTTAATTGAATTTGAAAATCATTTTTTGTAGGCCCTATCCATTTTACAGTTAAATCTCCACCAACTATATGACTGGCCTTTAAAGAAAATGTAACTAATATTAGTAAAATTATTAAGCTTAATCCTTTTTTCATTGTAATTTATATTTCAATTTTTAGATAGTAAATCTAAAGAACCTAGATGAATAATTCACTTATTTGGTTGCATACTTCTAAAATTAATTTAAAATAGAATTCTTATGATATACTTAGATATTATAAAAAATGCTACTATTTATAATATTTAATGGAATATAGCTATTTTTGTCGCTTATTAAATTTTAACTATGAATTTTAAGCAACTTACTTTATCCACTATATTGATGTTAACCGTTATACTTTCCATCAATGCTCAAAATGGAACCATCAGAGGATTTATTTATAACGAAAAAACCGGAGAATCTGAAATCGGTGCTACAGCCTATTTAAAAGGTACTACTATGGGGGCAGCATCAGATGTTAATGGATTTTACTCTATTACTAAAATTCCAGCGGGTAATTATACTTTAATGGTAACCTCTTTAGGTTTTGATACTGTTAAAATTGCTATCTCTATAAAAAAAGATGAAATCATTAATCAAAAAGTATATTTAAAAGAAGGTTCAGTAATGCTGAATACGTTTGAGCTTTCGGCTGAAAAACAAGAAGCAAGAACCGAAGTAAAAATGTCTGTTTCTAAAGTAACTCCAAAAGAAATAAAATCTATCCCTTCAATTGGTGGCGAACCTGATATTGCTCAATATTTACAAGTTTTACCTGGTGTAACTTTTACCGGAGACCAAGGTGGACAACTTTATATTCGTGGTGGGTCTCCAATTCAAAACAAAGTTTTATTAGATGGAATGATTATTTACAACCCTTTCCACTCTATTGGTTTATTCTCTGTTTTTGATACGGATATTCTTAAAAGTGCTGATATTTATACTGGTGGTTTTAATGCTGAGTACGGTGGTAGAATTTCTTCCATAATGGATATAACTACCAAAGATGGAGATAAAAACAGATTAAGAGGAAAAGTTTCTGCAAGCACCTTTAGCTCAAAACTAACTCTTGAAGGCCCTGTGTTTAAAAGTAAAAAAGATAATGGAGGTGCAACAACTTTTGTTTTGTCTGCAAAACATTCTTATCTAAACGAATCATCTGAATTATACAAACCATATTTTGAATCTCTAAGTTCTGAAAATGCAAGAGGAATAGATACTGCCGGATTGCCTTATAACTTTACTGACATATACGGCAAAATAACCTTTGGAGCTAGTAATGGCAGTAAATTTAGCTTGTTTGGTTTTAATTTTAAAGATGGAGTTGATTTTCCTGGAGTTTCTAACTTAAAATGGAACTCTAGTGGTGGAGGTGGTAACTTTGTTTTTATCCCTGCTTCTTCAAGAACTTTAATTGAAGGAATTGTTGCTATTTCTAATTATGAAATTGTACTGACAGAAGCCGATGAAAGTCCAAGAAGAAGTGAAATTAATGGATTTAATATCGGAATGGATTTTACAAGTTTTTCTGGTGATAACCAATTTAAATACGGTTTTGAAGTACTTGGGTTTGGAACAGATTTTCAATTTACCAATTCTGTTGGCAGATTAATTCAGCAAAAAGAAAGCACCACAGAACTTGCCGGTTTTTTAACTTATAGAATTAATAAAGGTAAATCTGTTATTGAACCGGGCTTAAGAGTTCAACATTATGCTTCTTTAGGAAATACTTCAGTAGAGCCTAGATTTGGCTACAAATACAACTTATCTAACAGTATCAGATTAAAATTAGCTGCAGGAATGTATTCTCAAAACCTTATCAGTGCTAACTCCGATAGAGATATTGTAAACTTATTTTATGGCTTCTTATCCGGTCCAGATAACTTACCCGAAAACTTCACCAATAAAGACGGAGAGACAAAAGAAATTGGACATAAATTACAAAAAGCAAATCACTTAATTACGGGTTTTGAGTTAGATGTCGCCAAAAATGTTACTTTAAATGTTGAAGGATATAAAAAATGGTTTACGCAGTTAACCAATACTAACAGAAACCAAGTGTTTAATGAAAACGACCCCTCTGCAGCTGATAAAGCTGACATCTTCAAAAAAGAGTTTATTATTGAAACAGGTGAGGCTTATGGTATTGATTTCAGTTTAAATTATAAAACTGCCAGAGTTAACTTAAATGCTATTTATTCGCTTAGTAAAGTAGATAGATGGGACGGTATAACCGAATACAACCCTGTTTTTGATAGAAGACATAATGTAAACTTAGTTGGTATTTACACATTCGGTAAAGGTTTAAACTGGGAATTTAGTGCTCGTTGGAATTTAGGTTCAGGGTTCCCATTTACTCAAACACAAGGTTATTACGAAGGAATGGGATTTTCTTCTGCTGATCAAAATTACACAAGTTCTAATGGCGATTTAACACTTCAGTTAGCCGACCTTAATCAAGGTAGACTTCCATACTACCATAGGCTAGATATGAGTTTGAAAAGAAAGTTTGTAATAAGTAAAAACTCTATTTTAGAAGCTAATGTAGGCGTTACCAATGTTTATAACAGAAACAATATCTTCTATGTAAACAGAGTAACAGCAGAAGAAGTTTATCAACTACCATTATTACCTAGTTTTGGTTTAAATTTAACTTTCTAAAGTAAAAATCAAAACAAATCAATTCTTTTTCAATAAAGAATTGCATGAATAAAAAAAAATGGTAAATTTGCGACCGTTTTAATTAAAAAATTATAGAAAATGTATGCAATTGTAGAAATAGCAGGGCAACAATTTAAAGTTGAAAAAGACCAACAAGTTTTTGTGCATCGTTTAGAAGGAAAAGAAGGAAGTAAAGTTACTTTCGACAATGTTCTTTTAATTGATAACAACGGAAAAATAAATGTTGGCGCCCCAGCTATAGCAGGTGCTAGTGTAGCTGCTAAAGTGCTTGAGCACTTAAAAGGAGACAAAGTAATTGTCTTCAAAAAGAAAAGAAGAAAAGGATATAAAGTTAAAAACGGACATCGTCAGTATTTAACTAAAATCCAAATTGAGGCTATCTCCGAAAGTGGTGCTGCTAAAAAAACAGCTGTTGCCAAAGAAGAAAAAGCTGAAAAAGTAGAAAAAAAGGTAGAAGCTAAAAAAGAGGTTGCAAAAGAAGCAAAGCCAAAGGCTGCTCCTAAAGCAACAGCTAAAAAAGCTGCTCCTAAAAAAGAGACCAAAAAAGAAGATAAAAAATAATTAGTAACTGTTTTTAAAGAGTTCATCTTTAAAATAAAACCTAAGAACCATGGCACATAAAAAAGGAGCTGGTAGCTCGAAAAACGGTAGAGAATCACACAGTAAACGTTTAGGAGTTAAAATTTTTGGCGGTCAAGCTGCTATTGCAGGTAACATTATTGTTCGTCAAAGAGGTACAAAACATAATCCTGGTGAGAATGTAGGTGTTGGTAAAGACCATACTTTATTCGCTCTTACTGATGGAATCGTTTCTTTCAGAAAAAAGAAAGATAATAAATCTTATGTATCTGTTGAGCCTCTTAATGCTTAACTAAAAGATAAACCCTTATTTAACTCCTGTATTTATTTTTAAAATAGATATGGGAGTTTTTTTTTAATATTAATTCATAATTAATAGCATTTCAAATGTTACAAACTAATTTCATTAAAGAAAATAAAGCATTGGTAATCGAAAGATTAACCAAAAGAAATCTTGATGCTACTCCTATTGTCGAAAACATCATAAAATTAGATGATGATAGAAAAAAAACGCAACAAGAATTAGATAACCTATTGGCTGAGAGTAACCGTTTGGCAAAACAAATTGGTGATCTATTTAAAGAAGGTAAAGCAGCAGAAGCTAACACGCTTAAACTACAAACTGCTGAGCTAAAAGAAAAATCAACTACTTTAAAAGAACAACAAAATAGTATCAACGAAGAGCTTACTCAACTGCTCTACCAACTTCCAAACATACCCAACCAACTTGTTCCTAATGGAAAAACTGATGCAGATAATGAATTGATTTTTGAAAACAAAAAACAAGTTTCCTTAGCCGAAAACAACAAACTTCCACATTGGGAACTGGCTAAAAATTATGATTTAATTGACTTTGAATTGGGTGTGAAAATTACCGGAGCAGGCTTTCCTGTTTATAAAGGTAAAGGTGCCAAATTACAACGAGCATTAATTAACTTTTTTCTTAATGAAGCCGAAAAAAATGGCTATCAAGAAATTATACCACCTTTAATGGTAAACGAGGCTTCAGGTTATGGAACAGGACAACTGCCCGATAAAGAAGGTCAGATGTATTATGTTACTGAAGATGATTTATACCTAATTCCTACTGCCGAAGTACCAATAACCAACATCTACAGAGATGTAATTCTTAAAGAAGAAGATTTTCCTATAAAAAATGTAGGTTACACACCTTGTTTTAGAAGAGAAGCAGGTTCTTACGGCAAAGATGTTAGAGGATTAAATCGTTTGCACCAGTTCGACAAAGTTGAAATCGTGCAAATTCAACATCCTGAAAAATCTTACGAAACATTAGAAGCTATGGTGGAGCAAATTAAACAATTGCTAAATCAATTAGATTTACCTTACAGAATTGTTAGACTTTGTGGTGGCGATTTAGGTTTTACTTCAGCTATGACTTATGATTTTGAAGTGTATTCTGCTGCCCAAGAAAAGTGGTTAGAAGTAAGCTCTGTATCTAACTTTGAAGCTTTTCAGGCAAACAGATTAAAATGTAGATACAAAGGTAAAGATGGCAAAACCAACTTAGTACATACGCTAAACGGAAGTGCATTAGCTTTACCTAGAATTATGGCTGCTATTTTAGAGAACAATCAAACAGAAAATGGAATAAACGTTCCTGAAGTGTTGGTACCTTTTACCGGATTTAACCTTATAAACTAATTTGTCATGTTTAAAAATATTACTTTAATAACATTTATTGCTATTTCTGCTATAGGTTTGTTCTCTTGTGGAGAAGATTATACTAACGAAATCGGACATGTAGATGGTTTAATTAAAATTCTAGATTCTTCCGAAGAAGTGTTGCATGATGTGGATACCGCCACTTTATTTGAAATGACCATTTTTGTAAAAGAATCTATTGCGAAAATTAAATCTAAAAACGATACGCTAACCAAAGAGGCAGCCTTAGAAGCCGACCAATTTGTAGGCAGACTAAAATCACTTTATGGTTTATCAAAAAATTATAACAAATATCAACAAGAAATAGATTTAATAAGAACGCAATTAAACAATTTAAAACAAGATTTAAACAACGGTATTATCTCAAAAGAACAATTCCCCGCCTATTATGAAATTGAACAAGGAGGTGTAATTTCTATTAATGATAAAATTAACCATGCTACCAACGGAATGAGTAATCGCCTTGATAAGATGAAAGAAAATAAAGCAGCTTTTGAAAAATTAATTGACGACCCAAAATCATACACAAGTTACTATAAATAAAGAAAGTTATTTGATAGATAAATATCTGATTTATTAGTAATTTTAAGCATTATCTATCGTTAAAAGCACTATGAAAACTTTTCAATTAAAATATGTACTTTCTTTAGCGTTAGCCTTTTTTATTTGCTTAACACCCACTTTTTCTCAAACTGCTACAGATGAAAAGTTAGCCTTACAGTTTTTCAATAACGAAGAGTATGATAAAGCTGTAGTATATTTTGAAAAACTTTATAACAAAACCAACGAAACTTCTTATTACGAAAGACTTTTACAGTGTTACCTTTACATGGAGGAGTATAAAGATTCTGAAAAACTAGTAAAAAAACACCAAAAAAAACATCCCTATCAATTGGCTTACATGGTAGACTTAGGGATTGTTTATGAAGTAGCTGGTGATAATGCTAAAGCTAATAAAACCTTTAATGATGCCATAAAATCGCTTACCGCAAACAATCAACAAATAATTGATCTTGCTAATAGTTTTATTAAAAACAAAGAATACAATTTTGCAGTAGAAACCTACCTTAAAGGCAGAAAGCTACTAAAAGGAACTTATGAATTCAACTTTGAATTGGCTCAGGTGTATAACCAACAAGGAAAAACCGAACTGATGTTTAAAGAGTATATCAGTATTTTAAATATTCAACCTGCTTATATACAAAGTGTTCAAAATGCCATACAAACCAATATAGGAGAGGATGAAGATGGAAGTAAAAAAGAAATTTTAAAAACACTTTTAATTAAAGAAACCCAAAAAAGTTACGATCAAATTGTGTTTTCCGAAATGTTGATTTGGCTCTATATTCAAGAACTTAATTTTAAAGGAGCTTTTATTCAAACCAAAGCTCTTGATAAAAGATTTAGAGAAGAAGGTAAGCGCATTTTTTCTTTAGCTGATTTGTGTCTTTCTAATAAAGATTACGAAACGGCCATTGAATGTTACCAATACATCATAGATTTAGGAAAAAACAACCGACTGTATAATTACAGTAGAATTCAGCTGCTACAAGTTTATTACACTAAAATTACTACCACCGCTTCTTACACCAATGAGGAGGTTATGGTATTAGAGTCCAAGTATGAAGCCGCCATAAAAGAATTAGGAAATTCTAATGAATCCTATCTTATGATTAAAAACCTAGCTCACTTAAAGGCTTTCTATCTTAATAAACCATTAGAAGCTCAAGAATTGCTAAACAGTTTTATCAATACTCCTCGCCTAACTTCTCAAGAACAAGCTGAACTCAAAATAGAATTAGCTGATGTCAATCTATTTTTAGGAGATATTTGGGAAGCTTCTCTTTTGTATTCTCAGGTTGAAAAAAGCTTTAAACATAGTCAGCTGGGAGAAACTGCTAAATTTAAAAATGCTAAAATTTCTTTTTATACCGGAGATTTCGATTGGGCAAAAGCTCAACTAGATGTCCTCAAAGCATCAACATCAAAACTAATTGCGAATGATGCCATGAAATTATCAATCACCATTACCGATAACATTGGAATAGATACTACCAAAGCTCCTCTCCTACTTTTTGCTAAAGCAGATTTATTATTTTATCAAAACCAACACAACCAAGCATTAGAAATGTTAGACTCTTTAAAAAAAACTTTCCCTATACATGTAATTGGTGATGATGTGCTTTATAAACAACACGAAATCTATTTTAGTAAAAAAAATCTGCCAAAAGCTATTGAAAAATTGGAGCAAATTATAAAAGAATATGCTTACGATTTATTAGTTGATGATGCACTTTATAAATTAGCAACCATTTACGATTATGAGCTAAATGACAAAGCCAAAGCCCAGGAATATTACAAAAAAATAATTTTTGAACACCAAGGAAGTATCTATGTGGTTGATTCCCGAAAAAGATTTAGAGAATTACAACAAACACCTTCTAGCATGGATTTAGAACAAAAATTAATAGAAGCTGAAACCAACTAAGTAAAATGAGTTTAATAAATTGGCTGGAAAATAACCTTTTGGCTTGTCCGTACAAAAAATATTTCGATATAGATTGTATGGGCTGCGGAATGCAACGTGCTTTTATTGCTTTGCTTAAGGGAGATTTTGTAGAAAGTTTTCTGTTTTACCCTCCTCTATTTTCTATGATTATTATGTTGTTGCTTTTACCACTACATCTAATTTTTAAATTTAAACATGGTGCTGTATGGTTAAAATACCTGTTTATTTTTAACATTGCCGTTGTCATCATTAACTTTATCGTTAAAATTATACATTCATGAAAATTTTAACCGCAGAACAAACTAAAGCAGCTGACGATTTTACTATTAAAAACGAACCCATTCCTTCGTTAAACTTAATGGAAAGAGCCGGCAGCAACTGTACTTCGTGGATAATTAATAATTATACTACTGATATTCCTGTTATTATTTTTTGTGGAATTGGCAATAATGGTGGTGATGGATTAGTAATTGCTCGTTTGCTAAAGAAAAAAGGATTTGATGTTTCGATTTATATAGTTGAATTTTCTAAAAAATATTCATCGGACTTCTCTAAAAACCTAAAAAAATTAGAAAAAGAAAAAGCTAACATCCATTTTTTAACCGAAAACAACTTTTCTTTTCAACTTCCTGAAAATGTATTAATTATTGATGCTATTTTCGGAAACGGACTATCAAAACCAATAAGTGGTTTTATTGCTGAAATTATTACGACAATAAACACTTCAAATACTGCTGTTATTGCCATAGATATTCCTTCTGGATTATTTGCTGATAGCAACATTAACAATAATTCAGCAGCCATTATTGAAGCGGATTACACCTTAACTATACAACAACCCAAACAAAGTTTTTTTGCCGTAGAAACCCAAAAATATGTTGGAGAATTCATTATCATCAATATTGGTATTTTACCAGCATTTTTAAACGAAGTGGTTACCGATACTTACTTTGTTACGCACGAATCTGTTTTACCTTTACTTAAAAAGCGTACAAAGTTTAGTCATAAAGGAACCTACGGACATTCACTTATTATTGCAGGAAGTAAAGGGAAAATGGGGGCTGCTATTTTGACGTCTCGTGCTTGTTTAAAAATAGGAGCTGGTTTAGTTACTGCTTTAGTTCCTGAAATTGGTCTAGATGTCACTCAAATTGCTAATCCTGAGGTAATGTGTATTCCTACTTCAGAAAAAGATTTTATTAACGAACTTCCTGATTTATCTAATTACAACAGCATTGGTGTTGGTCCGGGAATAGGTACAGAAAAACAAACTCAAAATAGCATTAAACTATTGATACAGAACTGCAAACAATCGCTTGTTTTAGATGCCGATGCTATTAATATATTAGCAGAAAATAAAACATGGTTGGCTTTTTTACCACCACACACCATCCTTACTCCTCATCCAAAAGAATTTGAACGCTTAGTAGGAAAAACATCTAATAGCGAAGAAAAGTGGCAGCTACAAAAAGAATTTGCTATTAAACATCAAGTAATTGTAGTACTTAAAGGTGCCTATACCAGCATTGCTTGTCCTACCGGAGAACTATATTTTAACTCCACTGGAAACCCCGGAATGGCTACAGCAGGAAGCGGTGATGTACTAACTGGAATAATTACAGGTCTAGTAGCTCAAGGCTACACACCTTCTCAAGCTGCTATTTTAGGAGTTTATGTTCATGGTTTTGCAGGAGATAAGGCCAAAGAAGTTTTAAGTGAAAATACCTTAATAGCTTCAGATATCATCAATAATTTATATCAATTTTTTTAATAGTGAAATTCAATCAAAAAATCATTTTTTTATAAAATACACAACAATCAAACAGATTGTTAATTAATAAATTTATCTATAAAACATTATTTTACTACATTTGTCTTTATAAATTTTAAAATTCAATATGAACATTACATCAATCATTTCAATTACGGGAAAACCCGGTTTACACAAAATCGTTTCACAAACAAAAAACGGATTAATTGCAGAATCTATAGAAGACGGTAAGCGTTTTCCTGTTTATGCTTCCGAAAAAGTTAGTGCCATAGAAGACATTAGCATTTATACTAAAACAGACGATATGCCTCTAGTTGAAGTATATCAAAAACTATATAAAAAAACTGCAGGAAAAGCAGCTATAGACCATAAAGCTAAGCCGGAAGAACTTCAATCTTTTTTGAAAGAAGTAGTTGATTTTGATGAAGAAAGAGTGTATAACTCAGATTTAAAAAAACTTTTTCAGTGGTTCAACATTCTTATTAAAGCCGATTTATTAAAAGAGGAGGAAAAAGAAGAAAAATCAACTAAAAAAGCTACTGCAGATAAAAAAGATGCTAAAGCACCGAAAAAAGCTGCTCCCGCTAAAAAAGTAACTGCCAAGAAAACAACTACGCCTAAAACTTCTAAAGCTAAGGCTACAACAAAAACGGCTACTCCTTCTAAAAAAGGGTAATGCCAATCATTTAATTGCATATTATAAAAATCCTATTGCTTTGTCGATAGGATTTTTCATTTAATCATTCTAATACCATTATGGACGCTCATCAACAAGCCAACAACAATAGAAATTTTATTCCTACCTCTTTTACATTAAGCAATTGGGAGTCCGTTGCTCCTTTTTATGAAAATTTAATAACTAGAAACATCACTACGGTAGCCGAACTGGAGAAATGGCTTATCGACAGAAGTGAATTAGATGCTTTTGTTAGTGAAAACGTTGGTTGGAAATATATTAAAATGAATATTGATACCACTAATGAAGAGCTAAGCAAAGATTTTCATTATTTTATTAATGAAATTGAACCTAAAATTGCTCCCATAAATAACGAACTTAATAAAAAATTTGTAGCCTCTCCTCTACTTTCTCAATTAGATGAAAATACTTATAAAATATACCTAAGAGCCATCAAAAAAGAAATGGAAATTTTTCGTGAAGAAAATGTTCCTATTCAAACCAAATTAATGGAAAACTCTCAGAAATATGGAGCTATTGTTGGCAGTATGACCATCAATTTCAACAATAAATCACTTACCCTTCAGCAGGCCAGTAACTTTTTGAAAGAAAACGATAGGGCATTACGCCAAGAAGTTTATTTAACTATTTCCAAAAGAAAAATTAGCGATAAAGACAAACTAAACGATTTGTTTAGTGAAATGATAACTCTCCGTCATAAAATAGCTCAAAATGCGGGTTTTGAAAACTACAGAGACTATATGTTTGCTGAGCTAGGAAGGTTTGATTATACGCCAAAAGATTGTTTTGAATTTCACGAGTCTATCGCCAAAGAAGTAGTTCCTGTTATTAATGAATTTGATAGCGAAAGAAAAAACTTATTAGGTGTAGAAACCTTAAAACCGTGGGACAAAATGGTTGATCCTAACGGAGAACAACCTTTAAAACCTGTAGCTTCGGAAGAAGAATTAATTGATAAAACCATTACTTGTTTCAATAAAATTCATCCTTATTTTGGTGAGTGCATGAAAACCATGAAAGAAATTAAGCACCTTGATTTAAGTTCTAAAGTGGGTAAAGCTCCGGGAGGTTTTAATTATCCGCTTTACGAAACAGGTGTGCCTTTTATTTTTATGAATTCTGTTGGTTCTCAAAGAGATGTGGTAACCATGATTCATGAAGGCGGACATGCAGTACATTCTTTTTTAACAAATGACTTATCGCTTACTGCCTTTAAAGAATTTCCATCAGAAGTAGCAGAATTAGCATCTATGAGCATGGAGCTTATTTCTATGGATTATTGGGATGTTTTTTACGACAATGAAACAGAATTAAAACGGGCTAAAAAAGAGCAACTTCAAGGAATTTTAAATACCCTACCTTGGGTAGCTACCATAGATAAATTTCAGCATTTAGTTTACGAAAGACCTGATCATTCTCACAAAGAAAGAGAACAACTATGGAATATTTTAATGGATAATTTTAGTAGTGATGTGGTTGATTGGTCGGATTGTGAAGAAGAAAGAAGTTATTATTGGCAAAAACAACTACATTTGTTTGAAGTACCTTTTTATTATATTGAATATGGTATGGCACAATTAGGGGCAATTGCCGTATGGAGAAACTATAAACAACAACCAGAAAAAGCCTTAAATCAATACATAGAAGCCCTAAAACTAGGTTATACTAAACCTATTTCAGAAATATATGCTACTGCAGGAATTGCTTTTGATTTTTCTCAAGACTACATTAAGGAATTAATCGATTTTGTTCAATTAGAGATGAATAAATTGTAGAGGTAGCTTATCTTCATATCAATCGAAATTTTACAAGCTAAGGAACGAAGCTTAGTAAAACAAAGCCAGAAAAACCTAAGTTCAGCGAAACTAGATTTTGTAAGTTGGGGAATAACATCTTAAGTGGGATGTGTTCTAAGAACAAAAAAACCTAAATTTTTAGTAATTTTTACTTCTCCAACTATTTTAGTATCTTTAACTTATCAATTTAAACTTTATATTATGAAATAGTCACTAACAACTTGTTTGTTGCAAACAAACACCAATGAAGATAAGGCCATTCCTTATGACAAATAAAAAAACAATAAATATCTACATATGAAAGCAGCAGGAATTATATTACTAGTTATTGGCCTTATTGGAACCATTGTGTTTGGCTATCAAGCTATTAAAGATTCAGAAAGTTTTAATTTGTTTGGTGTTGATGTAGCAGTTAGTAAAGCCGATTGGACTCCCCTAATTATTAGTGGCGCTATACTTATGGTAGGTTTAATAATTACTTTTCTTAAAAAGAAATAAACAGCAATGGCTACAAAAAATAAGACTACCGAAACAGCAGTTAATGTAATTGATTTTATTAACTCATTTGTAGAAAATGACCAAAAAAAGGCCGATAGCTTTCAGCTAATTGAGTTGATGACCAAATGGTCAGGATTTGAACCTAAAATGTGGGGGCCAAGCATTATTGGTTTTGGCAGTTACCATTATAAATACGCTAGCGGACATGAAGGAGATGCCCCTCTTATTGCTTTCTCTCCCCGTAAAGCCGCATTCTCTCTTTACGTGTTCTCGTCCACCGAAGAAAACAAACATTTGTTAGAAGGCTTAGGAAAATATAAAATAAGCAAAGCCTGTATTTATATCAAAAAACTATCCGACATCAATACCAATATCTTAGAAAAACTTTGCAAAACTTCCATTGACTATATTAATGAACACCATGAATGTGCTTGTAGAGAAAAATGAAACAGCTTTTTAGTTCTATAAACATTTTCTTATACTAAAACTCCGCCTTAAAAAAATCGAGCGATTCTAAATCTACCATGTGAACATCTTCATAGTAAAAATGTAAGATTTCTGCGTAGGTATATCCCATTTTCGCCATACGCATAGCTCCTTCTTGGCAAAGTCCTACGCCATGTCCGAAACCTTTGCCTTGCAATACCACAAAATTACCTTCTGTTTTTACATCAAATTGTGCCGATTTTAATTTCCAATCTGTTCTAACCTTTACAAAAGGGATTTGCACATTTTGCTTTTCAAAAAAACGCTCCCTTCCTATCTGAAAATACTCGTAATCGCAACTGTCTTTCAAAATTTCTTTAGGATAACCGTTGGTTATCAAATAATTTGCCCACTCGTTTTTAGCTATTTTTTTCTGCCAAACAGCATTATTCTCACTCAAACAAAAGCTATCTTTTACCGAACGTAAATAATACAATTCCTGATGCCAAACTTCTTCAGAGTTAGCAGACTGTCCACCGCAATTAGAATAAAAAGTTGCCGTAATTAAATTAATATCACTATCTACAATTACCGTGTTAGAAGTGAGTAATGCCGATTGTTTTATTTGCTCCGATTTAGGTTTTCCATGATACGCTTGACAATGCACCTTATCGCACAAACTAAAGCCTTCAGTTTGATGTTTGTTAATGTTTTTCAACGCATAAGTGCGACAAATAATGGCTTGCAATTTAAAATATTCTTCCGGTGGACTTTTACCCACCTCGGCTTCCACCACTCCGGCCACATAATGATCGATATTAATATTGTTAATCAGTTGCAAATAGCTGTGAAAAGGATGTACTTTAATAAACAAGTTATCTTCATACTGAATAATTTTCCCAACAGGCTTATTGGTCTTGAGTTTAAAAGCATTTTGATGGCTTACTCCAATAATTCTAATCTTGTTAAAATGTCCATAATCCTTGTCTAACGTTTTTAAAAATACTTTCTGATTTCTATAGGAAATTTCAATAATTTCGGTGTTGTCAATATCGAGCAATTTACCACTTTCTGTATAAACAACATATTTACCCACTTGAGGATAAAAAACAAATGATGTAACCGCTTGTTTATCTAAAATGCCAATGTTTATCAACTCTGCTTTAACAGTAATGGTAACAAAAAATAGGAGGATTAATATGAAAAATTTTCTCACCAACACAAAGTCAAAAATAAGTTAAAGGCAAAGTTTAATACCACAAAAGCTTAGAAGTTATACACATTGACCTTTTAATAGCATTAATACTTCAAATGAAATTCAACCAATTCATTTATAGGTTGTTGAACAACTTTTCCTATAACAACTCCATAATCTTTTGCTACAAAAGCAATATGCTTTTGAAAATAAAAACCTATAGATCCCACTATGTGTAATGGATATTGTTGATAGTTGGGATACATCACAATATATTGCTTAAAAAACTCATGAAAACTTTGATGAATAATGGCATTAATCTCAGTTTCGTTTTCATGTTTTAAAATGAATTGAGCAAAACTTGCTAAAAACCTATTGGGCAAAGCTTGTTTATATACCTTATCTAAAATAGTATTTAAATTAAGTTCGGGAAAAGTGTGCTTAAAATCTGTACTTACTTTATCGGACAACTGCCCATGAAGCAACTTTTTAATAAACAATTTACCTAAATGCACTCCACCACCTTCATCCCCCAAAATATATCCCAAAGCAGGAATATTGTGGGTAATGTCTTTTCCGTTAAACAAACAAGTATTCGCTCCTGTACCTAAAATAGCTACCAAACCCGATTCGTTTTTACAAGCAGCCCTTGCCGCAGCCAATAAATCATGAGCCACCGTTATGTTAGCATTCGTAAAAAATTGAGCAAAAATAGCGGCTAAAAAGGTTTGTTTTTCGGCTGAAGAACAACCAGCCCCATAAAAAAACACTTCCTCCACTTCCTCTTTTTTTACTGCTAATATTGAAGCTGACAATTCCTTTAAAACAACGGCTGAATCAACAAAATAAGGATTAAACCCCATAGTTGAACAAGCTAACACTTCGGTTTTATCATTAATTAATCTCCAATCTGTTTTGGTGGAGCCGCTATCTGCAACTAAAATCATGGTGCTAAAATTTTTCACTAAACTAATCAATAAAAAATTGAAAATAAACCATTTTGTGTTACTTTTAATTGCAAATTTGTGGGTAGAATGAAAAGATTATTGATTTTTATAAGTTTAGGATGTGTACTTCAGGTTGGTTTTGCTCAAAACGATACCACAGATATTCCTGCCAGAAAACTGTCTTTCAATGATTTTATGGCGTATTACTCTACCAACGACACTTCTGCTGCGGTTATTGAGTTTTTCTTTGAACGAAAAGAAACCAATGCAGTAACAGAAATGATGTTTTTACCACTTTCTGCCGGAGTATTTTTGCTTTCACCATCTTTAGGTTTTGGTATGGGAGTAATCAGTATCCCATTTTTTATTCACGGCACTTACACACTTATTCGGTTTAATAAAAAGAAGCTCAAACGCATATTAATTGAGTATAATGAAACGGGGTACTTACCCAAAAACATCAGAAAAAAAGCCAATAAAATTATCTACTACTACTCTCTTCCTGATGATTTTTGATTATAAAACCAACACCCTTTAAATCTTCCCAAAAGTGAGGGTAAGACTTCTCTACAACCTCTTGGTTTTTTATTATAAGTTTATCAATAATTAACGATAAAGGAGCAAAAGCCATTGCCATTCTATGGTCGTTGTATGTAGCAATTGGGTGTTGCTTTATGTTCATTTCTTTTTGCGAATGTATAATTAAATCGTTGTCTTCAATAGTTACTTGATATCCCAAGGCTGTTAGCTCATTTTGTAAAGCTACTATCCTATCCGTTTCCTTTATTCTCAAAGTTGAAATTCCTGTAATACGAACAGGTAGATTTAACGCAGCACAAGTAACGGCATAGGTCTGAGCTAAATCAGGAAAAAGCGTAAAATCTACTGTTTTCATCTTCCAAGCATTAAAAATATTGGTTTTAGTCAACTCAACACCTTCGTCAATATAAGAAGCACTTACTCCCAATTCAGCATATAAAGCTACTACCGCATTATCTCCTTGTAAGCTTGTTTTATTTAATCCTTTTAAAATTATTGTCGCTTTTTTTGATAATGCCACCATACTGTACCAATAAGAAGCAGCACTCCAATCGGCTTCTACACTACAGTCTTTTACTACATAATTTCCTTGCTTTACTACTAATTGATTTTCTGACAACCAAGTTACTTCAACGCCAAAATAGCACATCACACTTATGGTCATAAGAATATAGGGTTTAGAAACCGGAGGAGTGGTAAAAGTAATAGTGAGCTCTGTTTTCAGCAATGGAGCAATCAGTAACAAAGCAGAAATATACTGACTGCTCACACTTCCATCTAGGTTAATAGCACCACCATTAAGCTTTTTACCTTTAATTTGCAGTGGTGGAAAACCTTCATTGTTTAAATATTGAATGTCTGCTCCAAGAGTTTTAAGTGCCTCGACCAAAATTTTTATCGGACGTTGGTGCATGCGTTCAGAACCTGAAAGAACAACATTTTTCCCTTCAGTAGCAGCAAAATAAGCCGTAAGAAAACGCATGGTTGTCCCAGCATGTCCAACATCTACTGTATGGGCATTTTGTTCAAGAATCTGTTTTAAAATTTGTGTATCCGCTGCAGTTGATAAACCGCTAATAGTAAACTGTTGTTGAAGAATTTGATGAATCATCAACACCCTATTGCTTATACTTTTAGAACTGGGTAAGGTAATGCTCGAAGATAGTATTGCTGAAGGATGTTGCAGGCAAATGGACATTAATCTACTTTTTTTAATGAACAGTAATAATTTAAGGCTTCCAAAATTAAATCTTCAGCAATTTTGTGATCAACAGTTGCTTCACCTATAGCTTTTAACAACGTAAAATTTATCGCGCTATTTTTATTTTTTTTATCATTTTTCATTAACCCAATTAGTAGCTGAAAACTATCTTCTTTTAAATCGTAATAACTAAAAAAGTTCGTAACACAACTTACAATATCTTTTAATTCTTTATGGTTCAAGCCATTTACTTTGTGAGATATGTAAGCTTCGCAAATTAAACCTACAGCAACAGCTTCACCATGCAATAAAGGCAATTCTTCGTTGCTCAACGAGTAAGATTCTAAGGCATGCCCTATAGTATGCCCGAAGTTAAGTTTTTTGCGCTCTCCGCTTTCTTTTAAATCTCGTTTTACAATGTCGTTTTTAATTTCAACACTTCTAAGAATCAGTTGCTCCCATAACAAGTCATTAGAAAGTAAATTGGTTTTAAGTTTTTTCCAGTAATCAGCATCAGCAATTAGTGCGTGTTTAAGTGCTTCGCTATATCCGGCAAGCATTTCTCTTTTATTGAGTGTTCTTAAGAAATTAGGATAAATAAATACTGCTTCGGCTTCATTAAAAACCCCTATAATGTTCTTCAAATTATTTAAGTCTACTCCCACTTTTCCTCCTACAGAAGCATCAATTTGGGCTAACAACGTGGTAGGAACATTAATAAAACTAATACCTCTTTTATAAACCGAAGCAACAAAACCACCTAAATCACAAATTACTCCCCCTCCCAAATTGATGACTAAGGCATCTCTGTCTACTTTTAGCTCTACAAATGTTTGCCATATATACTGACAAATTTCTAAAGTTTTATTCTCCTCACCACTATCTAGCTCAATAATTTCGACATCATTAGCCAATTCGGTTTGAATTAAAAAATCGGTAGCACAATAGTTAAAACTATTTTCATCAACAATTAAGATTTTTTGATAGTCTTTATATTTTTCCAATGTTTTTTTGACTTCATCTAAAACATCGTTACCAATAAAAATCTTACTTTCTTTAGTTTTTATTATATGCATACAACTAATTTGAAATGTAAAAATAACTACTATTTAATACAAAACGAAAAAAAAATAATTGCTTATCCTTTTGGTTGCTTAAATTTGCTCTATGATTTTATCTGAATTATCTATCATTAACTTTAAGAACTACGAAGAGGCAAATCTTAAACTTTCTGACACTATTAACTGTTTTTTAGGAGATAATGGTGGTGGAAAAACCAATATTTTAGATGCTATTTATTACTTATCTTTTTGTAAAAGTCATTTTAACCCAATAGATAGCCAGAATATAAATCACGATGCTCCTTTTTTTGTGGTAGAAGGATATTTTAGTACCCAGACAGATACAGACAGGGTTTATTGTGGCGTAAAAAGAGGTCAGAAAAAAGTTTTTAAATACAACAAAAAAGAATACACTAAACTTGCCGACCATATCGGTAAAATTCCGTTAGTGATAATTACTCCGGCAGATACTTCTTTAATTATTGATGGTAGTGATGTTAGAAGAAAATTTGTTGACGGTATTATTTGTCAGTACGATAATAGTTACCTGAATAACCTACTGAACTACAACAAAGCACTTCAGCAACGAAACTTATTGCTAAAGTCATTTTGGAGCAACCGTAATTTTGATGCTGCTTCATTAGAAATTTGGGACGACCAACTTATTCAATTTGGAAAATATATTCATCAAGCTAGACAAGAGTTTGTGGAACAATTTGCTCCGTTTTTTCAAGAATATTACACCCTACTAAGCAATGAAAAGGAAAAAGTCTTTTTATTGTACGATTCAAAATTAAACGATACTGATTTTGAAACTTTATTGCAGCAAAGCCTTGAAAAAGACAAAGCCACAAGCTATACCAACGTTGGTGTTCATAAAGATGATTTGGTTTTTAATATAGGTGAATTTCCCATAAAAAAGTTTGGTTCGCAAGGGCAACAAAAAACCTATTTATTAGCCTTGAAATTGGCACAGGCAGCTCTGATTCAAAACATAAAAAATACAAAAGTTACGCTTTTGCTAGATGATATTTATGACAAGCTAGATAACAAAAGAATGAATCAATTAATTAATATTGTAGGTAGCAAACAATTTGGACAAACCTTTATTACAGATACTTCTTTTGATAGAATTCCATCTATACTTGAAAGTGAAAAACTATCATTTAAAGTATTTAATGTAGCTAATGGAAAAATTGAAAAGCAATGAGCGAAAAACCAATAAAAGAATTAGTTGATAAAATACTTAGAGCTTATGGCTATCAAGATCAGTTAGATGAAATTGAGCTGATTAAACAATACGAGTTGGCTGTTGGAAAAATGTTTGTGAAACATACTGACAATGTTTATTTCCAAAATAAAAAATTGTTTGTAAAACTTAATTCCGCTGCATTAAAGCAAGAAATGAGTTATGCTAAAGAAGCCTTAAAAGAAAAGCTGAACAGCACCATGGGGCGACATATTATTAACGAAATAGTAATCATTTAACTATCTTAAAATGAAATTTTTTAATGACATTGGAAATGGATTAGCTGCTTACCCAAAAGCAATTGGTTTAATTTTCTCAAACGGATTATGGTGGTATTTTTTATTCCCCATTTTGCTTAATATTTTGTTTTTTGTAGGAGGTTTTTATGGAATTGGCGTATTATCTGATGCTGTTCAAGATTGGCTAACATCAATGCTAGAAAGTGACAGTGATACCTTTTTAGGTTTTACTTTCTTAAAAGATGTAGGACTTTATATTCAAAAAATTGCCAGTGGCTTTTTATGGATATTCTTGAAAATTATCTTCTTCTTTATTTTTGCAACTTTCGGAGGCTACATTGTTATTATTTGTTTGTCACCAATCTTTGCCATTCTTTCTGAAAAAACGGAAGAAATTTTAACCGGGAAAAAATATCCTTTTAATGCTGACCAACTCATGCGAGACATTGTAAGAGGTGTTTTAATTGCATTTAGAAATGTTTTTATAGAAACATTATTTATCATTCTATTTTTTATACTTAGCTTCATCCCTATTATTGGACAGTTGGCTGCCATCATTATGTTTTTTATCTCTGCTTATTTTTATGGTTTCTCTTTTATCGATTACTACCTTGAAAGACAAAAATATAATCTAAGCCAAAGTGTAAGATTTATGCGGCTTAATAAAGGTGTAGCTGTAGCCAACGGAAGTGTTTTTGCATTAATAATGTTCATTCCTTTTTGCGGAATAACACTAGCCGGTTTTATAGCAATAGTTTCTGTAGTGGCCGCTACCATTTCTACACATAAAGTTATTACTAATCAAAGTATCCAGAATATATAAAAGAAAAAGAATAAACTAAAAAATGAATTACAAAATATCGGCAGTCTCTTATGCCAACACCTACCCTTTTTTATATGCGTTGAAAAACAGTGATTTGATTAAAGACATTTCACTTTCGTTAGATTATCCCGCCTTGTGTGCCGAAAAACTATTAACTAATCAAGTAGATATTGGCTTAGTTCCTATAGCCATTTTACCAAAATTAAAAGAATACCACATTATTTCAGACTACTGTATTGGAGCTATCGGTAAAGTAAAATCTGTGTTACTGCTTAGCGATGTTCCTCTAAATGAAATTAAAACCATTTGGCTCGACTATCAATCCAAAACATCTATCAACCTTACAAAAGTATTGGCTGCCAACTATTGGAAAATAAATCCAGAATGGCAAAATACAACTACAGGTTTTGAAGCTCAAATTTCCGGAACTACTGCCGGAGTGATTATTGGCGATAGAACATTTAAATTAGAAAAAAACTATCAGTATAGTTATGATTTATCTGAAGAATGGCAAAAATTTACTGGTTTACCCTTTGTTTTTGCTTGTTGGGTTGCCAATAAAAAGATTGATGTTGAATTTCTTAATCAATTTAATAGAGCATTGAGCGATAAAATGTT
This sequence comes from Vicingaceae bacterium, assembly GCA_036567945.1. Classification (GTDB taxonomy): domain Bacteria; phylum Bacteroidota; class Bacteroidia; order Flavobacteriales_E; family Vicingaceae; genus BRH-c54. The sequence goes on from DATCTM010000082.1 coordinate 58,258, forward strand.
TAATACTGATGAAGTACTCAATTATTTTAATATTGACGAAGATAAAAAAGCTTTTTTGACCAATTATTTAAAAAACGACATTAGCTATCACCTTGATGAGGCTAAAAGAAATGCCATCGAAAAATTTTTAAATTTACTTCCTAAATCACTACCTATCAGCTAGTTCTTCTTTTCACTCGTAAAAATAATTTGTTAATATTATTGTTCACAAATTGAACTATGTTATTTCAGTCTGAATTTGTACATTTACAATACTAAATTTGTAATTGGTTTAACAAACTTTTTTAATTATTAAAACCTATCTACTACATATGAAACAATTATCGCTGATTATAACAGTATTATTGATATCTACTAGTGTTACTTTTGCTCAAAACGACAAAAAAAAGAGTAAAATAACCTATAAACTTAAAATGGCAGAAGCCAATCATGCCTTTGTTGGCGACAGAAACTATAGAGCTGCCTTAAATATCTATAGAGAACTTATGACAAGCTTTACCAATGATGCTATGATAAATTATAGAATTGGTGAATGTTATTTGGCTATGAATGATGCGGAATTAGCTGTTGAATATTTTTTAAATGCAAAAAACCTTGATGAAGAAGTAGCTCATGAACTTTATTTTAAACTGGGAGAAGCTTACCATAAAAATGACCAATTAGACGATGCTCTTGGTGCTTTTAATCATTTTAAGGCTAATGCCAAGAAAAAATATTTAAAGTTAAACGATGTAAACAAAATGATTACTCAGGTAAATTATGCCATTAAAATGAAGCAGCATCCAGTTGATGTTAACATAGAAATTTTGTCTAGCAACATTAATTCTAGAGGTGGAGATTATGCTCCTTCTATTACTGCCGATGGTAAAACCATGATTTTTACTTCGCGAAGACCTGATACCAAAGGTGGTGGGATTGATAAAGCAGGGGATTATAAATTTTTTGAAGATATTTATATTGCACAATGGGATTCTGTTAATAGTGAATGGGGGAAATCTTACCCTATTGAAGGAAACATTAATTCTGAAGGACATGATGCTTGTTTAAGTATTTCACCAAGTGGTGAAGAAATTTTTATTTACCGTAATGATGGAAATTTATATATAGGAGATATTTTCGTTTCAAAAAAAAGAAATTCAGGTAAGTGGAGCACTCCTAGATCTTTAGAAAAACCTGTTAACACTTCTTATTTTGAAAGCTCTGCCCAGCTAACTGCCGATGGAAACTACCTCTTTTTTGTTAGCGAAAGAACAGGTAAAAAAAATAATCCTGTTGGAAAAGGAGATATTTATATTTCACAAAAAAAATCTAACACCGTATGGCTAGAACCTAAAAATATAGGTGCTACCATTAATACTCCCGAAGATGAAATTTCAGTTTTTATTCATCCAGATGGAAGAACTTTATTTTTTAGCTCTAAAGGACATTTATCTATGGGAGGATATGATATTTTTATGACAAGGCTTCAGGATGACAGCACTTGGACAACTCCACAAAACTTAGGTTACCCAATAAATACTGTAAATGATGATTTACATTTTGTGTTAAGTACAGATGGAAAAACAGCTTATTATTCCAACCAAAGAAAAGACGGTATGGGAGATAGAGATATTTACAAAATTGATATGAGTAAGTATCCTGTTTTAACAGAAGGTGTGGCTATTGATCTTTCCATTTTAAAAGGTGAAATTAAAAACCCTGAACAAGAACCTATTGTTGCTAAAATAGATTTTAAAGATGAAACTGGAAAAGTAGTTGCATCAACAACATCAACTGATGAAGGACATTATTTTATTACCTTAGTAGGAAATAAAAAATATACTTTAGAAATTACTTCTGAAGGCTATCAAACACTCACCAAAATTGTTGATTTAGGTATTGGAAAAGAAAGCATCTTAACTCAAACAGCAGATTTTGTAATAGAAAGATAATAAACTCGTGTTTCAACCACCTTTCTATCAATTAACTAAATCAATAACAGTTCTTTAGAAAAAATTTTAAACTCTGTAATTCAACAACTTAACTCTTAACATTTTTTAACACCGGACATTGCTTCTTCATAAGAATAAACTAACTTAGCTGCTTAATTTAGCGACATTAAAAACGAAAAAATTATGGAAGAAGCACACACACCTACTCCACCTTTATCTTCTGCTCCGTCAGAAGGCTCAACAAATGTGGATATTAGAGCATTAAACGAAAAAATTCAAAAAGAAAGTTCCTTTGTAACTTTACTTACCATGGAAATGGACAAAGTAATTATCGGTCAGAAACACATGACAGAAAGATTACTTATTGGATTACTATCTAACGGACATATATTGCTTGAAGGTGTTCCTGGGTTAGCAAAAACGCTTGCTATAAATACCTTAGCAAAAGCCATAGATGCCAAATTTAGTCGTGTGCAGTTTACTCCGGATTTACTTCCTGCCGATATTATAGGTACAATGATTTATAACCAAAAGCAAGAAGCTTTTTCAGTAAAAAAAGGACCTATCTTCGCAAATTTTATTCTTGCCGATGAAATAAATCGTGCTCCGGCAAAAGTACAAAGTGCTTTGTTAGAAGCAATGCAAGAACGCCAAATAACCATAGGTGAAGAAACTTTCCACTTACCTGAACCTTTCTTGGTTTTGGCAACTCAAAACCCTGTAGAGCAAGAAGGAACTTACCCTCTACCAGAAGCACAGGTGGACAGATTTATGCTTAAAGTAGTATTAGATTATCCTAAAAAAGATGAAGAAAAAATAATTATCAGAAACAACATCTCTAAAGCAGGTTTTCCTAAACCCAACTGTGTACTTAAGCCAGAGGATATTCTTAAAGCTCGTAATGTAGTTAGAGAAGTATATATGGATGAAAAAATTGAACAATATATTGTAAATATTGTTGATGCTACTAGACACCCTGAAGATTACAACCTAGCTGAATACAAAAATCTAATCACCTTTGGAGGTTCACCAAGAGCAAGTATTAACCTAGCATTGGCTTCTAAAGCTTACGCTTTTATTAAGCAAAGAGGCTATGTTATCCCAGAAGATGTAAGGGCTATTTGCCATGATGTATTGAGACACCGAATTGGATTAAGTTATGAAGCTGAAGCTGAAAACATAACCAGTACAGACATTATTAATGGTATTTTAAATAACGTTGAAATTCCTTAAAAAGAAATAAGAATACTGGCAATTGAACTAAGCTCTCTTTTGTCAGAAAAATCTTAAAATCTTAGCTTTTTATGTCTAATTACACTACATCTGAACTTCTAAAAAAAGTTAGAAAAATAGAAATTAAAACTCGTGGATTAAGCAGCCAGCTTTTTTCAGGAGAATATCATTCTGCTTTTAAAGGAAGAGGTATGGCTTTTAGTGAAGTTAGAGAATACCAACATGGAGATGAAATAAGAACAATAGATTGGAATGTTACCGCTCGTTTTAATCATCCTTATGTAAAAGTTTTTGAAGAAGAACGAGAAATGACCGTTATGATTTTAATCGATGTGAGCGGTTCGGGATATTTTGGTACACAACAAAAAAGCAAACAAGAATTGGCTACAGAACTTTGTGCTGTACTTTCTTTTTCGGCTATTCAAAATAATGATAAAGTTGGGGTGATTTTCTTTTCGGATAAAATTGAAAAGTTCATTCCTCCTAAAAAAGGAAAAAGCCATATTTTAATGATTATAAGACATTTAATAGACTTTGAACCTGAAAGCAAAGGAACTGATATTGAATTAGCAATCAAATACTTAAATAATGTTATTAAAAGAAGAGCTACAACTTTTATTATTTCTGATTTCGTTGCCAAGTACAACTACGAAGATGCTTTAAAAATTGCCAATAAAAAACACGATGTAATTGTTTTACAACTTTATGATAAAGCCGAAGAAAATTTACCCGACCTTGGTTTAGTACCTTTTTTAGATGCCGAAACCAATCAATTAAATTGGATAAATTCTTCCGACAAACAGGTAAGAAAAAATTATGAATTGGCATTTTTAAAAAGAAAAGACAAACTGAAAACAATATTTAAAAAAGCCGGTGTAGATAGTGCTTCTATCGGAACACATCAAGATTATGTAAAACCATTAATGACTTTATTTAAGAAAAGAGGGTGAGAAAATTCATTTACATATTTATTGCACTATTGCTACCAAACTTTGCTCTTTTAGGTCAGAATATAGCGGTAAAAGCTGTTTTAGATACTAATTTTTTAATGATTGGCGAACAAACACAACTTCACTTTATTGCTACCTATCAAAATAAAAATACAAAAATTAGTTTTCCGCAACTAAACGATACTATTATCAAAGAGGTTGAAGTACTTTCTCAATCTAACATAGATACTTCTATTGCCGATGCTAACGGACTTTTTGCTCAATCTCAATCATTACTTATTACTAGTTTCGATTCGGGATATTATGTAATTCCTCCTTTCCAATTTATTGTTAATGGCGATACCGTTGAATCCGACCCGCTTTTATTAGAAGTACAAAGCATGGAAGTTGATACTGCCAATGCTATTTTCGATATTAAACAACCACTTTCCGAACCGTTTTCTATTAAAGATTGGTTAAAAGATAATTGGATGTGGTTAGCAGCTATTTTAGCCGCTCTTATTGGGGTTTTCTTTTTAGTAAGATATTTAAAAAGAGAAAAACCTATAATTGTTGAAGAAAAGGTTGTCCCAAAAATACCTATACATGAAATTGCTTTAGAGAAATTAAGGCAGCTAAACGAGCAACAGTTATGGCAGAATGGAAAAATAAAAGCCTATCATTCAGAAATTTCTGAAATATTGAGAGAATATATTGAAGAAAGATACCACGTAAATGCGTTGGAAGAAACCACTTCTGAAATTATGCACGGATTAAGACTGCATCAAATTCCTGAAGATTTAAAATTAAAGCTTTCGCAAACGCTTACCCTAGCCGATTTAGTGAAATTCGCTAAGGAACAGCCTTTGGCAAATGAAAACGAAAATAGTCTCAATTATTCCATTGCATTTATTGAAGCTACAAAAGTGATTGAACCTGAAAACAACAATACACATGCTTGATTTTTGGTACGACATATCATTTGCTAATCCAACCTTTTTCTGGTTGCTACTCATTATTCCTTTGCTGATTATTTGGTATATTTTAAGACTGAAAAAGCACCAAGGAAATATTAAACTTAGCACCAACGAGAACCTAACTTCTACTTTTTTAGCCAAATCCAGACATAGTATATTTTTATTGAGGATTATTGGCATTGCTGCTTTAATTACAGCTATTGCCCGACCACAAACTTCATCAAGCTGGCAAGATGTTTCTACCGAAGGTATTGATATTGTATTGAGTATTGATGTTTCAGGAAGTATGTTGGCAGAAGATTTTAAACCTAATCGTTTAGAAGCGTGTAAAAACATTGCTATGGAATTTATTTCCAACAGACCTAACGACAGAATGGGCTTGGTTGTTTTTGCTGGCGAAAGCTTTACTCAATGTCCACTAACTACCGACCATGATGTGCTTATTAATCTTTTTTCGAGCATACAAAACGGTATGATTGAAGACGGAACAGCAATTGGAATGGGCTTAGCAACCGCAGTAAGTAGGTTAAAAGACAGTGAAGCGAAAAGTAAAGTAGTTATTTTACTTACTGATGGAATTAATAATTCAGGCTCTATACCTCCGGTTACAGCAGCAGAAATTGCCAGAGAATTTGGTGTAAGAGTTTATACTATTGGCGTAGGCACAACAGGAACTGCTCCTACTCCTTATGTTGATCAATTTGGTAGAAAACAATACCAAGATGTGCCAGTAAGAATTGATGAAGAAACAATGACCCAAATAGCTGAAATGGCTGATGGAAAATATTTTAGAGCTAAAAGCAATAAAGAGTTAGAAGAAATTTACAAAGAAATTGACCAAATGGAAAAATCTAAGATTAACGTTACTGATTACAGAAAAAAATCAGAGAAATTTTTACCATTTGCCATATTAGCCGCTTGTGCTTTATTAATAGAATTTTTATTAACCAAAACACTTTACAAAAGCATTGTTTAGATTTGAAAACATATTATTTCTATATGCTTTAGCTGTGGTGATTCCATTGCTTATTGTTTCTTTTTTATTGTTTCAACAATGGAGAAAGAAAAAATTGAAACAATTTGGCAGTCATCACTTAATAAAAAGATTAACTCCTGAAGTTTCAAAATACCAACCATCACTTAAGTTTGTATTGTACTTACTTGCCATCACTTCTTTGTTTATTGGTTTGGCAAACTTACAATATGGCACAAAAGCCGAAGAGGTTAAACGTGAAGGTGTTGATTTAATGATAGCCTTAGATGTTTCTAACAGTATGTTAGCTGAAGACCTCTCTCCCAACCGACTGGAAAGAGCTAAAAGAGCCATTTATCAGCTTATAGAAAAACTAGAAAACGACAGATTAGGAATTATCATTTTTGCAGGAGAAGCCTACGTTCAACTTCCTATCACTTCCGATTATTCTTCAGCAAAATTATTTTTAGAAAGTATAGGTACAGACATTGTTCCTGTTCAGGGAACAGCCATAGGGAAAGCCATTGATTTAGCACTTCGTTCTTTTAATCCTGAAGCGGAAACCAGCAAAGCCATTATAGTTATTACCGATGGAGAAAACCATGAAGATGATGCGTTGGGAGCTGCTACAAATGCAATTGAAAATGATGTTTTTGTACATACTATTGGTATGGGGTCTGAAAATGGTGCTCCACTTCCTATTTATCAAAATGGCAGACAAGTAGGATTTAGAACAGATAACAACAACAATACTATCGTTTCTAAGTTAAATGAAAAGATGCTTCAAGAAATTGCAACTGCCGGAGAAGGAACTTATGTAAGAGCAACCAATGCTAATGCAGGTTTATCTATTATTATGAATGAGATAAACAAAATGGAGAAAAAAGAATTTGGCAGCAAAGTCTTTAAAAATTACGATGATAGGTTTCAGTTATTTTTACTAATCAGCTTAGTATTGCTAATTATAGAGTTTTTAATATCAAAAAGAAGAAGTAGTAAATTAGATAAGATTAACTTATTTCAATCATAAACAACCAGATGAAATACATTTTACTCATATTATTTTTAAGTTTTGTTGGGTTTTCTTTTGCTCAGGAAGAGAAAAAATATATCCGTGAAGGAAATAAGCACTATGAAGATGAAAAATATACCGAAGCTACCGAAAGCTACAAAAAAGCATTAGAAAAAAATCAAGCTTCAGAAAAAGCTACTTTTAATTTAGGAGACGCCCTTTATAAAGAACAAAAATTTGCTGAGGCTGCCGAAGAGTTTAAAAAAGTTGCGGAACAAAGTACCAATAAAGAACTTAGAGCAAGTGCTTTCCATAACTTAGGAAATTCTTTTTTAGAAGCTCAAAAATACCAAGAAAGCGTTGATGCTTATAAAAATGCACTTCGCCTTAATCCGAAAGATGATGAAACCAGGTATAACCTTGCTTATGCTCAAAAAAAGTTAAAAGAACAACAACAAAACGAAGACAAGGATAAGGATAAGGATAAGGAAAAAGATAAGGAAGACAAAAACAAAGACGAGGAAAAACAAGAGAATAAGGACGAGCAAAAGAATGAAGAGAAAAAGCAAGACCAACAAAAAGAACAACAAGAGAAACCTAGTCAGCTATCTAAAGAAGAAGCACAACGTATGTTAGATGCTTTAAACAATAAAGAAAAAGAAGTACAGGCAAAAATGAAAAAGGAAAAAGAAAAAGGTCAAAAAGTTAAAATTGAAAAAGATTGGTAATTTCAATATAGAAATAGAAATTTGCTTACGGAACAGATGAAACGATTTACAACATATCTACTTTTGCTGTTAGCTTTTACAAGCTCAGGAATAATAGCTGTTGCACAGGATATTAATTTTACTGCAGCAGCTAGTCATTATGATGTAGCTACCGGAGACCGTTTTAAAATTGAGTTTAAAGTAAATTCCAACATAGATAACTTTAAACCACCCAAGATATCTGACTTTAGAGTACTTTCCGGACCAAATCAATCCACTAGCATGAGCTGGGTAAATGGTAAAACAAGTGCCAATATTTCCTACAGTTACATTTTAATGGCAGTAAAAGAAGGAAGCTTTACTATTCCTGCTGCAGAAGTAACCATTGATGGAAAAAAATACCAATCTAATACCATAGAAATTAATGTTAGTAAGGGGGCGAATGTGCAAAACAATACTAATAGCAATAACGCTACTGTTACTAAAAACTCTGGCGATTTATTCATTAAATCCAGTGTAAACAAAACTACTGTTTATCAGGGAGAACATTTAGTAGCGACTTATCAGCTTTTTACTAAAATAAATATTGCGGCTAATGAAATGGTTAAAAATGCCGATTTAAACGGTTTCTGGAGTCAGGAAATTAATATAGGACAAGCTCAATGGACACAAGAAATAATAAATGGAGAACGATGGAATATTGCTACCATCAGAAAAATTGTATTGTTTCCACAGCGTTCGGGAGAGTTAGAAATAGATCCGTTAGAAATGCGTTTTATTACTCAAAAAAGAGTGAGTGGTGGACAAAGTATTTTCGACCAATTTTTCGGGCAAGTAGTTGAAGAAGAACACATCGTAAAAAGTAAACCTATTAAAATTAAAGTACTTCCTCATCCCGCTCCTAAACCTGATGGTTTCGTGAATGCAGTTGGTCAGTTAAAAATGACTACAGATGTTTCTGCTAATGAAGTTAAAGCCAACGAAGCTATAAATGTAAAGGTAACGATTAGTGGAACTGGCAACCTACCTTTAATTGATAATCCGGCAATTAATTTCCCAAAAGAATTTGAAATTTACGATCCTAAAGTAACCGACAATACCAAAACTAGCAATGCCGGAGTTTCTGGAAGTAAAGAATATAATTATTTAGTTATTCCTCGCTATCAAGGAGATTTCACCATAGATCCTATCATTTTTTCCTATTTCAATCCTTCAACAAAAAAATACGAAACCATCAAATCCAACCCTATCGTTTTAAAAATAAACAAAGGCGATGGCACAGAGAACAATGTAACCTACACGGCAGCTGGAAAAGAAGACATTAAAATTCTCGGTGAAGATATTAGATACATCCATACCGATACACCACAGTTTGTGCTTAATGCAAATAACTTATACAATAGCTGGAAATTTTACAGCCTGCTCCTACTCGCTCCTTTGCTTTTTATAATAGCATTTATTATAAGAAATAAAAACCGAGCAGCCAACAGTGATATTGCCAAAGTTAAGAGCAGAAAAGCAGGTAAATTAGCCTCAAAACTTTTATCATCGGCTAAGAAAAGCTTGGCAGCAAACGATAAAAATGCTTTTTATGAAGCCACTTCTAAAGCCTTATTTGGCTATGTTGGCGATAAATTAAATATTGCTGTTGCAGATTTAACTAAAGAAAATATAAAATCTTCGCTTGCCGCTAAAAATGTAGATGACAACATCATCAACTCATTAATAGAAACCATTGATTTATGTGATATGGCTCGTTTTGCTCCTGTTCCTGTATCAGAACAAGAAGTTTACAGCAAAGCTGAAAACATTATCCAACAAATAGAAAAAGCCATTGCTTAATAATAATTCTAAAAAATAACCTTATGAACTACACCGATAAAATGTTTAAAAATGATGAACTAAAAAGTAAAACCATTTTAATTACCGGTGGTGGTACAGGTTTGGGAAAAAGTATGGCAACTTATTTTTTAGAGTTAGGAGCCAATATTATTATTGCTTCTCGTAAAGAAGAAGTAATTAATAGTACCGTTGAAGAACTAAAAACACTAACCAAAAAAGATAATATTGTTGGTTATGTTTGTGATGTAAGAGACTATTTACAAGTTGAAAAAGTAATTAATTTAGGTATTGCTCAATTTGGTGCTATAAACGGGTTAGTAAACAATGCTGCCGGAAACTTTATTAGTCCTACGGAAAGATTGTCTCACAAAGCATTTGATGTAATTACAGACATTGTCTTAAAAGGCAGTTACAATTGCAGTTTAGCTTTAGGGAAATATTGGATAACCAATCAAATTAAAGGAAATGTAGTAAATATTGTAACTACCTACAGTTGGACAGGTTCAGGATATGTGGTGCCATCAGCTTGTGCTAAAGCAGGAGTATTAGCACTTACTCGTTCTTTAGCTTCAGAATGGGCTAAATATGGCATTAAAAATAATGCAATTGCTCCCGGACCATTTCCTACACAAGGCGCCTTTAGCCGTTTATTCCCGGACGCTGTTGCAAAAAATATAGATCCACTAAAAAGAATTCCACTAAAACGATTTGGCGAACACCAAGAACTAGCTAACTTAGCAGCTTATTTAATGTCAGATTTTTCTGCTTATATAAATGGCGAAGTAATAACCATAGATGGTGGCGAATGGATTTATAATGCAGGGGAATTTAATAGTTTTGATGCCATTCCTGACGCAATGTGGGATGAAGTAGAAAAACACGTCAGAGGAAAAAAATAAATGCTGCTTTTTTGCAATGCTAAAAAAAATTAAACTTAATATAGCTCAGTTCTTACTAAACAAAAAGAATAAAAACTTTATAAGAAAAGTTAGGGCTATTGGTTTGGACAGAGCCATAGAAATAGGAATTATTTATGATGCTACCAACAGAATGGAATATGAAGCGGTAAAAAAATTAACCAACTACCTTATTGAAGAAAGAAAAAAAGTGGCTACACTTGGCTATATCAATTCTAAAAAAGGTTCAGAATTAATGTCTCCTCACCTACATTATCGTTATTTCGACAATAATAATCTATCAAAATTAATGATTCCTAAAGGAAATGAAGTAGATAAGTTTATTGCTACTCCTTTTCAGATTTTAATAGACCTCACCATGTCCGATTGTTTCCCAAACAAGTATATTACCACACTTTCTAATGCTCGTTTTAAGGTTGGTTCTTGTGGTGACTACAGAGATGAAGCTTGTGACTTAACCATTGCATTAAAAGAAAACAAATCTATCGATCAGCTCATCCTTCAAATAAAACATTATTTAAAGATGATTAATGCGAATTAAAAGCATTTAAAAGTCAAATTTGTTTTTTAACCTTATTTTTGATTTTCATAATTCTTACCCTTAAAATATGAAAGTATTAGCCTATAGCACGCATGGTTTTGACCAACCTTTTTTAGAAGAAGCCGCAAAAAATAAACATCAATTTAGTTTTACAAAAAAATCACTAAACGAAGATACTGTTGAAATGGCGAAAGGTTATGATGCTGTTGCTTTATTTACTAATGATATTGCCTCTGTAAAAATTATTGAAAAACTCGCTGATTACCAAGTTAAATACATTACCCTTCGCTCTGTTGGTTATGATCATGTTGACTTACAAAAAGCACAAGAACTAAAAATAAAAGTAGCCAACGTACCGGAATATTCTCCCTATGCTATTGCAGAACATGGTGTAGCTTTACTTTTGGCACTCAATCGTAAACTACATAAAGCAGAAAGCCTTATCCAACTGCAAGATTTTAGATTAGATACACTTGTTGGCTTCGACCTAAACAATAAAACAGTCGGTGTTATCGGTACAGGAAAAATTGGTTTTGCTTTTGCCAAAATAATGAATGGTTTTGGTTGTAAACTATTAGCTTATGACCCTGTAGAAAATCCTTTGGCAAAAGAAATAAACATGGAATATACTTCTTTAGATTTTCTATTAAAAAACAGCGATGTAGTTTCTTTAAATTGCCCGTTGAACGAGAAAACACATTACCTATTAGACAAAAAAGAATTTGCCAGCATGAAAAAAGGCTGCATATTGATTAATACTGCTAGAGGAGCTGTTGTTAATACTAATGCACTAATAGAAAGCATTGAAAATGAACATTTGGGTGGAGCATGTTTAGATGTGTATGAAAAAGAAAAAGGATTATTTTTTAACGACCATAGAAACAGTATTTTAAAAGACCCTGTTTACAGCCGATTACGCGCTTTTCCAAATGTTATTATCACAGGACATCAGGCATTTTT
>DATCTM010000083.1:0-4138 GCA_036567945.1 Vicingaceae bacterium
AATGATTTTAATCATTTCATCCATTTGTGGATACAACATTGGTAAATTAACACCAAATGGCTTTGTTGTAGCATTTTTGCATTTTTTTATATGTTCATGAAAAACTTCCGGATACATAGATCCTGCTCCAATTAACCCTAACCCACCTGAATTACTAACAGCGGAAGCAAGCTTCCAGCCACTATTCCATATCATACCGCCTTGTATTATAGGGTATTGAATATTAAAAAGTTTGCAAATTTTATTCATTGTATTGTAATGTATTTGTACATTTGCGAAATTACTAAATGAATTGCTTGAACAAAAAATAACTTTTATTTAAACTATTAAAGTATTACATTTGTTCTTTTTTTGTAGATTTGCTTTTATGCTTAGAAAATTACTATTCGTTATAATCATTCTTTCAAGTAGCTTAAGTTATGGTCAGTACCTTACTGATTATGGTTTTTCTGTTGGAGCTTCAAACTATTTAGGAGATATTGGTGGTGGAGAAGGTACTAGAAGAGATTTTGTAATGGATATGAAGTTTAATGCAACAAGATGGAATCTCGGAGGATTTTATCGTTACAGAGTTTCACCAAAGTTTGGTATTAAAGGTACGTTGAATTATATCCGTCTTTCAGGAGATGATGCTAACACAACCTACCCGTATAGAAGAGGGAGAAACTTAAATTTTAGAAACGATATGTTTGAGTTGGCTGCTATCGGAGAATTGTATGTTTATAAAGTAAATGATGTAGGAGGAACGGGTAGATATACTTCTGATTTTAATTTGTATTTATTTGTAGGTGCAGGACTTTTTTATAGTAATCCAAAAGGACAAGATGCTAATGGAGAGTGGATATCACTTCAGCCTTTGCAAACAGAAGGTGTGGCTTATAGTAAATTTAATTTTACTATTCCTACTGGGGTTGGTTTTTACTATACTATAAACAGGAAATATAGATTAGGTATGGAAATAGGGTGGAGAACCACTTTTACTGATTATATTGATGATGTAAGTACAGAATATATTGCTCATACTGATCCTGTAGCAGCAGCTATGGCAAATAAGACTAATCAAGGAGTTATTAACCAAATTGCTTTTGATAATCCTGATGCGGAAAAATTGCCAAAAGTAACAACGTATCAACCTGGTAGAAAAAGAGGAGATTCTTCTCATAATGATAGCTACTTAACAGCAACAGTTAATTTTAGTTGGGCAATTAGAAGTAGAAGTAAATATTATAGATCTAGACATGGTTGGGTGCTTGGTAAAAAAGGACCAAAACGAAGAAAGTCGAGAGCTAAATTCTAAATTTGAAAAAATAACTAAGAGCGTAATTTTTGTACGCTCTTTTTTTATAGCGTATTTTATAATAGCTATTTTTGTTTTTCAGAAAAATTATTTTAATGAAATCATATAATTTAACACATCTTGAAGAACTCGAGGCAGAAGCAATTTATATTTTGCGAGAAGTAGCCTCTCAATTTGAAAAACCAGCACTACTATTTTCTGGAGGGAAAGATTCTATAGTCGTAGCACACATGGCTCGCAAGGCTTTTTGGCCTGCAAAAATTCCATTTCCATTAGTTCATATAGATACCGGACATAATTTTCCTGAAACTATTGAGTTTAGAGATGAGTTTGTACGAAAAATAGGGGCTAATTTAATTGTTGGATCTGTACAACAATCTATTAATGAAGGAAAAGTCGTTGAAGAAAAAGGTTTTAATGCGAGTAGAAATGCTTTACAAACAGTTACTTTACTTGAAACGATTGAACAACATAAATTTGATTGTGCCATAGGAGGAGCCAGAAGAGATGAAGAAAAAGCTAGAGCAAAAGAACGTTTTTTCTCTCACAGAGATGAATTTGGGCAATGGGATCCTAAAAACCAAAGACCAGAACTTTGGAATATCTTTAATGGTAGAAAAAATATGGGGGAACATTTTAGAGTTTTCCCTATTAGTAATTGGACAGAAATGGATGTATGGCAGTATATTTTGAAAGAAAACATTGAAATACCATCTATTTACTTAGCGCACCAAAGAGAAGTTTTTATTAGAGAAGGTGTAATTATGAGTACTTCAAGCTTTATCCAACAACGAGATAATGAAGTTGCTACTAACATGCAAGTTAGGTTTAGAACTATTGGTGATGCTACATGTACAGGGGCAGTAGAATCTAGTGCAGATTCTATAGAAAAGATTATTGAGGAAGTTGCTGCGGCAAGAACAACAGAAAGAGGTACAAGATCTGATGACAAACGTTCTGAAGCAGCTATGGAAGATAGAAAAAAACAAGGATATTTTTAAAGATTAAGAAAAAAGATTAAGAAATTATTAGATGGAAAATTCAACTATAAATAACGAAACGTCATCTTATTTAGATATGGAACTTTTACGTTTTTCAACGGCAGGAAGTGTTGATGATGGAAAGAGTACTTTAATAGGAAGATTATTGTATGATTCAAAATCCATTTTTGCAGATCAATATGAAGCTATTGAAGAAACCAGTAGAAGAAAAGGTGATGAAAATGTGAATTTAGCACTTTTAACAGACGGATTAAGAGCTGAAAGAGAACAAGGAATAACTATTGATGTTGCGTATAGATATTTTGCTACACCAAAACGTAAATTTATTATAGCAGATACTCCCGGACATATTCAATATACAAGAAATATGGTTACCGGAGCTTCTACATCCAATTTGTCAATTATTCTTGTAGATGCTCGTCAAGGTGTAGTGGAGCAGACTTGTCGCCATACATTTATTTCTTCATTGTTAGGCATTCCTCATGTAGTTTTTTGTATAAACAAAATGGATTTAGTTGATTACTCAGAGGAGGTTTTTGAAAAGATTAAAAAAGATTTAGAAGCATTTTCTTCCAAATTAGAGGTAAGAGATATCCATTTCGTGCCTATTAGTGCATTAAAAGGAGATAATGTGGTAAACAAATCTGAAAACATGTCTTGGTATCAAGGGTCAACGTTAATGTATTTATTAGAAAACATTCATATAGGTAGCGACTACAATCATGTTGATTGCAGATTTCCAGTTCAGTATGTTATTAGACCACAATCGGACGAATTTCATGACTTTAGAGGTTATTCAGGAAGAATTGCAGGGGGAATTTTTAAAAAAGGAGATGAGGTTGTTGTCTTGCCATCAGGTTTTTCTTCTAAGATAAAATCGATTCATATTTATAATAATGAAATAGAAGAAGCTTTTTCTCCAATGTCGGTAACTATGACTTTAGATGACGATATTGATATTAGCAGAGGAGATATGATTGTGAGAGAAAACAACCAACCCAATGCTAGTCAGGACTTAGATTTGATGGTATGCTGGTTAAATGATAAACCAATGATTAATGGAGGAAAATATGCTTTAAAACATACTACAAATGATGCACGCTGTATTATTAAAGAGGTTAAGTACAAAGTCAATATTAATACGCTTCATAGAATTGAAGATGATAAAGTTATTAACACTAATGATATAGCTAGAATTACGATAAGAACTACTCGTCCGTTATTGTTTGATAAGTACAGTAGAAATAGGATTACAGGGAGTTTAATATTGATAAATGAAGCAACAAATGAGACAGTTGGTGCTGCAATGATAGTATAATTATTAACTACTTAATACTGTAGTTGTTGAAAAGTTGGCATGGTAACGTGCCAACTTTTTTGTTTATTAGCGTAAAATTTACTCAAATTTAATATGCCAATTTTCAATAATCTCTATTCATATAGTATATTTATAATTCAATTTTTTAATGTTGATTAAAGTATACTGTAAGCAACTTAACTGACTAATTATTTCTGAAAACGGTAACAAACTAACACTACATACCTAAATACTTTAAATTATGAAT
This sequence comes from Vicingaceae bacterium, assembly GCA_036567945.1. Taxonomy (GTDB): domain Bacteria; phylum Bacteroidota; class Bacteroidia; order Flavobacteriales_E; family Vicingaceae; genus BRH-c54. Next base: position 3,864 of record DATCTM010000083.1, read on the forward strand.
AAATTATTTACACTATTTTTTTTATTTTTTTTAATTATAGTTGGAAATAACAAATTAAGAGCACATTCTGTACAAGTAGGTTATTGTTATAATTGTAATGGTGATTTACGTATTTGGGTTGAACATTGGCATGCAAATGCTTCTGTAAATTCTACTACGATGACTTTAAATGTCACAGTTAATGGTGTAACAACACAACAAACAGGTAATCCAGTTTCAAACCTACAAAACACTCCTGTCGGGAGTTTACCTGGATGTACTACTCCTATAACCAT
>DATCTM010000084.1:0-6939 GCA_036567945.1 Vicingaceae bacterium
TATAGAAGTTAATAAATTTTTCAATCCGGTAATTTTGAATTTTTTGGAACTTTCTCCACCAAATTGGTCAATAATTCCATCTGTATAAAGATAAAAACTATCGCCTTTACTGAGTTGTATTGTATGAGTTGTTGGTGCTCCTTTAACATGGGGTTGTACTGAACCAACTGTACATTTACTTCCTTTTACTATGTTTAACTCTCCTTCTTTAAAATAAACCATACTTAAATTAGCTCCTGCAAAATATAGTGTATTGTCTATTTTATCAAATTTACATAAAGACACCTCCATTCCATCTTTTAACTCGCCTTCACTTTGTTGATTCAATGTTTCTTTTACATAATAATTCATTCTATCTAAAATGGCTCCCGGATCTGTTTCTCCATCTTCTTTTATCGCTTTATTTATGGCATTATTTCCAATTAAGGATAAAAATGCACCCGGCACACCATGTCCGGTACAATCAACAACAGCAACATAAGCATAACGCTCATCAGAAAAAACCCAATAAAAATCTCCACTAACTATATCTTTTGGACAATAAAAAATAAAAATATTTTCAAAGGAATTATTTACCGTAGTTGCTTTTGGAAGTATCGATCTTTGTATTTGTAAGGAATATTTTATACTATCCACTAAGTCCTTGTTTTTTTCTTCGATAATTTTATTTTGTATAGCTAATAGTTTGTTATTTTTTCTAACGTTTATAAAAGTAAAAATAGCCAAAATAGCTACTAATAAAATTAATAGAAAAATCATGTAAAAAAAATTTCTATGATCTTTTGGATAACATACTTGATAGTTTTCTTCACTACCTAAAAATGTATCTTTAAAAGACAAATGTTCTACTTTATTTGATAGGTTTTCTTCATGTTCATGTGCATGAGGATGATCAGAATTATGTTGAGCTAGAAGCACATTACCATACTGAAACAGTATAAACAAAAAAGCTATTTTTAATACAGAATATTTCATCGTTATAATTTTTTTTATAAACTTAAGAAATTTATGTTTATAACATTAAAAAAGCTACATGGCCTTTATTAGTTAGAAGCATATATTTTTTAACCCGAAATACTTATTCTACAAAATGAAAGTACGGGATACATATATTACAAAACTGCAAAGTAGTAAATTTTTAATAATTCTAAAAAAATTAATGGAAACACGGATAAAAATCTTCTTTAAATGTATAGTTATGTATTTTTACATCATAAAATTATGTTGATGATGTATAAATTTAAACTTTTAGGACTTGCTGTATTAAGTGGTTTATTAATGGGTATAGCTTGGCCTGAAACAGGAAGTCTATCCATTTTAATTTTTATTGCTTTTGTTCCGCTTTTAGTATTGGAAGAAATTATTGCATCTCAACCCGAAAAATATTCTAAGTGGCATTTATTTCTATATACCTACCTTACATTTTTAATCTTCAATACCTACACCACTTGGTGGATTTGGTATTCTTCGGAAGCAGGAATGGTAATGGCAGAAGTACTTTATTCTCTATTTATGACTATTATTTTTATGTGGTTCCATACGGCAAAAAAACACTTGGGGAATAAAAGAGGTTATATTGCTTTGGTAGCTTTTTGGATAGGTTTTGAATGGGTGCATTATAATTGGGAGTTTTCTCACCCTTGGAATACATTAGGAAATATTTTTGCCAACAATCCAAAATGGATACAATGGTATGAATATACTGGTGTGATGGGTGGTTCGCTATGGATTCTATTAATGAATATTGTTGTTTATCATTTTTATCAGGCTTATGTGATAAGAAAAGAAAGTTTTTTGAACAATATAAAAATGGTCATAGTAATGTTAGTGTTGTTATTGGCTCCAATGATTTATTCTTATAACACCTACAGTAATTATGTAGAAACCGAAAAACCTATTGAAGTAGTGGTGATTCAGCCAAATATAGATCCTTATAAAGACAAATTTGGCAGAATGACTGAAGATGAACAAATTGCTAATATTTTACAATTGGCTCAATCAAAAATTACTCAAAACACCACTTATGTTGTAGCTCCAGAAACGGCTATACCAAGAGGTTTCGTAGAAACCAAGCCTGAAGAAAGCAATGCTTACCGAATGTTGCAAAATTGGCTAAAAAACAATCCTCACATCACTTTAATTATTGGAGCATCAACTTACAGGGAGTATAAAGCTTCCCCGAAAAAACCAACACCAACTGCCCGTCCCGACAGACAAACAGGTGGTTGGTATGATGCTTATAATACTGCTTTACAAATGAAAAACGAAGCTCCAATGCAGATTTATCATAAGTCTAAACTTGTTTTAGGCGTAGAAAAATTACCTTATCCAAAACTATTTAGTCCTTTAGAAAAATTTGCCATTAATTTAGGAGGAACGTTAGGCAGTTTAGGTTCCGAAAAAGAAGCTTTTAATCTAATAAATGATAAAATAAACATCGCTCCTGTAATCTGTTATGAATCTATTTACGGAGAATATTTTGGCACTTACGTACAAAAAGGTGCACATGCAGCTTTCATTATTACTAATGATGGTTGGTGGGATGATAGCCCAGGCTATAAACAACACTTGGCTTATGGTAGATTAAGAGCCATAGAAACTCGTAGAAGTATTGCCAGAAGTGCTAATACAGGAATTTCATGTTTTATTAATCAGCGTGGCGATGTACTACAACCAATTGGTTGGTGGCAAAAAGGTGTTATTAAAGGAGATATTAACTTAAATACTGCAGAAACCTTTTATGTTCGTTCGGGAGATTGGATAGGGAGAGTGTTGGCAGCTCTTTCAGTATTGTTATTGGTATGGAGTTGGGGAGCCAAAATAAAAAATAAAAGTAATTTTAATTTTTAGATAGCTAATTACTATTGTATTAGCTGCTAACTTTATTTACTAAGTTATGTTTAAAGAAGATTTTCTACATTATATATGGAAGTTTAAACGCTTTAAAACACAACATTTAGTTACCACTAATGGGGAAACTATACAAATAATAAAAGTTGGTGTTCACAATCAAGATTCCGGACCGGATTTTTTTAATGCTCAACTTAAAATTGGGAATACCACTTGGGCAGGGAATGTAGAAATTCACTTAAAATCTTCCGATTGGAATACTCACCTCCATCAAAAAGACAAAGCTTACGACAATGTAATTTTACATGTAGTTTATGAAGACAATGCTGAGGTAAAAAACACCAATAACAACCTTATTCCCACATTAGAATTAAAAGAAAACATTGATTTAGACTTGCTGCATCATTACCATCAACTTATTTATTCTAAAAATAAAATTCCTTGTGGAAATCAGCTAAATAAAATTACAACATTTGAATTTAACAATTGGTTGGAGAGGTTGCTTTTAGAACGTTTAGAAAGAAAAACAATTCTTATAACTAATCACTTAAAACAGAATAAAAACAATTTAGATGAAACTTTTTATCACTTTTTATTTAAGTATTTCGGATTAAATGTAAATGCTATACCCTTTGAACAATTGGCTCAAAACACACCCTTAAAAATTATTGAAAAACATCCCCAACAAATAAGTGTTGAGGCCTTGTTGTATGGACAAGCAGGGTTTCTAAATGAAAATATTACTGATGAATACTTTCAACGGTTGAAAAAAGAATATACCTTTTTACAGGCTAAATTTAAGTTACAGTCCATAGATAAAGTTACTTGGAAGTTTTCCAAATTACGACCATCTAACTTCCCTACTATACGCATAAGCCAGTTGGCAATGTTGTTAAAAAGCCATCCCAGATTATTCTCAAAAATCCTAGAGTTAAAAGAGGTAAAATCTATTCAACAATTATTTAAAACCGAGGCATCAGCATATTGGTTAAACCACTATCAATTTGGTGTTGAAGCTAAATCCATTCCTAAAAAAGTAGGCAAAACTCTGTTGAATAATTTGATAATTAATGTGGTAGCACCATTTTTGTTTGTTTATGGAAAACAACATCAACAAGAAAAATACATCCATTTAGCCTTACAATTGTTGGAACAAACACCTGCTGAAGCCAACTCCATCATTACCAACTGGAAAGCTTTAGGTATTAAATCCAGCAATGCCGCTAAAACACAAGCACTAATTGAACTCAAAAATAACTACTGCACACCAAAAAAATGTTTGAGTTGCTATGTGGGGAATAAACTATTAAATTCCATTTAAGAATTAAAACAAATATCTCCCCAAAAATCATTATCTTCGCATAGAATAAGCTTATTGTTATGATAAAAAAAATTAAAGCCTATTTTGAGGAAAAAGCGTTTGGAGTATGTGCTTGGTGGGGTGAGAAACTTCAACTAAAAACTTCCAAAATAAGAATGTTTTTTATTTACATCTCTTTCTTAACTTTGGGGTCTCCACTGATTATTTACCTTATCATGGCTTTTATTCTAGAACATAAAGATTATTTTAAGTTCAGAAAAAGAAAATCGGTGTGGGACTTGTAAAAACCTAACTCAAAAAACTATATGGAAATTCCTATTTTAAAAGACATTGTCATCATTTTAGGACTTTCTGTACTCATCATTTTACTTTTTAACAGATTAAAAATCCCTCCCATTTTAGGGTTTTTAATTACCGGAATTATTAGTGGTCCACATGGGCTAAACTTAGTGAGTGCCGGACATGAAGTAGAGTTATTATCAGAAATAGGTATTATCTTTCTGTTGTTTGTAATTGGTATAGAGTTCTCCTTAAAAGGATTAGTCTCCATAAAAAATACCGTACTCTGGGGTGGTATGATGCAGGTCGGAGGGACAATAGGACTTACAACGCTTTGTGCTACATGGATGGGCTTACCTCTACAAACCTCCATTTTTATTGGATTCTTGTTTTCATTGAGTAGTACCGCCATTGTTCTTAAAATGCTTCAAGAAAAAGGTGAAATAACCTCCCCACATGGTAGGGTAGCTGTGGGAATACTGATTTTTCAAGATATTATTGTGGTGCTGATGATGTTGGTTACACCACTTTTAGCAGGACAATCAGAAGACCCTGTAAATGATTTACTAATGTTGGTGGTAAAACTTGCAGGAGTACTGATAGTCTTATTTTTATTAGGAAAATATGTTGTTCCATTATTATTCAAATCTGTAGTAAAAGCTAAAAGTAGAGAGTTATTTATTTTAACAACTGTAGTGCTTTGTTTTGCTACCGCTTGGCTAACTTCAGCAGTGGGTTTATCTTTGGCATTAGGAGCTTTTTTTGCCGGATTAATTATATCCGAATCGGAGTATAGCCACCAAGCAACGGCTAACATCCTTCCCTTCAGAGAAATTTTTATTAGCTTTTTCTTTGTTTCTATTGGAATGTTATTGGATTTAGAATTTTTCTTTAGCAACATCGTTTCTATTCACTTAATTGCTTTTGGTGTTGTAGCCCTAAAAATTATTATTTTGGTAATAACCGTTTTAGTGCTAAAATATCCTCCTAGAACAGTTATACTCACCGCTCTTAGCCTTTTCCAGGTAGGAGAATTTGCTTTTTTACTTTCGGCAACAGGTATGCAGTATGAGTTAATGAGCAATACTATTTATCAACATTTTTTAGCAATATCCATAATGAGTATGGGGGCAACACCTTTTGTTATTGATTTTTCAGATAAAATTGCTGACTTTTTATTTAAAACTCCATTGCCCAAAAATGTAAGAAGAAGATTAAAAAACATTACCAAAAACAACGCTCATAACAATAAAATTGAAGAAGAAAATTATCACGACCACCTTATTATTATTGGTTATGGTGTGAATGGCGAAAATGTTGCTAAAGCCGCTAAAAGAGCTAATATTCCTTATTTAATTGTAGATTTAGATCCCGCAGCCATCAAAAAAGGAAAGGACAATAATGAGCCTATTATTTTTGGTGATGCATGTAACGATGTTATTTTAAAACACCTTCATGCTCACGAAGCAAGAGTGGTAGTTGTAGCTATTTCTTCGCCCGAAACTACCAAAAAAATTGTGCGAAACATTAGAAATTATACCCGTACAGCTTACATCATTGTAAGAACTCGATACATTAGCGAAATTGAAGAAAACATTAAAGCTGGTGCAGACCAGGTTATTCCTGAAGAATTTGAAACCTCTATTGAAATTTTTACCCGAGTAATGCGTAAATATTTAGTTCCTAATGATGAAATTAAGCAATTTGTAAACTATATAAGATCTAGAAATTATGAAATGCTAAGAGACATTAGTGCAGTTGATATTTCAACGGGAAAAGATTTGATGAAATTGCGTAATGATGAAATGGAGATTGCTACTGTACATGTTACCCAAGGAAAAAATAAAATTGTAGGTAAATCGCTTAATTCTTCTGCTTTAAGAAGCGACTATGGTGTTACCCTGTTAGCCATAAAAAGAGGTAAAGACTACATTACCGATATTGATAGCGACAACATGATTTTACAGGATGATGTACTTTATCTTTTAGGTGACCCCGACCATATTTTATTAGTCAATAAATTCTTTGAAATGGAAGGGTAAGGTACTAACATAAAACAAAGAAAGGCTAACCGTACGATTAGCCTTTCTTGTATATAAAAATATGAGTTTTATTTAGCGTAGTTTACAGCTCTCTTCTCACGAATCACAGTAACTTTTACTTGTCCGGGATAAGTCATTTCTGTTTGAATTTTTTGAGCTAACTCAAAAGAAATGGTATCCGCTTGTGTATCGGTTACTTTTCCACTCTCTACAATTACTCTTAACTCTCTACCGGCTTGTATCGCATAAGCTTGTTCAACACCGGGATAAGTCATGCCAATGTTTTCCAACTCTTTAATACGTTTTATATAAGATTCCATTACTTCTCTTCTTGCTCCCGGTCTTGCTCCTGAAATAGCATCACAAACCTGAACAATTGGAGAAATTAAGGTAGTCATTTCAATCTCATCATGGTGAGCTCCAATAGCATTACAAATGTCTGGTTTC
>DATCTM010000085.1:0-49632 GCA_036567945.1 Vicingaceae bacterium
TTGGAAATGTTTTTCAACCGATTTACGGAGGTGGAGATATTGATGCTTGTATCATCAAAATGGATAACAACCTTCAAAATATTATTTGGAGCAGCTTTTTAGGTGGAAACAACCATGATGCAGCATATTCATTAGCGATTGATAGCAATGAAGATTTATATTTAACCGGAGGAACTAACTCAACTAACTTTCCTTCATCAACCAATGCTTACCAAAATGTTTTTGTTGGAGGAAGGTCTGATGGTTTTGTTACTCGTGTTGCTAAAAATGGCAGTCAAATACTCAATTCAACATTTTTTGGATCAACCACTTACGATCAAAATTATTTTATTGAGTTGGATAAAAATGATAATGTATATTTATTAGGACAAACAGAAATTACCGACAATACATTTATTCATAATGTGCTTTGGTCAAACCCTGGAAGTGGGCAATTCATCAGTAAACTTACTCCTACTTTAGATTCATTAATTTATTCTACAGTGTTTGGTTCAGGAAACGGAATTAATATTTCACCGACAGCCTTTTTAGTGGATTTATGTAATAAAATTTATTTGTCAGGCTGGGGAGGTGCCGTAAATCAATCTTCCACCAATAATGCCGGATATACTACAGGAATGCCCATTACGTCCAATGCTTTTCAAAACACTACTGATGGTAGTGATTTTTATGTGATGGTAATGGAAGATGACGCTTCCAACATTAATTACGGTTCGTTTTTCGGTGGTCCGGTAAGTTCCGAACATGTAGATGGAGGTACAAGCAGATTTGACAGAAAAGGTAAAGTTTATCAAGCAATTTGTGCCGGTTGTGGTGGAAATTCTGATTTACCCATTTATCCGCCTACCAATCCTATGAACCAAAATAACCATAGTTGTAACTTGGGTGTTTTTAAAATGGATTTTGATTTGCCTGTGGTAGTTGCCGATTTTGAAGTACCTCCTGTTGGTTGTGCACCTTTTACCGTAAATTTCAACAATACAAGTTTAACTCAATCTAACACCAATTTCACTTGGAATTTTGGAGATGGAAATGGAAGTTCCCAATTTTCACCTACACATACCTATAACAATCCGGGAACTTATACTATTACTTTAATCTTAAACGATACAAACACTTGCAATTTGGCAGATACCACAGTAAAAACTATTTTAATATTAGGCAGTACCAACACTACCGACTCTACTATTAATATTTGTCCTGGAGAAAGTGTTCAAATAGGAACAACCCCCAATCCTGACCCAAATATTAACTATAACTGGTCTCCGACAGTTGGATTAAGTGATTCTACCATTTCCAACCCTTTTGCCTCACCAACCAGTTCAACCAACTATCAATTATATATTTCCGATAGTGTATGTGTGGATACCATTACTTACCCTATTGTGGTGAATACTCCTTTGCTTTCAGTTACTAACGATACAACACTTTGTTACAACGAAACCATTTCACTTTCTGCTAATTCTTTTGGAACAAGCAACACCTATGTTTGGTCTTCTAATAGCAACTTTACTGACACACTTAATTCTCCTATTACCAACAACACTTATTCTCCACCAATCAATATTTCAGGAACTTATTACATTCAAATTAATAACAATGGCTGTACATTATCCGATAGTGTAGAAATAAAAGCCATTGGACAAAGTGGTATTATTGGAGTAGATTCCATTTGTTTTGGTGATACTGCTAGCATAACTTACAGCAATACCAATCCGGGAGATAGTACGTATTACGTTTGGTCGCCTTCAGGTCAGATATTAAATGGGCAAGGAACAACAAGTGTAGATGTTAGCCCAACAACAACCACTACTTTTAACATAATTGCCACTAACGATATTTGCAAAGATACTTTAACCCAACAAGTAGTAGTTACAACAGTACAAATGAGTGTTAGCAATGACACTACGCTTTGTCTTGGCGATTCGGCTGTTATGTTATTGGCAAGTTCTGCAACAAATGGAACAAACATTTTTTGGTCGTCAAATGCAATGTATTCTGACACCTTAAATAATGGCACTGACAGTATTAATGTTAGTCCAACAACTACTACAACTTATTATGTTATGGTAAGTGCCGGTGGATGTTCTCGCACCGACAGTGTTACTGTTTATATAGCCAATAATGTAACTTCCATAGCCGATGCTTATATCTGTTATGGTGATACCACTTCCTTAACCATTAATAACCTTAATCCTAATGATTCACTTTTCCATGATTGGCAACCGAATGCTCAAATTATTTCAGGAGACAGCACGAATACCATCATTGTTTCTCCAGTAGCTAACACTACTTTTTATGTGGTTTCAGAAAATAATGCAGGTTGTTTAATTTGGGACTCTGCTACTGTTTTTGTAGATATGTTGGGAAGTTTAAATATTAATGCTACAGTTGATAATCCGACCATTTATCCCGGAGAAACTACCCAACTACATGCGTCACCAAATGGTTATAATTACACTTGGTCTCCTGCTACAGGATTAGACAATCCTAATAGCCAGCATCCAAATGCTTCTCCAACACAAACTACCACTTATACGGTTACCATTTCAGGAACAAACTGCGAAAGAACAGCTTCTGTAACCATAGAGGTAAAAGAAATTGTTTGTGATGAACCTGATATTTTTATTCCCAATGCATTTACACCTAACGGAGATGGAGAAAATGATGTGCTGTTTGTGAGAGGTAAAATGATAGAAAAAATGAATCTCAAAATATACAACCGTTGGGGTGAATTGGTTTTTGAAACCGATAATCAGCAAATTGGTTGGGATGGAAAATACAAAGAAGAATTAGTACAACCGAATGTTTTTGTATATCATTTACAAATTTGGTGTATTGATGGTCAAGAATTTTTCAAAAAAGGAAATGTAACAGTTATAAGGTAAGTTGGGAAGTAAAAAATCACATATTAGTTGGATTAAAATTTGGGTAATAACATTGTTACCCATGTTTATTTTCATTAATAAACTAGTGGGACAAGATATTCATTTTTCTCAATTTTTCAATTCTCCCTTAAACCTCAACCCTTCATTAACAGGTAATTTTATTGGAGATATTCGTTTAGTTGCCAACCAAAGAACCCAATGGAGTTCGGTAACCACACCTTATGTTACTTTTGCGCTATCGGGGGAATATAGAAACATTTATAATACTTCATTAAACGCTGGACTTTCCATTTTTCATGATAAAGCAGGAGATTCTCAATTTTCAACTTTACAAATTGGTGTTCCTATAAGCTATACGTTATACGTTAATGATTCTTCACAAACGGTTCAATTTGGAATACAACCATCTTTTATACAAAGAAGTATCAACTATGACGACCTGAGGTTTGACAATCAGTACGATGGAACAGTTTATAATTCGGCTTTAGGAAACGGTGAAACGTTTGGAACTAACGGACGCAACTATTTTAACTTGCATGCCGGTATCAGTTGGAACTATTTATTTGCGCAACGAAAATCAGTAAATGCAGGTTTTGCTGTGCATAATCTAACCCAACCGGAACAAAGTTTTTTTAGTGGCGAAAGCATTCCTTTAAAACACCGCTATACTTTTCATGCAGGAACAGATTTAAAGATTCACAACGATTTTGATGTTCTTCCGAGAGTAATGTTAGGCTATCAACATAATTATAAAGAAATAATAATGGGTGGATCGCTTAGATATCACCTCAACAACGGAAACTATAGAAATCTTTACGGAGGAATTTACTACAGAAATTCGGATGCTGCCTATTTAACTGCAGGAATAGATTATCATAATTTTCATTTTAAAATCAGTTATGATATTAATGTTTCATCCCTCGAAGTAGCCAGCAACAACCGTGGCGGATTTGAATTTGCTTTAATCTATATTTTTGAAAAATACAGACCGGTTATTAAGCGATATAAAGCTTGTCCGAATTTTATATGAAAATAAAAATTTGCATATTATTTTTTTTAGTCGGCAGTTTAATAAAAATAAACGCCCAAAGTCAGTCGCAATTGATAAAAGTAGGTGACCAACTTTTTAATGAAAAAGATTATTATGCAGCATCGCTGTGGTACAAACAAGCGTTAGATATTGATTCCACATTATTGGAATTAAAATTCAAGTATGCAGAATCGCTAAGAATGTATAACGATTATGCAAAAGCCGAATGGCAATACTTTTCTGTTTATAAAGATGATAGAGGTAAAACTTACCCATTAGCCCCATTTTGGTATTCTATGATGCTAAAATACAATGGTAATTATTTAGAAGCCAAAAAATCTTTTAAAAGAATAAAAAGACATTTTACTAACGACAGAAAAAGCTTTTATTACCAAAAAGTGATGCAAGAAATTGAATCTTGTGAAAAAGCCATTGAGATTATGAAAGATACACTGTTAGTTGATGTGAAAAATATCGGAACAAGAATAAATACCTATAACAGTGAGTTGGGAGCCAACTTTATGAATGATAGTTTAATCATTTATACTTCTTTGCGAGATGAAAAAATGAAGGAAGACAATCAAGTTACAGATACTTCGCTTTACCTAACACGATTATTTACTTCATCCAAAAATAACAACGATTGGAACCAAGGAAAAAAGCTCCCTGAAAGCATTAATATTCCCAATTACCATATTGCCAACGGATGTTTAAGTCCTGATGAAAAAACCTTTTATTTTAATCAATGTGATAGGAAATTAAGTTGTAAAATTTATGCCGTTGCTATAGAAAATGGCGAATGGAAACCACCCGTTTATGAAGTGAAAAACATTAATATGGAAGGCTTCACTTCTTCCCAACCTTTTATTACAAAAATTAATAACAAAGAAGTCTTGTTTTTCTCATCAAACCGACCTGGTGGTCTTGGAATGATGGATATTTGGTACGCACAAAAAAATGGAAGCGAATTTTCTTCTCCTGTAAATCCCGGTATAAATGTTAACAGTATTGAAGATGAAATAACGCCTTTTTATAACCACAAAGACAGTTCACTATATTTTAGCTCTAATTGGCATTACGGTTTAGGAGGGTTTGATATTTTTAAAAGCAAAACCGACTTAATCAGCTTTCAAACCCCTGAAAATTTAGGATTTCCTATCAATACAAGTGTAAACGATTTTTATTATTACGAACATAATAATATGGTGTTACTAACTTCTAACCGAAAAGGCTCTTTGGCTAAAAAAGGAGAGACTTGTTGCAACGATATTTATTTTTATGAAATTCCTGATACGATTGAACCAGTTTACACCACACTGGAAGAATTAAACAGATATTTACCTGTAAAGCTATATTTTCATAATGACTTTCCCGACCCAAGAACACGAGATACAACTACCCTACAAACTTATGAGCAAACCTATAAAGATTACACTCATTTATACAACAAATACCGTAGAGAATACAGTGAGGGCTTAAAAAATGAAGAAAAAACCAATGCCGAAGTAGAAATTGACGAACTTTTTTCCAACTATATAGATAAAGGAATTAACGACTTAAGAATGTTCACCCCTTTGTTATTAAAGGAATTAGAAGCAGGAAAATCCATAACATTAACCATAAAAGGTTATGCGAGTCCGCTGTCTAAAACAGATTACAATGTAAACCTTACACTTAGAAGGATTTCCAGTTTAATTAATTATTTAAAAGAATACGAAAATGGCATATTAGCCCCCTACATTAATGGAACTGCCGAAAATGGAGTCAAACTTTCTTTTATAAAAGTGCCTTTTGGAGAGTATCAATCTAATGAAATTAGTGATGATTTGGAAGACAAAAGAAATTCAGTATATAGTCCGGGAGCTGCATTGGAAAGAAAAATTGAAATTATAGCCATTTCACAAGGAGATACTGCTCAAGTAGCTATGGATGGGTCTGAATTAGAAAAATTACCACTATTAACATTTAAAGATAGCGTGATTATATTTGATGCCTCACAAACAGAAATAGCGGTAAAAATAATTAACAATGGTGAAGCTCCGCTTAGAATTTTTGAAGCCCATTGCAACTGTGAAGAATTTTTAATGGATTTTCCTTCAACAGAAATTCCAACATACGAAATACAATATTTAACCTTAAAAAAGATAAAAGAGATTGAAAATATAGAGAAAAAATGTTCTATTACTTTTCTAACAAACACCATTCCTAATAAAAAAATATTAGAAATTAAATTAAAATAATTATTCATCAAGTTTTGAATCATCTTCAGATGACAAACTCAGTAATTTTTGTCTGAACATAAACTCTAACTGTGCATTAACTGTAAGTAAATCTTCCGTAAGTTTTTTGTTTTCTCTCCTTAAAGTAAATACCTCAAAAGCCTGTTCTATCAACTTTCTCATATAATCAACATCCCATGGTTTCTGTATATATTTATATACCTGACTTTTATTAATAGCATCAATAACCACATTGATATCGCTATATCCTGTAACCAATATACGAATCATTTCAGGATATTTTTCTTTTATCTTTTCAAAAAACTCTATTCCTGTAACTTTTGGCATTCGCTGATCTGAAAGAATAATACTAATTGTACGCTCTTCTTTGTCTAATATTTTTTCAGCTTCTTCCGCATTAATAGCTGTATAAATTTTAAAATCTCTTCTAAATGCTGCTTTAAACGAATTTAAGTTTTCTTGTTCATCATCTAAGTAAAGGATCACAGCTTTGTTGTCTTGGTCTTTTGTAGCTTCGGTCATATCATAAAAAGTTTTTTCTAAAATTATAATAAATAATTTAATTTATTATACCTAAAACATTCAAACAAATAGTACGTATTTTTACGTAGTAAAGGTAGTCTTTTTTTTTTGTAATATAGACTTTTCAAACAAACCTCTAAGCAAAATTATTCAATCATGAATAAATCTATTAGAAATCAATATCATGAACAATTTTACTTAAAAAGAGACTATGAAGTTTTGTATCCTGTATTTTTTAAATTAGAAGAAAGCAGTGATAATAACAACTTTCATCAATTAATAAAAAATAACCCTCAAATTGTTATTGTCGATGAAATTCAAAGTCAGCTAGAAGAATTAATAAAGTTAAGACATCCTCAAGAAAAATTAACTGAAAAAGAATTATTACAAAAAATCAAAGCTCATATAGGAGAAACTAATATAGATGATTATGGTGTTTGGGTGTATTATCCTTGGCGAAACACATTAGTTCATTTATTAGATGAAAAAGAGTTTGTAGAAGTTAGAACTAACAGAAATCAATACAAAATTACTCCCGAAGAAGAAGAAGTTTTAGCCACTAAAAAAATTGGTATTATTGGCTTATCTGTTGGAAAAGCCATTGCTCTTACTATGGCTATGGAACGTATTTGTGGAGAAATTGTATTAGCAGATTTTGATGTTATTGAATTATCTAATTTAAACAGAATACAGACTGGAGTGCATCATTTTAACATCAAAAAAACGGTTGTTGTAGCACGAGAAATTGCAGAAATTGATCCTTACCTAAAAGTAACTTGTTACCATGATGGATTAACAGCAACCAACATTAACGACTTTTTTACAAAAGACAAAAAACTAGATGTGTGTATAGAAGTATGCGATGGTCTTGAAATTAAAATTCTAGCTCGCCAAAAAGCTAAGGTTTTTGGAGTTCCTGTGGTTATGAACTCAAGCGATAGAGGAACTACAGATATTGAACGTTTTGATTTGGATGCTAACTTGCCAATTCTTCATGGGTTAATAAGCCATCTAGATTTAGATAAACTAAAAGAGGCTAAAACAACTAAAGAAAAAGCAATTTATTTATTACCAATGCTAGGTATTGACACATTATCTAAACGACTACAAGCGTCAATGCCAGAAATCGGAAAAACAATTACTACTTGGCCTCAGCTAGCTTCTGGAGTAATTTTCGGTGGCGGAATATGTACAGATATTTGTAGAAGAATTTTATTAAATCAATTTTCAAAATCAGGACGCTATTTTGTAGATATTGAAGATCAAATAAATAATGATATTGAAGATTATATTTCTAAGAAAAATAGAATTAATTATAAAACCGAGTAAGAAAGGATGGATGAAGTGCAACATAAATTTAGAGTAAGTGCTTTTAGAGCTGTTGATGAACCAAACTTATGTTCGCAATATATTAAAGGTCATGTAAAAGTTTTAACAGATTATGGTATATCAAACATTACATCAAATAATAATTTATGGGTAGATAATCCCAACATTTATTGTTTAGGACTACACTCTGAATCGAATGAGTTAATGGCTGGTATCAGAATTCAACTAGCTGATGGAATAAATCCATTACCTATTGAAAAAGCCATTGGACATATGGATAATACAATTTATGACTTAGTTGAAAAGTATGCGATTAATGGGGGAATAGGAGAACTATCAGGCTTATGGGTAAATAACCAGTTAAAAGGAATGGCAATGGGTTGGTATATGGTTAGAGCTGCTATTGCCTCCTCTAATCAATTGAATTTTAAAACAATGATTGGGATTTGTGGAGATATTACATTAAAAATGTTTAATAATGTAGGTTTTACAATTGAAAAAGGATTAGGAAATAATGGTCAATTTTATTACCCAAAAGAAGATTTAATTGCTCATGCTGTTGGAATATTAGATGCTATAACGCTTGACAATGCTATAGAGTATGACAAAAAAATAATGCAATCACTAAGAAATAAAATACATCAAAAAAGAATTGAATCCGATACAAAGATAAAAGTAGGTATTGAGTATAACTTAAAATATCCAAAAATTATTAAAGTACTTTATAATAAAAACCTAGAAACTATAAAATAAATAACTATGTTACTACCTAATCAAAAAAATCGCTTATTTCTATTTTATATTTTAATTCTTCTCTCCTCTTTTTTTAATCTAAGAGCTGAGAATATAATCTTCGATAATGAAAACGATTTATTAAACATTGGTGGTCATGTTGAAATATATGAAGACAAAACAAATAAACTATCATTCGAAGAAGTTATCTCAAAAGAATTTACTCCATCTAAATCACCTGTTCCAAACCTAGGAATCTCTAAATCTAACTTTTGGATTAAAATACCGATTACCAACAAAACAGAAAATGAACATCTTATTCTTGAATTATCATTAGCAATTATAGATTATGTAGAGTTATATTATTATGATAATGATCAGATAAAAACAATAAAAACTGGAGATGCCTATTCTTTTAATAAGAGAGAATATAAAGACCCTCATTATCTATTTAATTTAAATATCCCTAAAGGCAAAACCAAAACTTATTATTTAAATGTTAAAAGTAATGAAGCCTTACAACTTCCACTAAAAATTGGAACAACAATAAATGTTTATGACCAAATAAAAAATAGAGACCTTTTATCCGGAATCTATTTTGGTATTATGCTAGTAATGATCTTCTACAACTTATTTATTTATTTTTCTGTCAGAGATAAAAGTTACCTTTATTATGTAATCTATATTATCTGTATTTTACTCACCCAAACAAGTTTACAAGGATACACTTTTCAATATCTATGGCCAAACAGTGTCTTAATTACAAAATATAGCTTAATATTTCTCCCTTCTTTATCAGGAGTTACAGGTATGTTTTTCATGAATGTCTTTCTTCAGACAAAAGAATTTTCGAAAAGACTTTATAACATCGCTTTTATCTTTGTTATACCTTACTTAATTGCTTATGTAATTGCATTTATGGGAGAATTGGGCATAAGTCAAGCAGTTATCCAACTTAACTCCACAATTATATCTTTATACATGTTAATTACTCCTATTATCATATATAGAAAAGGTTATAAACCTGCAAAATATTTTATTGCTGCTTGGAGTGTATTCCTTCTTGGTGTTTTTGTATTTGTATTAAAAGACATGGAAGTTCTTCCTTTTAATAACCTAACCAGATACACTATGCAAATTGGCTCCGCAGTTGAAACTATACTTCTTTCTTTTGCTCTGGCAAACAGAATAAGTATCATTCGAAAGGAAAACGAACACCTCATAAAAGAACAAAATGTAATCTTAGAACAAAAAGTAAAAGAACGTACTGCCGAATTAAATAAAGCTATTGAAGATTTAAAACAGGCTCAATCGCAATTGGTAGAGTCTGAAAAAATGGCTTCTCTTGGTCAACTTACTGCTGGAATCGCCCATGAAATTAATAACCCTATCAATTTTGTTTCTTCAAATGTGTTTCCTCTAAAACAAGATATTGAAGACCTGAAAAGCATCCTAAATAAATATGCAGAGATTACTGAAAGTGCTGATTTAAAAAGTAAACTAAACGAAATAAATCAACTTAAGAATGAGCTTGATTACGAAATTTTGTTGGAAGAACTCGACACCATAATTCATGGAATAGAAGATGGTGCTAAAAGAACTGCCGAAATTGTGAGTGGCTTAAGAAATTTTTCCAGATTAGATGAAAGCGAATTTCAAAGTGCCAACGTTAATGATTGCATCAGTACCACTTTAAAAATTATTCAACCTAAATTGGGCGACATAAACGTTATTACCGAATTAGGAGATATTCCTCCTATTGATTGTTACCCCGGAAAACTCAACCAATTCTTTTTAAACACAATAGACAATGCCATTTATGCCATTAATGCAGTAAAAAAAACTAATCATAAAGGGAAAATTGAAATTAAAACAGCTCTAAAGAATGACCATATTATAGTTACACTAAAGGATAATGGTATTGGTATGGACCAAAACACTAAAAATAAAATTTTTGACCCCTTTTTTACTACTAAAGATGTAGGTGAAGGAACCGGTTTAGGCATGTCTATCGCTCATGGAATTCTTGAAATGCACCAAGCAAAAATTGAAATTGAATCAGAAATTGATAAAGGAACTCAAATAAAAATATTTTTACCCTTAACTTTACCAACATGGAAAGAATAAATGTTTTATATCTCGATGACGAAGCTTCCAATCTAAAAGCTTTTAAAGCTGCTTACAGAAGGATTTTTAATGTCTATACTGCACTATCAGCCGAAGAAGGTTATAAAGTACTAAAACAATTTCCTATCGAAGTTATTATTGCTGATCAACGTATGCCCGGTAAAACAGGTGTGGATTTTTTTCAATCTATTTTAGAAACTTATCCTCACCCTATTAGAATTTTACTAACTGCCTATACTGATATTAATGCTGTTATTGACGCCATAAATAAAGGACAAGTTTACCGATATGTTACCAAGCCATGGAATGATTTCGACCTTAAACTTACTATAGAAAATGCCTATCAATTATATTTATTAAAAGAACAACATAATAAACTTAACGCCAAATATCACAAAGTTTTTACCCAAGCAACCGATCCAATCATCCTTTTCGATTTAAAAGGTAGAATTATAGATTATAACAAATCTGCTGTCGATTTTATTAAATCTGCCCCGAAAGATAGCCTGAATTTAAAAACTTTTTCTTCTTTCTTTAAGAACAAATCGGATATTGCTAAAGTTGTCAATAAAATTAATGAAGATGGCTATATTAAAGATTCTGAATATAAGTTAGTTCTAAAAAATGACGAAGTTAGAAATTGCCTTATTTCCGTAAATTCTATCAATGATAGTTATGGCAACCCTGTAATTTTTCAAGTAATTATTAAAGATTACACCGAACACCATAGAGTGAACCAACTTTTATTAAAAACCATTATCAAAACTCAAGAAAAAGAACGAGAAAGAATTTCAAGAGATTTGCATGATGGAGTAGGACAATCGTTAGCCGCCATTAAACTTCATATTGAAAACATTAAATATGAATCTACACATACTAAAGAATTAGAAACAATCTCTAACATACTAAAAGACACCATAAAAGATTTAAGAACCATTTGTTACGAAACATTACCTTTAGTACTTTATGATCATGGGTTAAAAAAAGCTGTTCAAGATTTAATTTCTAAAAACATTTCTCATCAATTAGATATGCATTTGAATTGCGATGACAACCTTCCTGAACTAGGCAAACACCTTAACATTGCGATATTCAGAATTATTCAAGAATTTATTTCCAACACTATTAAACATGGAAAAGCATCGCTTATAAACATAAACATATCTGTAGTGGAAGAAAACATTTTAATTGAATTAAAAGACAACGGAATCGGTTTTGAAATTGCTGATTTATCAGTTAACCATGGCCATGGAATTCAGAATATTAGAAGCCGAGTAGAATCTTTTGCAGGGACATTAGTCATGGAAAGTGCCTTAAAAAAAGGAACTTCATTTTCTATTTTAATTCCTTATTAAGCCAATGCAACGCCTTTTAACTTTCTTTACATTACTTATTTTGTTTTCTTGTGGAGAAGTAAAAAAACCTACAACCAACTCAACAACTTCATCAGAACAAATAAGTTATGCAAAAGGTTTTCATATAGATTACTTTAAAGATTACAAAATCGTTAACGTTCATCAACCTTGGAAAGGGGAAAATAAAAGCCTAAACTATGTATTATATGAACATGAAAAACCAGAAAATGTAGAAGGTATTTTCATTAAAACTCCCATAAAATCCATTGTTTGCTTAAGTCTAACACATTTGGCTTTTCTCGAAAAACTAAATGAAGTTAACTCCATTAAAGGCATTGCGGGCTGTAATTATGTTAACAGCAAAGTCATAAAAGAAAAAATTAATGCAAACATTATCCAAGAAGTTGGTCAACACGAAGTATTTAACTATGAAATATTAGTAAATATTGCTCCTGATATTGTTATGGCTTATGGCATAGACCAATCTTCAACTGCCAAACTCAATAAATTTACTTCGTTAGGTTTAACAACTGTTCTAAATGCAGAATATATGGAGTTACACCCTTTAGGCATGGCAGAATGGATAAAATTTGTAGCTGCTTTTTATAATAAAGAACAACTAGCCGATTCTATTTTTAAACATATAGAAGCAGAATATTTAAAAGTAAAAAAAACAGTAGCCGATGTAAAAAAACAACCAACTGTTTTTACAGGAATGCCTTGGAATGGTGCTTGGCATGTTCCGGGAGGAGCATCTTTTCAAGCTCAATTTTTAAAAGATGCCGGAGCAAATTATATTTGGAGCGATAATGATGAAGAAAGAAGCATCGTAAAAAGCAAAGAAATTATTATTGATGAAGCCCTAGATGCAGATTTTTGGCTCAATGTAAATGCTTTTAACAGTATAGAAGAAATTGTTGCTCAAGATGCTATGTTATCCAATTTTGCAGCTGTTAAAAACCAACAGGTTTATAACAACAACCTAAAAGTAAATGCTGCCATGGGCAATGACTATTGGGAATCGGGAGTAGTAAATCCTCATATTATTTTAAAAGATTTAATAGCTATTTTTCATCCAACAAAAATTGAGCATCAGCTTTATTATTATAAGAGATTGGAGGGAAAATCTTCAACAAATTAAAACTACAACAAACCTTGAAAACTCCAAACTGCAATACCATTGAAGCCCTTGAAGCAGATTATTTATACACAAAACTATCTCAACTACTTGGTGCTGGTAACGGTCTTTTTACTGCTATAGACATCTATAAAGATGAAACCATTGCTGTTTTTAAAGGAGAATTATTAACCGATATACAAGCTGAAAAGCGAGCATTAGAAGGAAATGATAAGTACTTCATTAATTTACTGAATGGAAGCATCATGGACTCCATGAATGTAACATGCTTTGCTAAATATGCTAACGATGCCAGTGGTTTTACCAATTCAAACTTTAAAAATAATGCGAAAATTACTTTAGATGATAATGATAAGGTATGCATCCAGGCTACCAGAAACATTAAAGCCAATGAAGAATTGTTTTGCAGTTACGGAAAAAGTTATTGGAAAAAACATGGTTGAATAACATATATAGTTAGTATAACTATGTAAAAACAAAAAAGCCCTGGAATTTAACTTTCAGGGCTTTTTATTTTTTTATAATTATGAAATTTAGATTTCAGCATAATCTTCAATTGGGTTACAACTGCAAACCAAGTTTCTATCGCCAAAAGCATCATCCACTCTACCAACAGTTGTCCAATATTTAGCATCTTCTACCCATTTAAGTGGGAAAGCTGCTTTTTGTCTTGAGTAAGGTTTATCCCAATTATCAGCTAATAAAACTTTTGAAGTATGCGGAGCATTTTTCAATACATTATTTGCTTTGTCGGCTTTACCTTCAATAATTTCAATAACCTCTTCCTTAATGGCTATCATAGTTTCAACAAATCTGTCTAACTCTTCTTTACTTTCACTTTCCGTAGGCTCTACCATTAATGTACCTGCAACAGGAAAAGAAACAGTTGGAGCATGAAAACCATAGTCCATTAAACGTTTAGCAATATCACTTACCTCAACACCCGATGCTGCTTTAAAATCTCTACATTCTAAAATCATTTCATGAGCCACTCTACCTTTATCATTAGTATATAATATTTTGTAATGTTGCTCTAATTTTGACTTTAAGTAGTTCGCATTTAAAATAGCAGCTTCTGTAGAAAGTTTTAAGCCTGCTGTTCCTAACATTTTAATATAACCGTAAGAAATCAAACAAACATAAGCACTTCCCCAAGGAGCCGCAGAAATAGCTGTTATAGCTTTATCACCACCGGTTTTTACAATTACATTAGATGGTAAAAATGGCGTTAAGTGTTTAGCTACTCCAATAGGACCAACTCCAGGACCACCACCACCATGAGGGATAGCAAAGGTTTTATGTAAATTTAAATGACAAACATCCGCTCCAATATTAGCAGGGTTTGTAAGCGCTACCTGTGCATTCATGTTAGCACCGTCCATATAAACTTGTCCACCATTTTGATGTACAATTTCAGTAATCTCCATGATGCTTTCTTCATAAACACCATGTGTAGATGGATAAGTAACCATAATACAAGATAGGTTAGCAGCATGTTCTTCAGCTTTAGCCTTTAAATCTGCTACATCAATATTTCCGTTATCATCGCATTTGGTAACAATTACTTTCATTCCTGCCATTACAGCACTTGCCGGATTAGTTCCATGAGCTGATGAAGGAATTAACGCAATATTTCTATGCGTATCTCCCCTACTTTCATGATAAGCTCTAATAACCATTAAACCTGCATATTCACCTTGAGCTCCTGAGTTTGGCTGCAAAGAAACTGCATCGAACCCTGTAATTTCAGCTAAATCATCTTCTAATTTTTTCAACATCTCTTGGTAACCCTGAGCTTGATCTAATGGCACAAATGGGTGAATATTTGCCCAATCTGACCAGCCTAAAGGAATTAACTCTGATGCTGCATTTAATTTCATGGTACAAGAGCCCAAAGAAATCATAGAATGAGTTAATGACAAATCTTTATTTTCCAATCTTTTAATGTACCTCATCATATCTGACTCAGAACGATATTTATTGAAAATTTCGTGCGTTAAGTAAGCAGATGTTCTTACTAAATCGGCTGGTATTCCTTGCACACCTGAATTACTTCCAGCCTGTTTTCCTAATGCTTTTTCAAAAACAGCTATTAACGCTTTTATAGTAGCTTCATTTTCTGTTTCTCCAACACTCATAGAAACATAGCCTTCAGCATAAAAATTAAGGTTAATTTTATTTTCCAACGCAATTTTATTGATAACAACTTTTTGTTCATTGCTAACTTCATAAGTCAAGGTATCAAAGAAAGTATTATTGACTCTCTTCAAACCTAACCCATCAATTCCAGCAGCTAATTGAGCTGTTAACTTATTGATAGTAGTTGCTATATTTTTAATCCCTTCTGCACCATGATAAACAGCATACATTCCTGCCATTACAGAAAGCAATACTTGTGCTGTACAAATGTTAGAAGTAGCTTTGTCTCTTTTAATATGTTGTTCTCTGGTTTGTAATGCCATTCTTAATGCTCTGTTGCCTTGTGCATCAACAGAAACGCCAATAATTCTACCCGGAATTGCTCTTTTAAAAGCTTCTTTAGTAGCAAAAAATGCTGCATGAGGTCCACCATAACCCATTGGCACACCAAAGCGTTGAGAACTTCCAACAACAACATCTGCTCCCCATTCTCCCGGAGATGTTAATAATGTTAAACTCAATAAATCTGCGGCAACAACTACCATGCTTTCGTTTGCATGAGCTTCAGCAGTAATTTTTTTATAATCATTAATTGCACCTTTAACAGTAGGGTATTGTAAAATACATCCAAAAACTTTATCGTTAAATGCAAAAGAATTTTCATCTCCAATAATCAATTCAATTCCTAGTGGAGTAGATCTTGTTTTTAAAATATCTATGGTTTGCGGCAAACAATCTGCTGAAACTAAAAATTGGTTAGCATCACTTTGTTTCAAGGCTTTGCTTCGGCTGTTGTAGGCTAAAATCATTGCTTCGGCAGCTGCAGTTCCTTCATCTAATAAAGAAGCATTTGCCAACTCCATTCCCGTTAAATCTATTACTGCTGTTTGATAGTTTAACAACGCTTCTAATCTTCCTTGAGATATTTCTGCCTGATAAGGTGTATAAGCAGTGTACCATCCCGGATTTTCGAAGATATTTCTTTTTATTACTGACGGAGTAATTGTACTGTGATAACCTAATCCAATGTAAGATTGATATACTTTATTTTTTTCACCTAACTCGGTAATGTGATTAAGGTATTCAAACTCTGTAAGAGGAGCGTCTAACTCCAACTCTTTTTTCAACCTGATTTTTGCAGGGATAGTTTGACTGATTAATTCTTCTATTGAGTTAAGCCCAATTGAAGACAACATTGATTTTTTATCTTCCTCACGAGGACCGATGTGTCTATCTGAAAATTTATTTGCTGCCATAAATATTTAATGAATTAAGTGAATAAAAAAGGCATGCAAATGTAAGAAAAGTAGCAATACGACTTCACTATTTCCTGCTAATAAAATCACTCTTAATAGAATGATTTATTAACCACTTTACAAAACAAAAAGCTTCAAGCATTTAAATGCTTGAAGCTTTTTATTGATAAAAAAATGGAATTACTTGAATTGAAAACTTTTGCGACTTTGCGTCTTTGCGAGATATTATTTTTATTTAAAACCTAAAACCTAATGTAAATGAAAGATAATGGTCGGTTAAATCTACTCTAGCATAATCACCATGTTGTGCAATAATCGAAGTTACCGAATTATATTTCCTCATAGCGTATGCCACATCAAAATAGTATTCATCTTGTTTAATTCCAATACCTGCAGAATATAAATTAGAACCATAATCTGCATTAAATCTACTATCTAAAGGATTGCCTTGAAAACGATATCCTGCTCTAAATCTAAATGGATCTAACCTCCATTCTGTACCTAATCTAATGTTGTGTGTACTTTCAAAATTACTTCTAATAGCTTGGTTTTCTAGAGAGAAATCTGCTCCAACACCAAAAGAATTATCTTGTTTTATTCTTGCTGTAGAATAATCTACATATTCATAATCTACATTTAACACTCCATACCGACTGAAAACAAATGCACCACTTGTAATAAAACGATAAGGAGTTGTTACGATGTAATTAAAAGTACCATAGGGAGATTTTTCTGTAAGTTTTTCTCCATTTTTATTTTCTGAAACCACAGTTGTTTCCCAACTATCAGACAAACCATAAACTGTTGGTGTATGAAAAGCTACACCAAATCTAAACCAATCTGAAAAACTATAAATCATACCTAATTTAAAATTAACCCCTGCTCCGGATGTCTTAATGTTTTCATTCACCGAAAAAGCCGTAAAATCTGTTAAAGTATCACCTTCCTCAGAAGTTTCTCTGTAAAACCTATTGTATTCATATCGTACAGAAGGTATGCCTATTAATCCGCCAATAAATAGTTTATCTCCATAATTTCCTCCCATTGCAAAATAAGTCTCTCCGGAACCACCTTTGGTTTCTATATTGGTTTGTTGTTTTATATTTTTAGAATCTTTAAAAACATGGTCAAACTTAGTTGAGTCAGCTGCCATTGGATTTACCAAGTATGTTTGATACCCCAAGTTAGCGGTAAAAGGAAACATTTCTGCAATATCTCCACCTTGAGAGAAGTCAAAGCTATTTAATTCATTTGTATAAGTTGATAAAAACGAACTATCTGTAGTGCTGTTAATGGTTACACTTCTGTTGTAATTTGCCAATCTATTATACCCAACACTCATATTAAAAGATCTCCAGCCATTGCTAGCTTCAAAAGTACCAACGATACCAATATTGCTAAAATGAAAGTTTAATTTTCCATCTGTTCCTAAAGTATTATCAGCTACACTTTCTGAATAATTATAATGAAATGAAGGAGTAAAAGAAAAATCAGAACTTTTAAAAACTCCCAACCCTCCTGGATTTATACTTAACGAAGACATGTTTGCTCCCAAAGCTCCAAAAGAGCCTCCCATTGCATTAAACCTTGCATCTCCATAATGTTCTATATTAGAATAACGTAGTACGTCAAATTCATTTTGGGCTTTACCACTAATAGCAAAACCAAAAAACAACTCTCCAACTAATACTATTTGAACTAATTTATATTTAGATACTAACATAATTTTTTATTTAGATTCAATTAACAACTTAATTAACGAGGCGACTTTCTACTTCCTCCAAAAGAACCCCCACTTCTAGAACCTCCACTACTCCCACCACCTTTATTGTAACTTCCGCCACTTCTTGAAGGTGGCGAATAACTTGGCCTAGAATTAGATTTTGGCGGGTTATAGTTTTGTTTAGGCGAAGGCTTAGTATAACTCGGTCTAGTATTATTTTTAGGTTGAGGCGTATAATTTGGCTTCGGATTAGTCTTAGGCACATTATTTCTCGTAGGAGGTGTATAAGGATTTGTTTTAGGTGTATATGGTTTAGGATTATTACCTCCTTGTGTTTTAGTTGGTGGTGTATAAGGCTTTGGATTAGTCCCCGCAGGTGTAGTATTAGTTTTTGGAGCTGTTCCATAAGTATTTTGCTTCACTGGAGTGGTTACATTCCCTTTAGTAGGAGTGTTCGCATTGTTCTTTGGAGAACTGCTTATACCACTTTTAGGAACGGTGTTCAAACTCGGATTACTCTTAATTGCTTGTTCGTATTTCTCTCCAAAAGTTAATGATTTCCCACCTGCATTTACTGTAGTAGCTCTTGTTCCTCCATAACCATCAGAACCTCCTGTATTTCCTCTTTTTCCATAATAATGGCTATTTCTATCATAGCTGTTATAGTAGTTACCTGAAGCATATAATCCATCATAATAACCATTCATGTAACCGTGGTTATAACCAGACCAATATGAAGATCCATACCACCCCCAGCCACCACCGTAACCCCAGTGCCATGGACTACCCCATCCATAGCTCCAGCCCCAGCCACCATAATATCCTCCCCAACCAACACACCATCTCCACGGACTTGGGTACCACCATCCATAACTCACATAAATACTCGTTCCATAAAAATACGGATCGTAATTATAATAGTAATAATTAGTGTAATAATCATCATAATAGCCGTACCTTCCTGCCGGTCTGTGGAATCGTCTAATTCTTGAGGTATATTCATAATCATAATATTCATTGTCGAAATCATAATTATCACCATTATAATAATTATTGGTAATTCTTACATTACCATTCTCATCTTCATAATAAGTAGTAGAATCAGTAATTCCAAGTTGACGGTTATATTCTTCTTGAGCTTCTCTTTCTCTTTGATCATAATAATAATCTGTAGCAGTTGAATAATCTGCATCATTTATTTCTTCTTGCTCTTGCTCAAGATAATTAGCTTCATCACTTTTTTCAGATTTTTTCTTTGATGAAGGATAAAAATCATCTTGTGCATAAACATTTGCTCCTAAAAAAGTGGCTAATGTTATTAAGGATATGGTTTTAAATGCTTTCATGTCTATATATTTTAATATGCTTTACTTTTTTCAAATAATGTTAATGAAATGTTAACACTTGTGAAAAAGCAAACTCTGTGCCAATAATCAATTCTACCAAGTTAATATTACAGCTATACTGAAAACAACATTGTAAATGATTTCTCCAACAATTTCTCCCGCTACTCTTCTATTTCTTGCTTTACGTTGCTCTTCTTCTATTACCCTTTCATTTTCAGAACCATATACCTCACCACTATTGTATTCATCATTATAATACGTCTCATAGTAATCTTCTTCAGACATATAATTTTCTTCATCAAAAATTGATACTCCTAATGTATCTGAATCATTCGCTGAAGAGACCGTTTTTTCACTTTGCTTTTCAGTATAAAAATCATCCTGAGCAAAGGCAGAAGTAGAAATTAAAAAGATACTTAGTAAAAAGATTAAAAGATGAGTCGTTTTCATATGTAGATATTTATTACATTAAATCAGTCGTACAGAACTCTATTGATAATTAATTGTTATAAGATAATATATTATCAAGGTCATTTCATAATAGATTTAATAAAATTTTAAACTAATTTTGGCACTCATAAAAGTAATTAATTAGTTTGCAAACTATCAAAAAATATACCTAAAATAAATGGCAAAAGATTTTACTACTCGAAAAGAAGATTATTCTCAATGGTACAACGAAATAGTTGTTAAAGCAGATCTAGCAGAACACTCTGCTGTAAGAGGCTGTATGGTTATTAAACCTTATGGTTATGCTATCTGGGAAAAAATTCAAGCTCAATTAGACAAAATGTTTAAAGAAACTGGTCATGAAAATGCCTACTTTCCATTATTTGTACCAAAAAGCTTATTTGAAGCCGAAGAGAAAAATGCAGAGGGTTTTGCTAAAGAATGTGCCGTTGTTACTCATTATAGATTAAAAACTGACCCTGAAAATCCATCAAAATTAATTGTTGATCCAAACGCAAAATTAGATGAAGAGCTAATTGTTAGACCAACTTCTGAAGCTATTATTTGGAACACCTATAAAGGATGGATTCAATCTTATAGAGATTTACCATTATTAATTAACCAATGGGCAAATGTAGTACGTTGGGAAATGAGAACTCGTTTATTTTTAAGAACTGCCGAATTTTTATGGCAAGAAGGACATACTGCCCACGCTACTAAAGACGAAGCTATTGAAGAGGCTGAGAAAATGTTGGAAGTATATGCTACTTTTGCTGAAGAATGGATGGCTATTCCGGTTTTAAAAGGCTTAAAAACTCCAAACGAAAGATTTGCCGGAGCCGAAGAAACATACTGTATCGAAGCATTAATGCAAGATGGAAAAGCCTTACAAGCTGGAACTTCTCACTTTTTAGGTCAAAATTTTGCCAAAGCTTTCGATGTGAAATTCACTTCGAAAGAAGGCAAACAAGAATATGTTTGGGCTACCTCTTGGGGAGTTTCTACTAGGTTGATGGGAGCCTTAATCATGACACATTCTGATGATGAAGGATTGGTTTTACCTCCTAAAATCGCTCCTATCCACGTAGTTATTATTCCTATTTATAAAGGCGAAGAACAACTCAACCAAATTTCTGAAAGAGCCTTACAACTTAAAAAAGAATTAGAAGAAAAAAATATTCGTGTAAAATACGATGACAGAGATACACACAAACCAGGTTGGAAATTTGCTGAATACGAGTTTAAAGGTGTTCCTGTAAGAATTGCTATTGGACCAAGAGATTTAGAAAACGGAACTGTAGAAGTTGCTCGTAGAGACACCAAAGAAAAAGAAATTCTGCAACAAAAAGACTTAGCTCACAAAGTAGAAAATCTATTAGAAAAAATTCAACGAAACTTATACCAAAAAGCAATAGATTACAGAGAAGAAATGACTAACAAAGCTGACAGCTGGGAAGAATTTAATCAACTTATTGAAAAAGGCGGTTTTGTTTTCGCTCATTGGGATGGCACTCCTGAAACAGAAGAAGAAATTAAACAGCAAACCAAAGCCACTATTAGATGTATTCCTTTAAACAACAAACAAGAAGAAGGTAAATGTATTTTAACAGGTAAACCATCTACCCAAAGAGTAGTTTTTGCTAAAGCTTATTAAAATTAGAGATTGGGAATTGAAACCTTGAACCAAAAAGTAAGAAAATGAAAAAACCAACTACCCACGAACTTATTTTAGACACTCTAAAAGAAAAAGCTTGCTTAAAACAACAAGTATATAAAAAAACCTATGCCATTTTTCAAGAATTTAAAACTGAGGCCAATAAACTTATTAGTGAGTTAGGGGGAGAAATGTGTGATGTTGATAAAGATGTTACTTTTGAATATATAGACAAATCTGATTTTGAATTTCGGATTAAATTTGGGGGAGATGTATTGGTATTTTTTATGCACACCAATGTTTTTGACTTTGATAAATCTCACAACATATGGAAATCTTCCTATGTTAAAGAAGATAGACTGAGAACTTACTGCGGAATGATAAACATCTATAACTTTTTAGCAGACTCTTTTAAATATAACAGAGTGGATGATGTTGGTTATTTGGTGGCTCGTTGCTTCTTTAATAAAGATGAGCACTATTTTGTAGAAGGAAAAAGACAATTAGGTTTTCTCTACAACGATTTCATTAATGAGACCATTAATACAAAAAAAATAAAAAACATTATTGAATCGTCTATTTTGTATTCTATGGATTTTGATTTACTAACCCCACGATAC
Organism: Vicingaceae bacterium; assembly: GCA_036567945.1. GTDB lineage: Bacteria > Bacteroidota > Bacteroidia > Flavobacteriales_E > Vicingaceae > BRH-c54. The sequence continues at coordinate 22,550 of DATCTM010000085.1, forward strand.
GAAACCATGAGTACGGTAAGTGTTCAAGAAATAAACGAAGTTACCTCTATTATTAAACTTAAAACAGGTAAAAGGCTTGGGTTTAAATTTCAAAATGATAATGATGATATTACTTAATTAGAATAGTAATCAAATTTGTTGGCAGACTCTATTAGAGTTGGTAATTTTGGTCAGCGAAAAAATTTATAAACTCATAAAAATAAAATACTATGGCAAATGCATATTTTAATGTACCAATAGCAACAAATGAACCTGTAAAAGGATATGCTCCAGGCTCTAAAGAAAAAGAAGAATTGTTAGCCACTTACAAGGAATTAAAAAACAAAAAAATTGAAATTCCTATGGTAATTGGCGGAAAAGCTGTTACTTCTGACGCTCAAGTAAGCATACATCCTCCACACGACCACAAACACGAATTAGGTTTTTATCACAAAGGAAATACACAATATGTTCACCAAGCTATTGAAGCTGCATTAGAAGCAAGAAAAACATGGGCAAATACACCTTGGCAAGATAGAGCAGCTATTTTCTTAAAAGCTGCTGATTTATTAGCCGGACCATATAGAGCTAGAATGAATGCTGCTACCATGCTTTGTCAAAGTAAAAATGCTTTCCAAGCAGAAATTGATGCTGCTTGCGAAATGATAGATTTTTTCAAGTTCAATGTTCAATATATGATTGATATCTATAAAGAACAACCTGAATCACTTCCCGGAGTTTGGAACAGAATGGAATACCGTCCACTTGAAGGTTTTGTATTAGCCATTACACCTTTTAACTTCACTTCTATTTGCGCTAATTTATGTGCTGCTCCTGCCCTAATGGGAAATGTAGTGGTTTGGAAGCCTGCCAACACACAAATTTATTCCGCACATGTAATTATGGAATTGTTTAAAGAAGCTGGTTTGCCTGATGGCGTTATTAATATTGTTTATGCTAGCGGACCAGAATTTGGAGAAGCAGTATTTAAACACCCAGATTTTTCTGGTTTACACTTTACAGGTTCTACAGGAGTTTTCAAAAACTTATGGAAAACCATTGGTAATAACATAGACCTTTATAAATCTTACCCAAGAATTGTTGGAGAAACAGGAGGAAAAGATTTTATTATTGCTCACAAATCTGCTGATGCTAAAGAAGTGGCAACTGCTATTTCTAGAGGTGCTTTTGAATTCCAAGGACAAAAATGTTCTGCCGCTTCAAGAGCTTATATACCTTCTAACATTGCTGATGAAGTAATAAAATATGTAAAAGAGGATTTAGCTTCTTTCAAAATAGGTTCACCGGAAGATTTCAGCAACTTTATTAACGCTGTAATTGATGAAAAAAGCTTTGATAAAATTGCTTCTTTTATTGAATACACTAAAACCAAAGATGATGCTGAAATTATCTGTGGTGGGAAATACGACAAATCTGTAGGTTACTTTGTAGAACCAACTGTTGTACTTACTACTAACCCACATTTCAGAACCATGTGTGAAGAAATTTTTGGTCCATTCATGACCATTTATGTATATGATGCCGATGGATATGAAGAAGCTTTACAATTATTAGATGCTACTTCTGAATATGCCTTAACAGGAGCTATTTTCGCTAAAGAAAGACCAGCCATTAACCTAGCTACTAAAGTGTTAGAAAATGCCGCAGGAAACTTCTACATTAACGACAAACCAACCGGAGCTGTTGTTGGTCAACAACCATTTGGTGGAGCTAGAGCTTCAGGAACGAATGATAAAGCAGGTTCTTATCTTAACCTTATCAGATGGACTAGCCCTAGAACAATTAAAGAAACTTTTGTTCCAGCTAAGGATTACAGATATCCTTTCTTAGGATAAGAATCTTTCTCAAAAAAATAAAAAAAAACCAACCGACCTATTTGTCAGTTGGTTTTTTTATTTCACTGACTAGCAGTTAATAAGATTTTCTCTTAAAAATAGCAACAAATAAAATACGCTTTCAAATGCTATTTTGTTAAAATTCAAAATTATATTTTGCGTTTTATACAGAATAAAACATACTATAATTATTATATTTGCCAAATAAAATTTTAAGACTATGAGCAAGAAATTACAACCAGCGGATAACATTCAAGATTTACAATATTTTGGAGAATTTGGAGGAGTAAATCCATCCATAACAGATTCTTCCACTTTTACTTTTTTAAAAGCCGGAAAAATGGAAGAAATCTTTGAACACGAAATTGAAGGATGTTACTTATATTCCAGACATTGGAATCCAATGAACAAATACCTCTCTCAAGCCTTAGCTCAATTAGAAGGCACAGAAAGCGCATCTGTTACAGGTTCTGGAATGGCAGCTATTACTAATGTAATTTTACAACTTTGTAATGCAGGCGATGAAGTAGTTTCCAGCAGAACCATTTACGGTGGTACTTATGCTTTCTTCAAAAATTTTTTACCAAAATTCAACATTACAACTAACTTTGTTGATACAACTAATATGGAGTTAGTAAAAAAAGCCATAACACCCAACACCAAAATAATTTACTGTGAAACGATGAGCAACCCTATGTTAGAAATCTCTAATATAGCAGCTTTATCTAAATTAGCAAAAGAACACAACTGCAAATTAGTGGTGGACAATACTTTTTCGCCAATGATATTCTCTCCTGCCGAAATGGGAGCCGACATTGTAGTACACAGTATGACTAAATTCATTAACGGAATGAGCGATTGTGTTGCCGGCTGTATTTGTGGAACTAAGGAATTTATTGATTCTCTTTCTGATGTAAATAATGGAGCAAGTATGTTATTAGGTCCTGTATTAGATAGTTTCCGTTCTGCAGGTATTCTTAAGAATTTAAGAACGCTACACATTAGAATGAAGCAACATAGTGCAAACGCATTACACATTGCTACAAAATTAGATAAAGATGGTTTTAAAATAACGTATCCGGGGTTAGCCAACCATCCGCAACATGAGTTAATGAAAACCATGTACAATGAAGAATTTGGTTTTGGTGGTCTGTTTGTAATAGACATGAAAACCAAAGAAAGAGCCAATATTTTAATGGAAGAAATGCAAAACAACAATGTGGGTTATTTAGCAGTAAGCTTAGGTTCATATAAAACCTTATTTAGTGCTCCAGGCGGTAGCACCTCATCTGAAATTCCTGAAGAAGAAAGAAAACAAATAGGCTTAACAGAAGGATTGGTAAGAGTTTCTATAGGATTAGACAACAATGCTGAACGTACTTACCAAGTTATCAAACAATGTTTGGCTAAGGTTAGCTAGTTTTATTTTATTATATAATTGCTAATACATTTTAACATCCCGATTTACAAATAGTTGTAAGTCGGGATTTTTTTGTACGTTTGGAGAGAATATGTAAAACTGAGTGATACATATATGAGTTGTGCGATATATTAACATAAAATAAATCTAATATGTTCAAAACAGTAACAAAAGTAATTGAAGTTGATGGAAAAAAAATTAATATAATTTCTAATGAAAATTTTGATAGCTTTTCGGAAAACATACTTAATCTTGGAAATATTGAAAACAAGTCTAAACTTATAAATGGATTGAGTGTGATGTTCGATTTAGAAGGCTTTACTAATTTTTGCAAACAAATAGATCCCCAGCTTGCCGTACCTGAATTTTTAAGTGAATTTTTAAAATGGATTTTTAAAAGAATTAAAAGTGAATTAATTCAAAAAAAATATAAACAGGGATATGACTTTTATGCACCATTTCCTTTTTTATCAAAATTTTTAGGTGATGGTATTTTATTTTTGTGGGATACTCAAGACATGAAGGAAACTGAAATAAGAAATGTTGTTGTTTCAATGTCAATTATCTGTAAGGAATATAAAACAAATTTTTATCCCGAAATTTCAAATAAAATTGTTGAAGCACCAAAAAAGTTAAGATGTGGAATAGCACGTGGAGCGATCTACTCCGTAGGGAATGGTAATGACTTTGTTGGTCCTTGCATAAATATGTCCGCTAGATTACAAAAATTATCAAGCTTAGAATTTTGCTTTTCTAGAAGAGGAATAGATCCAAAACAGATGAGTGAAAATGTTCAAAAACACTTCATTTCAAAAAAGGTAAACATTAGAGGTATTGGTGAAAATGAGATTGTATGTATTCTAAAGGAAGAATTTAACAATTTAACAGCAGAAGAAAAAAGCTTGTTTAAATAATACAATGTTAAATATTAACTTACCAAAACTCCCATAAGTTGGTGCGAGTTTTACGCAGTGTAACTTATGGCAAAAATAAACAACTGCTTACCCCAATCTCCTCCAAGCATAGAAAAATAAAAAACATCTATTTCAAGCATTCGCTTGGAATACTACTTACCTGAGTTTGCCATACAAACAAAGATTTCAAGTATTTAACCACTCAAAACCAATCAGTACGTTATTAACAATTTCATGCTTTTTGTGAATAACTTTGTTGAAAAACACATTTCCTTAACATTAAATACACCTTAAACATCTTTTAGTTTTGTGTTAATTAATTAAACAACAGTTATGTTCACACTATTCAAAAAGAAAAAAATTAAAGAAGATGTTGCTGCCAACATATTTATTAATTCGATTCTCAACACAATAGATAGTGGATTCCCTGAAATTGTTGGCATTTTAAACGATGCTCCCGAATTTGTAAAATCTCCTCAACTATCCGTTGCTAATGATGATCAATTCACATTAATCGTTTTCGCAATTAACCTTGATTTAATTGACGATTACTTTGATGCTTATGAAAGCGACAGCTTAAAAGCAATAATTTTAGAAAAAACAAGCGAAATTTTTGATGTAAGCCTTGAAGACTTTACTAAAGCCATAAACACTTACCAAAGCTATTTATCTAAAATAAATTTTCCTTCTAAAAATAAAGTTTACGCTATTTCTAAAGCTATTTTTGGAAAATACAACCTATACGATTTCCAAGATGACTATTTTAAAAACATGAAAAGTCCAAATCCGATGTTATTAAAAAGGTTGGATGAAGCTACCGCTAATTTCGTTTTCAATTGGGAAGCTTTTCATGACAAGTACAATTATAGTAAATAAAAGCCCCCTAATCCCCCGAAGGGGGACTTTTCCAACGCTCAAACTTCAAACCTCAAACGAGCTTGCGAGTTCAACGAAGTTAAACCTGCTATCATTGCTGTATCAACTTCGTAATTAACTGATACAATTCCTTATTTGGATTATCTTCCAACATCGCTAAATGTTTATCTATTGTTTGTTGATCATTTCTTTTTGCAGGACCTGTCTGAGCTTCTTTAGGAGTTTGCTTCTTAATTTTATTAGCCGTTTCATTTATCAATGGCAATAAAATAGAAAAATCTATCTTGTTTTTTGTCGTCAATTCATCTGCAACCTGATACATATAATTAGAAAAATTACATGCAAAAACGGCTGCCAAATGTAACACCTCTCGTTGCTGCGAATTAAGTTCCACTACTTTATTCGACAGTATTTTTCCCAGCTCAATCAATTCATCAATAACCTCTTTTGAATTACCTTCAATACATAAAGGTACCTCATCAAAAGCTATAGGGTTTTCTTTAGAAAATGTTTGCAAAGGATAAAAAACACCATACTTTTCAAATCCATTAAAAACACTCAGTCCCACACTTCCAGAAGTATGCACAACCAATTTATCTTTAAAAGGAAAATTCTTTAAAACACTTGTTATAGCATCATCATTAACACAAACAATAAAACAATCTACCTCTTTGTTTAACCTATTAAAATCAGTTACCGCCTCTATAAGCTGCTCAGAATTTAACTTTGCAAGTAACGCTTGTACATTTTCCATTTTTCTACCAATTACCTGAACCAACGTAAACCCCTTGTTTACAATCGCTTTAGAAACAGATGTAGCTACATTTCCAGCCCCTATTACACTTATTCTTTTAATTGGTTTCAATATTTCTTTTTTTTAACTTTTCAGCAAGTAAAATTAACTAATTTTGGGGCATTATTTAACTTGTATTTTTAAACAACTTCTTTACATAAAATACACTAAAAATTCGAAATGTTTGAACAAATAAAAAACATACTTTTCTCAACAAAACTTACTGCTGTTCTTTTATTTATTTTCGCCTTTGCCATTGGATTAGCCACCTTCATAGAAAATGATTACGGCACTCCCGCATCAAAAGCCATTATTTTTAATACCAAATGGTTTGAGGTATTAATGGTTTTAATGGCCATTAACTTCTCAGGCAACATTTTTAAATACAAACTTTATAGAAAGGAAAAATTAGCCATTTTAATGTTTCACTTGGCTTTTGTTATTGTAATTATTGGAGCAGGAATTACTCGCTACATTAGTTATGAAGGAAGCATGCACATTAGAGAAGGTGAAATGAGCGACAAAATAGTTTCGGCAGATACTTATTTTCAATTTAAGGTGGATGACGAAAAAATGCAATATACTTTTGATAAATTGCTTTTCTTAAACCCTAGGTACAATAAAAAGTTTTCCCATAGTTTTAATTTTGAAGGAAAAGAAATAGAAGTAAAATACAAAGATTATATCCCCAATTCTATTGATACCGTTATTCCTGCCGAAAATGGCAAAACCATTTTGGAGATAGTTACTACAGGTCAAAGCGGAAGAGTATCACAGTATATTGAAGACGGTAAAATTGTTTATTTTGGTGGAATACCTGTTTCCTACAACCATAATAAATTTGATGAAACTATTCAGATTAATGATACCGATAGTGGAATAACCATTAAATCTCCTTACGATATTACCTACTTAAGCATGGATGACCAAACTACAGGAATGTTAGACGCTAATAAAACACACTTTTTCACTCAACGAAAATTATATACTGTAAACAATGTCCAGCTGGTTTTTAAAGAAACACATCAAAACAGTAAAATTGAAAAAATTAGTACTGATAAAAACAACAAAAATGGAGAGGATGCTTTAGTTGTTGATGTAATTTCCGGCAACGACTCAAGAGAAGTTACACTTTTTGGTGGTAGAGGTTATGTTTCTCCAAAAACTATTTTCCAACTAAATGGCTTAAATTTTTCACTTGCTTATGGTTCCAAGCATTTTTATACGCCATTTAAAATTAAACTAAACGACTTTACCTTAGAAAGATATCCTGGCTCTAACAGCCCTTCTTCTTACGAAAGTAACGTAACACTTTATGATGAACGTAATGAAGGTTTTGAGCATACCCAACGAATTTACATGAACAATGTATTAGATTATGATGGTTATCGTTTTTTCCAATCTTCTTATGATAATGATGAGTTAGGAACGGTACTTTCTGTCAACCATGATTTTTGGGGAACAACAGTTACTTATATTGGTTATTTCTTTTTATTTTTAGGAATGATTTTAACCTTATTCAGCAAAAAATCAAGATTCTTAACCTTAAGAAAAAGCATTGATAAACTGAAAAAACAACGAGTTGCTAACCTATTATTAATTGCAGCATTTTTATCTATTCCAAACACAGCACTTAAAGCACAACACAACCACGACAGTCACCAACATAGCGAAGAAACAGTAATGGACGCTTCACATGCCAAAAAATTCGGAAAAATCATCATTCAATCTCCTGATGGAAGGCTAAAACCAATTAATACTTGGGCTTCTGAAGTATTAAGAAAAGTTGCTCGTAAAGATAAACTTAACGGACAAACTCCCGAACAAGTGCTTTTAGGAATGCTTTATAATCCGAGACATTGGCAAGAGCAACCTATGATTTACATCAACAGAAACATAGAGCAACTCCAAAAAGAGTTAAATGCCAAAAACAACTACGCTACTTTCTTCGATTTTTTTGACCATGATTTTAATTATGTGCTGAGCGAACAAGTAAAAGAAGCTACTCAAAAAAAACCGGGAGAACGCTCTAAATATGATGATGAAGTAATTAAAGTGGATGAAAGAATTAACATTTGCTACATGGTTTATGAGGGAAGTTTATTGAGACTTTTCCCTAAACACAAAGACCCTAATGACACTTGGTATAGCTTTTTAGATTACAAAAAATTTGAAACACACGATTCTATTTTTGTAAAATCGTTTTTACCTCTATATTTTGATGCCATTCATCAATCTTTAGATGAAAATAATTGGGAAATTGCCGATAGCACCCTAAAATATTTGGATGATTACCAAAAGAAATTTGGAGCTTCAGTTTACCCAAGTAAAACAAAAATAAATGTAGAGGTAGCTTACAACAAAATCAATATTTTTAATCTTCTATTTAAGCATTATGCCATTATAGGTATCCTAATGCTTATCTTCCTTTTTATGGATATTTTTAATCCTAAAAAATGGAAAACTACAGCTATTAACGCACTAAGTATTATACTGTTTCTTCACTTTATAGCCCACACAGGTGGATTGGCTGCTCGTTGGTATATTTCCGGACATGCTCCTTGGAGTAACGGTTATGAATCTATGATTTTTATAGCTTGGGCAACATTATTAGCAGGATTTATTTTCTCCAAAGCCAATAAAATGTCTTTGGCATCAACAGCAGTATTAGCATTTGTCATCTTATTTGTTGCCAACCTCAACTGGCTCGACCCGGAAATTACGCCTTTAGTTCCTGTTTTAAAATCGTATTGGTTAATGATTCACGTTGCTATAATGACGGGCAGCTACGGATTTTTAGCTTTAGGAGCATTGCTTGGCTTCCTTAACTTATTGTTGATGATATTTAAAACCAATAACAACAAAAATAGAATTGATAACACCATCAAACAAATTACCTATACCATAGAAATGACCTTAATCGTAGGTGTTTTTATGGCTGCCATAGGAACTTTCTTAGGTGGAATTTGGGCAAACGAAAGCTGGGGAAGATATTGGGGATGGGATCCTAAAGAAACATGGGCGTTGGTAATTGTAATGTATTATGCCATGTTGTTACATTTACGACTTATCCCCGGAGCAAATGGAAAATATTTATTTAATTTACTCGCTGTATTAGGAATTGGAGTAGTAATAATGACTTATTTTGGAGTAAACTATTATTTATCAGGCTTGCACTCTTATGCTGCAGGAGACAGTATGCCTTTCCCAACTTCACTTAAATATTTAATCGTAATTGTTGTAACTACAGCAATAGCAGCCTATTTAAAAAACAGACATAATAAAATTAAAAAAATATAAATATATATGAGTGCAACAATAATTGAAGCCGAACAAATGAAAGAGTTACTTAATAAGTTCGAAAATAAACAACCAGAAATAGTTTTTGAATGGAACGATGCTGAGACCGAAGCAAAAGGCTGGGTAGTAATCAATTCTCTTAGGGGCGGTGCTGCCGGTGGCGGAACGAGAATGAGAGTAGGTTTAGACAAGCATGAAGTAACGTCTTTAGCCAAAACCATGGAAGTAAAATTTACTGTTGCAGGACCTCCAATTGGTGGAGCAAAATCAGGAATTAATTTCGATCCTAATGATCCAAGAAAAGAAGGCGTTTTAAGAAGATGGTATGCAGCGGTAACGCCATTGCTAAAACATTATTACGGAACAGGTGGCGATTTAAATGTAGACGAAATTCATGAAGTTATCCCAATTACTGAAGATTGTGGTGTTTGGCACCCTCAAGAAGGTGTTTTTAACGGACATTTTCAACCTCGTGAAGCTCAAAAAATAAACAGAATTGGTCAGTTGAGACAAGGGGTTTTAAAAGTTATTGAAGATCCAAAATATACACCAAGTGTTGAAAGAAAATACGTAATAGCAGATATGATTACCGGTTATGGTGTGGCAGAATCTGTAAAACATTTTTATAGTATTTACGGAGGTAACTTAAAAGACAAAAGAGTAATCGTTCAAGGTTGGGGAAATGTAGGTTCAGCAGGAGCGTATTATTTAGCCCAAGAAGGGGCTAAAATTGTTGGAATTATTGATAGTGTTGGTGGACTAATCAACGCTGAAGGATTTTCTTTAGCCGAGATTAAAGAATTATTCTTAACCAAATTGGGTAATAAATTAAATGCTCCCAACATGCTTTCTTTTGATGAAGTAAATGATAAAATTTGGGATTTAGATGCTGAAGTATTTTTGCCTTGTGCTGCATCAAGATTAATTACCCAGAACCAAGTTGAACGAATGATTGCTAAAGGAATGGAAGTAGTTTCTTGTGGTGCTAATGTTCCTTTTGCTGATCCTGAAATATTTTTTGGTTCTATTGCAGATTATGCAGATAATCATATTAGCATAATTCCAGATTTTATTGCTAACTGTGGGATGGCAAGAGTTTTTGCTTACTTAATGAGCAACGATTTAGACCAATTAGAAGACGAAGCTATTTTCTTAGACACTTCAGAAACAATAAGAAAGGCTATTGAAAACACTGCAGCTGAGAATAAATCTAAAACTAAAATTGCTAAAACCGCCTTTGGTTTAGCCTTAAAACAATTAGTTTAAAAATTATTGTTTGCAAATAATATTATTGTAGATTTGTCTCCAAATTTTTCTAAAAACATAAACAATGGAAGTTTTTATAGTAGTAGTTTTCGTTTTAGGTTATTTAGCAATTACGCTTGAACATAGCTTAAAAATTGATAAATTAGTCCCTGCCCTTGCCATGATGGCGCTTGCATGGACAGGGGTTGCATTCGGATTGCAAGATTTTACAGGTTGGTTCGATTCTCATGCAAGTAAGTTAATAGAAGGTTTTGTCGATTTTTTACCAGAGGAAAAACACCACTTATTAGAAGCTACGCTACTTCACCATTTTGGAAAAACTTGTGAGATATTAATTTTCCTAATTGGAGCAATGACCATTGTTGAAATCATTGACCATTTTAATGGATTTGCCACTATAAAAGGTTTTATCAAAACCAACAAAAAAAGAACCTTATTATGGATAGTCGCTATTTTAGGATTTGTTTTATCAGCAATTATTGACAACCTTACTGCTACCATAGTTTTAATAACCATTTTAAGAAAATTATTACCCGATGCAAAAGACAGAATTTGGTATGCCGGATTAATCATCATTGCTGCTAACGCAGGCGGAGCATGGTCTCCAATTGGAGATGTTACCACCACTATGCTATGGATGGGCAAAAAAGTAACTGCTGAAAAATTGGTAGAATATTTAATTATTCCTTCATTAATATGTATGGTAATCCCTGTATTAATAGGAAGCTTTTTACCTGCATTTAAAGGAACTTTTGAAAGTGGTGATGATACGGAACAAGCAACAAAAACAGGAAAATTGATGTTGTATTTAGGCTTGGCTTTAATTGTTTTTGTACCCGTCTTCAAAACAGTAACACACTTACCCCCTTATGTTGGGATGATGTTCTCACTTTCAATAGTAGCATTAGTGGCAGAGTTCATTACCAATAAAAAATTTAGCTTAAACCAAATGCAGCATGGAGAAGATGCGGGACATCATAATAGTCCTACATTTAGAGCACTATCAAAAATTGAAATGCCTTCTATCCTATTCTTTTTAGGTATTTTAATGACTGTTGCTGCTTTAGAATCTTTAGGGTTAATCTTCAGTTTTGGCCAAGAAGTACAACAAGTAATGTCTAATGAGTTATTCATTTTATTACTAGGAGCAGGTTCTGCAGTTATAGATAATGTACCATTAGTTGCCGCAAGTATGGGTATGTATGATATGAGTGTTTTTCCAATGGACGACCATGTTTGGCATTTTATAGCTTATGCAGCCGGAACAGGTGGAAGCATGTTAATTATCGGTTCGGCAGCAGGAGTTGTTGCTATGGGTATGGAGAAAATATCATTCTTTTGGTACTTAAAAAACATTGCTTGGTTAGCCTTAATTGGCTATGTAGCGGGTTATGCTTTTATGATGTTTTTCCATAGTTAAGTTTTACTATTTTTCAACCACACAAAACATAGCTACTCTAACAACGTATCCCTTCAATTAGTTAAGTCCTGAAAGGGCTATGCCTATTTGGCGATGAATAAAGCTCATCGCAAACTTTTAGATTATACAAAATAGTAAAAAGATTATTTTGATAAATAAAGAATAAAACCTACTTTTGCCCTCCTTAAAAAAGGACGGCCATTTTCAGCACATGGTCTTAAACAAACCCTCTCTCATTGGTGCTGTGAAGAATGAGATACAAATTAAATAAAATGACTGATAAAAAAAAGTCTGCCGATGAAGGCAAAGAAAAAAAAGTAGTAGCTAAAAAAACTACCACTAAAAAAACTGCTGAAACCAAAGAAAAAACGGAAGCTAAAGCCGAAAAAGCAGTTGAAGAAAAAGCAGAAACTCCTGCAAAAGAACCAGTAAAAAAAGCCGCTCCTGTTGCTAAGAAAAAAGAAGAAGTTAAGCCTTTAGCTGATTTCGATTGGGACAGAATTGGTAAATATGAAGAAACTTACTCTGCTGCTGAGAAAAAAGAATTAGAAGCATTGTATGATGAAACTTTAAAAACTATCGGAAACGAGGAAGTTATTGAAGGTACTATCGTTGCTAAAACAAACAGAGATGTTGTTGTAAACATTGGTTTTAAATCTGAAGGGGTTATTTCTATTTCTGAATTCAGATACAACCCTGATTTAAAAGAAGGAGATAAAGTAGAAGTATTCGTTGTAAACCAAGAAGACAAAAACGGACAACTTATTCTTTCTCATAGCAGAGCTAGAGCACTTAAAGCTTGGGATAGAGTTAACGAAGTTCTTGAATCTCAAGAAATCGTTAAAGGCTATGTTAAATGCAGAACTAAAGGTGGTCTTATCGTTGATGTATTTGGTATCGAAGCATTCTTACCAGGTTCTCAAATTGATGTTAAACCAGTTAGAGATTACGATATTTACGTTGATAAAATCATGGAATTCAAAGTGGTTAAAATCAACAAAGAATTTAAGAACATTGTAGTTTCTCACAAAGCATTAATTGAAGCTGAATTAGAACAACAAAAAGTTCAAATTATTTCTAAATTAGAAAAAGGACAAGTACTAGAAGGTATTGTTAAAAACATTACTTCTTACGGTGTATTCGTTGATTTAGGTGGTGTTGATGGATTAATCCACATTACTGACCTATCTTGGGGAAGAATTAATCATCCGGAAGAAATTCTTGAACTAGATCAAAAAATAAATGTTGTTATCCTTGATTTTGATGATGACAAAAAACGTATCGCTCTTGGTGTGAAACAATTACATGAGCACCCATGGGATAAGTTAGATGCTAACCTATCTGTTGGTGACACTGTTAAAGGAAAAGTTGTTGTTGTTGCCGATTACGGTGCTTTCATTGAAGTAATTCCAGGCGTTGAAGGGTTAATTCACGTTTCAGAAATTACTTGGAGTAACCACTTAAAACCAGCTCAAGAATTCTTTAAAGTTGGTCAAGAAGTAGAAGCACAAGTATTAACATTAGACAGAGAAGAAAGAAAAATGTCTCTAGGTGTTAAACAATTAACTTCTGACCCTTGGGAAGATATCGAAACTAAATATAGTGTAGAGTCTAAACACAAAGGAAAAGTTTCAAATATTTCTGACTTTGGTGTTTTTGTTGAATTAGAATCAGGTGTTGATGGATTAATCCACATCTCAGACTTATCATGGTCTAAGAAAATTAATCACCCTTCTGAAATAACAAAACTAGGTGACGAAATTGAAGTAGTTATCTTAGAAATTGACAGAGAAAACAGAAGATTAAGCTTAGGACACAAACAATTAGAAGAAAATCCATGGGATGTATTCGAAACTGTTTTTGAAGTAGGCTCAACTCACGAAGGAACTGTTACTGAAATCACTCCTAAAGGTTTATACATTGTTTCTTTACAGTATGGTGTTGAAGGAATCGTTACTAAGAAAAATGCCGAAAAAGAAGACGGTTCATTCTTAGCAGTTGATGAAAAAGCATCATTTGTAATTGTTGAATTCAACAAAGGAGCTAAGAAAATTGTTTTATCTCATACTCAAACTTTTAAAGAAACTGAGGATGAAGTTAAACCAAAAGCTAAAGGAAAAGCAAAATCTTCTTCTAACAGTGCAGTGAAAAAAGTAAATGATAACATCGAAAAAACTACATTAGGTGATTTAGATGCACTTTCTAACTTAAAAGCTGATTTAGAAAAAGAAGAGAAAAAATAATTTTTCTTTTTTAAAACAATAGTAAAAACTGCCTTGATGAATTTCAAGGCAGTTTTTTTTTAGATAAAATCAAAAAAATACAACATAAATTGCAACTACAAACAACTTAGTATCTATATTTGCAAATACATGCAAAGTTCGGATAGAATCATATTAGACCCTAAACAATTTGAACTAACAATCAAAAGACTATCTCACCAGCTTATTGAAAATTATGGTGACTTTAAAGACACTGTTATTATAGGGCTTCAACCCAGAGGTTATTTCTTGGCAGAAAGAATTCATCAAGAGTTAATGAAAATTGATGCAAAACTCGATATTAAACTCGGTTCACTCGATGTTACTTTCTATAGAGATGATTTTAGAAGACAAGACACCCCTATTATTCCGAACAAAACCGAAATTAATTTTATAATTGAAGACAAAAAAGTTATCCTGATAGATGATGTACTTTTTACCGGAAGAACCATACGCTCCGGATTAGATGCTATGCTAGCATTTGGGCGACCAAAAACGGTTGAATTACTCGTTTTAATAAACCGAAGATATAAAAGAGATTTGCCCATACAAGCAGATTATATCGGGAAAAACGTACATTCAATTATTTCAGAAAGAGTTAAAGTAAACTGGAAAAATATTGATAAAGAAGATAAAGTAATTTTATATACACCTGATTGATTAATATGTGAATGCATAAATGTGTGAATATGTAAATTAAAAATAACGATTAACAAACAACAACATAAATGAGTAAGCTAAGCACCAAACATTTATTAGGAATAAAGTACCTTCAGAAAGAAGATATTAACCTGATTTTTGAAACTGCCGATCATTTTAAGCAAGTAATTAATCGTCCGATAAAAAAAGTTCCTTCTTTACGAGACATTACCATTGCCAATTTATTTTTCGAGAATTCTACTAGAACCAAGCTTTCTTTTGAACTAGCTGAAAAAAGACTTTCTGCCGATGTTATCAACTTTGCATCATCGAGTTCTTCTGTTACCAAAGGAGAAACTTTAATAGATACCGTCAACAACATCCTTTCTATGAAAGTGGACATGGTAGTAATGAGACACCCCAATCCGGGAGCCGCTTATTTTCTATCTCAACATGTAGATGCAAAAATTATAAATGCAGGTGATGGTGCTCACGAACATCCTACACAAGCACTGCTTGATGGATATTCCATGAGAGAGAAATACAAAGATTTAACAGGTAAAAATATTATAATAGTGGGAGACATTACCCACTCCAGAGTAGCATTATCCAACATCTTTTGCTTACAAAAAATGGGAGCTAATGTAAAAGTTTGCGGACCACTTACACTAATTCCAAAATACATTAACTCACTTGGTGTAGAGGTTATTTCCAACTTAAAAGAAGCCTTAGAATGGTGCGACATTGCCATGATGCTTAGAATACAGCTAGAAAGACAAGACACTAAATTTTTCCCATCTATAAGAGAATACACTCAACAATATGGTTTAAATAAAGAATTGTTAGATTCACTTTCAAAAAAAATAACCATCATGCACCCGGGACCAATTAACAGAGGTGTTGAGATAACCTCTGATGTAGCAGACAGCAATCAATCCATCATTTTAAATCAGGTAGAGAACGGAGTGGCTATACGGATGGCTGTGCTTTATTTGTTAGCAGGAAGAGTAGATTGATTTTAAATTAGAAATTAATCAAACTGTGAACCTACAATTATTGGCTTTTAACAAATAATGATTAACTTCAAACTAAACTCATAAACTTTTAATCTTTTAAACTAACCTCAAACATTAAACTTAAAAAATACAAGTATGAAAGCAATTATCAAAACGGAAAAAGGAGACATGACCGTAGAATTTTACGAAAAAGACGCTCCTAAAACAGTAGAAAACTTTACCACCTTAGCAAAAAAAGGTTTTTATGATGGATTGACATTTCACAGAGTAATTCCTGATTTTGTGATTCAAGGTGGATGCCCTGATGGAACTGGCACTAGTGGACCAGGCTATTCTATTGATTGTGAATTGGACGGTGAAAACCAATATCACGATAGAGGTGTTTTATCTATGGCTCATGCCGGAAGAAACACAGGTGGCTCTCAATTTTTTATTTGCCACAGCAGAAACAATACTGCTCATTTAGACAGAAACCATACTTGTTTCGGTAAAGTGGTAGAGGGTGTTGACATTGTTGATGATATTAGACAAGGAGATAAAATTTTGAAAATTGAAGTAATGTAATTTTAATTTTCTTTATTTTTATACATTCATTTAAGAATAAGAAGCGAAGTCTCTAAAAGGCTTCGCTTCTTAATTAAAAAAAATATAGTATGCCAAAATCAGAAACACAAACATTAGTTGAAATGCTTGAATTATCAAGAGATTTAACCAAATTTTACCTCTCTAAATTAAAAGGCAAAGACGAACATAAAATTTTTGAAATTGATGGCAAACAATTTAACAGCATAAGTTGGTTGGTTGCTCATATTACTATTTCAGAAAATTGGTTACTATTGGTTTGCACCGGAGGAGAACGTGTTAAAATTCCATGGGCAAGACAATACGGTTTAGGCTCTATTCCTCCTAAAAAAGAAGACGCCCCTTCTTTTGAAGAAATTTTAAAATACTTTAAAGAAGTGCATCAAACTGCTATTAATTATGTTAGCCAATTAACTGATGAAGACTTAAGCAAACCAACCACCAACGGAATTACTTTTGGTGGAGAAGATAGCGTAAGAGCAATTATTAAACATGCTATTCGCCACGAATGTGCTCACGCAGGGCATTTAAGCTGGTTATGTAAATTGTTTGATGTAAAAACCATTTAAAATAAAAATTCAATTGTTTAGTTTATTATCTAGCAATAATTAAAAATATATGAAATTACTACCTATCATACTTTCTATTTTCGCCATAACATCGGTTTATAGTCAAGAAAAATACCAAGGGCTGCTTTGGAAAATCTCAGGAAATGGATTAGAAAAAAACTCCTATTTATACGGAAACATGCACGTAAGTGGTAGAATTGCCTTCCATTTAGGCGAAGAATTTTTCGATGCTATAAATGAAGCTGATGCTATTGCTTTAGAATCAAACCCTATCATGTGGCTCGATGAAATCTTAGATTCTGAATACGGAAGTGATTATTTAGGAAGTTACGGCATCAACAACCAACACTACAATGGTTTTTACCAGGAAGCTTTTAAACTTAAAAAAGTAGATAATAATGTGTTGGGAAATGAAATCTCTACCGATCATTACATGGCTAACTGGTTATTATATAGAGAAAACAAAGCTAATTCAGATTTTGAAGAAGAAACATTTTTAGATATGTTTATCTATCAAGTAGCTAGCAAAAACAATAAACCCATTTACAGTTTAGAAGATTTTAAACATAATTCCAAATTGGTTAAGTTAGCTAGCATTCCGGATATGGAAAACAAAGAAACCCCTGAATGGGTAAAAAAACTTACCAAAGATAAATCTGCTTTCGAAATTTTAATGGACGCTTATAGAAGTCAGGATTTAGATATGATTGATTCTTTACAAGCTGCACTTTCTTCAGACAACTATTTAAAATATATGTTATATGAAAGAAACATCATAATGGCAAACCAAATTGACTCTATTATTAAACAAAACATTAGCCTTTTTAGTGGAATTGGAGCTGCTCATTTACCTAAAAAAAATGGTGTTATCGCATTACTACGATCTAAAGGCTACACTGTAGAAGCTTTGCCTGTCACTATTTCAAAAAAATCTAAAAGCCAAATTGAAGAGAACCACAAAAAGAAAAGATTGCTTCCTTACAACAGTAAGTTTCAATCTGACTTTTTCTCGCTTAATGTACCGGGGAAAATGTACGAAACACCTTCGCATACTTATCAACGATTATTTTTCTCTCCGGAACTTACTAACGGAAGTTTCTTTTTAGTTAACCAGCTAAGTACTTATCATTACTTTAAAAGCTATAATAATGGTGATTTCCAAGCAAAAATAGATAGCTTGCTTTTTGAAAATGTACCGGGAAAAATAATTTCTAAAAAAGAATTTGAGAAAAATGGATTTAAAGCTTTAGACGTACTAAATAAAACTAAATCAGGTAACTACCAACGCTACCAATTTGTTTTTACTCCATTAAATATTTTAATTTTTAAAATGGGTGGAAAAGATGAATTTGTAAAAAATGAAGGCGACAACTTCTTTAATACCATCACTTTAACACCAATAGCTAAAGATTGGAAAAAAGTACAACCTTTAAAATCTGATTTTGAAGTGGAAGTACCTAATTATTACCATTTTAAAAACAATACTAAAATGTCATCCTTATACGATCATACCGAATTAGAAGCTTATGATGCCAACGACAATAATTTTTACTATTTAAAAAGAGCTTCCTTATTTGATACCCAATTTATTGAACAAGACAGTTTTGAGTTGAACAGAATTGCCGACATGTTTTTAAAGGAATTAAAAATTGATTCATCTACCAAAAACATGAACCTAAAAAAACAATATCCTGAATTAATTGCCCACTCTACGTTACCTGATAGTAGTGGATACATCTCATTAAAAATTGTAATTAAAGGAGCTTATTACTACTTATTAGCCAATGTGTCTCCGACACAAAAAACTACTAACCCATTTTTTGAATCGTTTACACTAAAAGATTTTTCTTACACTTTTGAGTTTAAAGAAAAATCTGATTCTTCTATGTTTTTTACAGTAACATCTAACCACCTTTTGCCAAATGATTACGAACAGGTTTATGATATTGCTAGCGACAAAAAAGCTGCAAAAAAGAAAACTAAAGACACTTCTTTTGAATATAAAATTAAAAACAGTTCATTTTATTCAGAAAACTTCGAACGAATTGATTTAGAATTTATTAAAGAACATCAATACAAAGAGTTTGAGCATATAGATTCTCTTTGGAGCAATGAAATTAAATACATTCAAAAAACCAATCACTTGGTAATATTAGACTCTTCTTCAACAAAGAAAGGCGATATTTTTTCATTAGATATCGTATTTGGTGATACCAACAGCACTAGAACTATAATTGCTAAAATAATTGTTAAACATGCTTCAATATATGTATTAAAAACTACCGGAGACAGCATTAGTCAACCAAGCAAATTTATCTCTCAATTTTTTGAAACATTTACACCTTTCGATACTTTAATTGGAAGTTCTGTTCTAGCAGACAAATCTGAAATGTTTTTTAATGCCATTTATAGTAATGATAGTATTGAAAAAGAAAGAGCATTAGAGTCTGCTAAAAATAGAGTTATTTTTAATAAAGATGATGGTAAATATGTTGATCAATTAATGCAAGCCATTAGCAACTACCCTTTTGGAAGCGATTATATTGAAGCTAAAGAACAACTTATTATGGATTTAGGAAGAATTGATAATGATAGAATTATTCCGTTTTTAGAAAACCTATATCCAACAGTAGAAGACACAGCCATGTATCAAATTGCCGTTTTAAGAGCACTTATTCGTCAGAAAGAGAAAGAAGCCTTAAATAAATTTATTAAATTGTTAGATTATGATATTCCGTTGGGAAGTAATAAAGATGATATTAAATATTTATTCAGAGCATTTGAAGATAGTTTAGCACTTGCCAGTACAATTTTTCCTAGGGTATTAGATTTTACTTTTGTTGCTGATTACAAAAAACCTATTTATGAATTGCTGGCTCAGTTAATTGATAGCAATCACATAAAACCAAAACAATACGCTAAGTTTTATAAACAAATTGTAAGAGAAGCTAAAATTGAACTTAAAAGCCAAATAAGCTACGAACAAGCCGAAGGTGCCAAAGAAAAAGATAAAACTTATTACTATTCGAGTTATAAAAATAAGGGCAATGACTTTTTAATTATTTATACCAAACTTTTACTGCCTTTCTACAACAAAAAAGAAGTAAAAACTTATTTTAACAAGTTACTAACGGTACAAGATTATAAATTATTGACAGATGTTTATTGCAACATGATTACCAACAACATTTCCGTTGACAAATCTGCATGGAACTATCTTGCTAACGATGTAATTAATTACGCTTATTTATATCAAGAATTAGCTAAAATTAAACGTTTAGATCTTTTTCCTGAAGATGATAACTTAAAGCAAAACATTGCAAAATCTATGTTGTACTCAAGTAGTTTTAATTTTAGTAAAGACACCTTAGAATTTATAACTTCAAAAGAAATTACCATTCAAAATAAAGTGAGTCATGTTTATTTTTTCAAAAGTAAAAAACCAAAAGATGATAATTGGAGCTTAGATTATATCGGTATTCATCAAAGTAAAGACAACTTAATTCAAGAAGAAAATTTGGTGAAAGAAAAAAACAATAAAATTGCTAAGGACAAAGACATTGATGAATTTATAAAAGAAAAAGTAAAATCTATTGAAATAATCGGACACAAAAGAGCAAGAGAAGAAGATGACAATAGTAGTTATTTTGATTTCTTTTAAAGTTTCAAATAAATATTGTTCATATTAAAAAAATATTCCTAAATTTGCGTCCCTTTAAAATAAGACAAGTAAAAATTATAATACAATGAAAAAAGAAATACATCCAGAAAATTACAGATTAGTAGTATTTAAAGACATGTCTAATGAATACTCTTTTTTAAGTAGATCAGCTGCTAATACTAAAGAAACTATTGTTTGGGAAGATGGTAACGAATATCCTTTGATTAAATTGGAGATTTCTCACAAGTCTCATCCATTTTATACAGGAAAAATTCAATTGGTAGATACCGCAGGACGTATTGACAAATTTAAAAACAGATACGGAAAACATTCTAAATAAATTAATCTTAACAGATTTTAAGTCCTTTCGTTATTGCGGAAGGACTTTTTTTTTGTACTTTCGAAAACAAAACAACACTACAGATGAACGTCATTTTTTTTGAAACCAACAGAGAAAGCCTACTTCCTTTAGTTTTTGCTAAACCTATTGCCAAACTTAGAGTTGGCATTACCACCATTGAAGAAAAATGGATGGACTTTTTATCTGTAAGCGAAGAAAATATTTCTTACCTAACAACAGCTTATCTTTCAAAAAAGTTTAAAGTAAATACCGCTAAGGAAAATTTATTTATCAATAGTGCTTTCTTACCTTCTGTAGAACTTATTGATTTCCTGAAAAATGAACTTCAACTAAACGAAGCTCTTATTTGTAATGATGAAATTGTAGTAGCAAAAACAAGCTTAGAGATTTTTAATTCCGGAACTTTTGAAAATCTACTTGATATTACAGACTTTCACCTAATTTCGATTAATTCTGTAACGGATATTTTCACAAAAAACCACCAAGCTATTGAGCAAGATTTTGAAAGACTTACTAAAAATAAAAAATCTGCAAAAGCTAACGAAACTAATACCATAATTGGAAACAAGGTTTTTATTGAAGAAGGTGCTACAATTACTGGATCCATTCTAAACAGTAATTTTGGTGCAATCTATATTGGCAAAAATGCCGAAATTATGGAAGGCAGCTTAATTCGTGGCCCTTTTGCTCTTTGCGAAAATGCTACTTTAAAAATGGGAGCAAAAATTTATGGAGCAACTACCATTGGTCCTCACTCTAAAGTTGGTGGAGAAGTTAGCAATTCTGTAATTCAAGCTTATTCCAACAAAGGACACGATGGTTTTTTAGGCAATTCAGTTTTAGGTGAATGGTGTAATTTAGGTGCTGACACCAACAATTCCAATCTAAAAAACAACTATAGCGAAGTAAAACTATGGAACTATACTTCTAAGAAATTAGAAAATACACGCTTACAATTTTGTGGACTAATAATGGGGGATCATACAAAATGCGGCATAAATACGATGTTCAATACTGGAACTGTAGCAGGTTTTTCGACTAATATTTATGGCGGTGGATTTCAAGATAAATTTATTCCATCATTTTCTTGGGGAGGAAATGGAGTAACTACAACTTATCAATTAGAAAAAGCCATTGAAACTGCCGAAAAAGTAATGGAAAGAAGAGGTATTTTTCTTACCGATGAAGATAAGTCCATTTTTGCTGCCATACATCAGCAAACTTCTGAATACAGAAAGTAAAATCCGCCAAAAATTCCGATTTACATTAATTGGCACAACCCTTGAATCATTGATATTGCTGAATTTTCAGTACTATTTTATTTTTTATAATGTCAAATTGACTTATTAATTTTTTATTACAATGAAAGACACATTTAATTTCGACAACCTTACTATTTCAAATATAATTGATGATGATACAGAGTTTATCCCTCTTTTATCTTCTGATGATGAAGATCAAATGAATTCTGAAGAAACACCTAAAGAGCTACCCCTACTTCCTTTAAGAAACACCGTTTTATTTCCTGGTGTAATTATCCCCATAACTGTTGGAAGAGACAAATCCATAAAGCTTATAAAAGAAGCTTATAATGGAGATAAAACTCTTGGTGTTGTTGCTCAAAAAAACGATGCTATTGAAGATCCTGAACCAAAAGATTTGAATGAAATCGGAACAGTTGCCCATATCTTAAAAATGCTTCGTATGCCCGATGGGAACACCACCGTTATCATTCAGGGTAAAAAACGATTTAAAATAAAAGAATTCACTCAAACAACTCCTTATTTAAAGGCTAGAGTTAAAGAATTTAATCAGTTAGAAAAACCTGAAGGCAGAAAATTCAATGCCCTGGTAAGCTCTATTAAAGATTTAGCTACTCAAATTATTCAACAATCTCCAAGTATTCCTACCGAAGCGACTTTTGCTATTAAAAACATAGAAAGTCCTACTTTTTTAATCAACTTTATCGCTTCTAACATGAATGCAGGAGTGAAGGAAAAACAAACCTTATTAGAAATTCCTGAATTACAAGAGAGAGCCAATTTATTATTACAACACTTAACCAAAGAACTTCAGTTACTAGAATTAAAAAACGATATTCAGTCTAAAGTCAGAACAGATTTAGACAAACAACAAAGAGATTATTTTCTTAATCAACAAATTAAGCAAATACAAGAAGAACTTGGTGGCGATCCTCAACAACAAGAAATTGCTGAGTTCAGAAAACAAGCCAAAACAAAAAAGTGGAACAAAACAGTCAAAGAACGTTTTGAAAAAGAAATTGACAAACTTGAAAGACTAAATCCACAAGCGGCAGAATATTCTGTTCAATCTAACTATATTGAAACCTTATTAGAACTCCCTTGGGAAAAATATTCTAAAGATAATTTTGATTTAAAAAGAGCTCAACGTATTTTAGATAGAGACCATTATGGTTTAGAAAAAGTTAAAGAAAGAATTATTGAGCACTTAGCCGTACTAAAACTAAAAGGCGATTTAAAATCGCCCATTCTTTGTCTTTACGGCCCCCCAGGAGTTGGAAAAACCTCTCTTGGCAAATCTGTTGCCGAAGCTTTAGGTAGAAAGTATATAAGAATGTCGTTAGGTGGATTAAGGGATGAAGCAGAAATTAGAGGTCACCGAAAAACTTATATTGGGGCAATGCCGGGAAGAATTATTCAAAGTTTAAAAAAAGTAGAATCCTCTAACCCTGTTTTTGTTTTAGACGAAATAGATAAAGTTGGAGCAAGTCATCAAGGTGATCCATCTTCAGCTTTATTAGAAGTTTTAGACCCCGAACAAAACGATAGTTTTTATGATAACTTTTTAGAATTAGATTACGATTTATCTAAAATTTTATTCATTGCTACCGCCAATTCATTATCAACCATTCAGCCTGCGCTTAGAGACCGAATGGAAATTATTGAAATGAACGGCTACACAATTGAAGAAAAAGTAGAAATTGCTACAAGACATTTAATTCCTAAGTTGATACAAAACCACGGGCTACAAAAAAATCAATTGCAAATTCCTAAAAAAGTAATTGAGAAAATAGCAAGTGAATATACTAGAGAATCTGGTGTTAGAAATTTAGAAAAGAAACTAGCAAAAGTTGTTCGTCAAAAAGCCAAACAGATTGCTATGGAAGAAGAAAACTATAACCCAAAAGTAGTAATGGACAACCTTGTTGATTTATTAGGTCCGGGACATTCAAAAGACAAATACCAAGGCAATGATGTTGCTGGGGTTGTTACAGGGTTAGCATGGACTTCTGTTGGTGGCGATATTTTGTTTATAGAAACCAGCTTAAGTAAAGGAAAAGGGAAACTTACCCTTACCGGAAATTTAGGTGATGTAATGAAAGAATCTGCAATTATAGCACTCGCTTACCTTAAAGCTCATGCCGATATTCTTGATATTAGTCCGGAGACTTTTGATAAATGGGACACTCACATTCACGTTCCTGAAGGAGCGACACCAAAAGACGGTCCTTCGGCTGGAATCACTATGCTTACCGCTTTGGCATCGGCATTTACGCAACGTAAAGTAAAAGCTAATTTAGCTATGACTGGTGAAATTACATTGAGAGGCCGAGTATTGCCTGTTGGTGGAATTAAAGAAAAAATATTGGCTGCAAAACGTGCTGAAATCAAAGAAATCATTCTTTCTAAAGATAATGAAAAAGACATCAAAGAGATAAAACAAGATTATTTAACAGGTCTTAAATTTCACTATGTAGAAAATATGACCGAAGTAATTGATTACGCACTTACCAAACAAAAAGTAAAAAACGCTATTAATATTACTGAAAAACAACAATTAAGAAATTAATAATCAGCGATTTGATTTTATCAACAATGTTGATAATTATTAATAATTAATTCGCAGTTAGCACTCATAAAAAATTACTTTTGTTACACTTATAAAACAAGACAATTAAATAATTTACATACATATGAAATTTATAGTAACAAGTACAGCATTATTAAAAAAACTACAACAAATTAGTGGCGTATTAAGTACCAACAATACATTGCCAATTTTAGATAATTTTTTGTTTGAGATAAAAGACGGAGAACTATCTGTTACCGCTTCAGATTTAGAAACAACTATTTCTACAAAACTTAGTATTGAATCTAAAGAAGATGGAATTATTGCTATTCCAGCTAAGTTATTGTTAGATACCTTAAAAACTTTTCCTACTCAACCGCTTACTTTTACTATAGACAGCAAAGATTTTGGTATCGAAATCACATCTGATGAGGGTAAATATAAATTAAGTGGTTTAAATGGTGAAGAGTTTCCCAAAACTCCTGAAATTGAAAAGCCATCAACCATAAAAATTAATGCAGACATTATAGAAAATGCTATCAACAAAACATTATTTGCTACAGGTAATGATGAATTAAGACCTGTTATGTCGGGAGTATTTTTTGAATTAAATAATGATGACATCACTTTTGTAGCAACAGATGCTCACAAGCTAGTAAAATATAGAAGAACAGATTTAGGAGCCAAAACAGGATCTTCATTCATCTTTCCTAAAAAACCTTTAACATTACTGAAAAACATTTTAAGTAATGTTAGCGATGACGTAACTATAAAATACAACGAAACCAACGCAGCTTTTGAATTTGAATCTACTAAACTAATTTCTAGATTAATTGATGGTAAATATCCTAACTACAATGCTGTAATACCAACTGAAAACCCTAATGTACTTACTGTTGAAAGAAGTAAATTTTTAACTGCCTTAAAAAGAGTAGCGATATTCTCTAACAAAACAACCCACCAAATAAAACTAAAAATGTCGGGCAGCGAATTACAAATTTCTGCTGAAGATTTAGATTTTTCTAACGAAGCTGTTGAAAGACTTACTTGCCAGTTTGAAGGTGAAGACATGGAGATTGGATTTAATGCAGCATTTTTATTGGAAATGTTAACCAACTTAACATCAGACAATGTTAGCATTGCGATGTCTGCACCAAACAGAGCCGGCATTTTAACTCCTGTAGAAAAAGAAGACGACAAAGAAGAAGTATTGATGTTAGTAATGCCTGTAATGTTAAACAACTAAGAAGGCATAACTCTTCAATATCATGAATTTTGATTTACTTCAACAACTTTGTAAAATCCATGCTCCTTCCGGTAGTGAAGAAGTCATGAAAACTTTTCTTTTAAAACACATCAAAAAAGAGCAAAAAAAATGGAAAGTTCAACCTGAAATATTAATAGGAGAAGACTTTCAGGATTGTATTATGCTGATTTTTGGAGAACCAAGAACAGCCATTTTTGCTCACATGGACTCTGTTGGATATACAGTTGGATACGATAATAATTTAATTAAAATTGGAGGTCCATCAGCTAAAAAAGGAGCTAAATTAGTTGGAGAAGATAGTCAAGGAAAAATAACCTGTACACTTGAAGCCATAGAAGACGAACACGAGTTTCTAACCTTTTCAGCAAAATACAAAAGAACAATAGACAGAGGAACAACACTTACTTATCAGCCTAACTTTAGAGAAGACAACAACTATGTTCAATGTTGTTACATGGACAATCGTTTAGGGGTTTGGAGTGCTTTAGAAGTTGCTAAAACCTTAGAAAACGGAGTTGTAGTATTCTCAGCTTGGGAAGAACATGGAGGAGGAAGTGTTGGTTATTTAGCCAAATTTTTATACGAAGGCTTTGGTGTAAAACAAGCATTAATTTCAGATATAACTTGGGTAACAGAAGGTGTTAAGCACGGAAAAGGTGTTGCTATTTCTATGCGAGATTCCGGAATTCCAAGAAGAAGCTACATTAATAAAATTGTTGATTTAGCAACAAAAAGTAAAATTCCTTTTCAACTTGAAGTAGAAAGTGCCGGAGGAAGTGATGGTAATGCACTACAACGTTCCCCCTACCCATTCGATTGGTGTTTTATAGGAGCTCCCGAGGACAATGTTCACTCTCCTGATGAGAAAGTACACAAGAAAGACATCAAAGCCATGGTGGAAATGTATAAGTATTTAATGAAGACATTGTAAAAAGCCCTTACAATATAATCTTCATTCTCCAAATATATAAATTAATAATACACCACTTTTTGTACATCAACTACATTGTTATTCTCATCAAGTACTTTTACAAAATAAACACCCTTATTTCCTAAACCAGATAAATCTATA
>DATCTM010000086.1:0-8567 GCA_036567945.1 Vicingaceae bacterium
TTCTAACGGGTCTATTTGTGCAATAGAACTTTGATACGTAAAAAATAGTGATAATATAATTAAAGCGTTTTTTAAAGCTCGCATCTGCCTGATTTTAAAAGATGAATGTCAAAACTAATTATTAATTGTAATTTATATTAACCTATTAACATATATATAAGTTAATAAAACTAAAAAAGCTCCTAATATAAGGAGCTTTAATTTAATCAATAAAAAAATCAAAAACTAGAAAAACTTAATTTCATGAATACTTCTAATAGGAATAATAGTTGTTCCTTTTAAAATAATATTTTGTTCTGTAATTCCCCAAATAGAAGTATCTACCACTTTTTTGCCTTCAACATCCTGAAAAATTATTTTTACTTTAATTTTATTATTTCCTAAATGCATTGCTCTTTCTATTTTCTTTAATCTTTCTTTTTTATCTTCAGGAGTTAACAAAACATCTTCTTTTGGGAAATGTAAGTTAGCTATATCTTCTTTATTTATTAAAACCGCTTCAGCTTGTGTAGCAGAAATGTTGTTTGCTATTGAATCCATATTTTGTTAGTTTTAAAAGTTATTAAAAATGAAAGGCGACTTCTTTAACGTAAATATTTTTTAAAAAGTTTCTTTAAACCCTTAATTTTTAATACCTAACAACAAGCTATTTTATTTACTCTATTTTGATGACGACCTCCCTCAAAATCAGTTGCTAAGAAAACATCCACACATTTTATAGCTTCTTCATTACTAATAAAACGAGCAGGAAGTGCTATTATATTAGCATTGTTATGTAAACGTGCTAATTCTGCAATTTCCGGTTTCCAACATAATGCAGAACGAATTTCTTGGTATTTATTAGCAGTCATATTAATACCATTTCCACTACCACAAATTAAAATACCTAAAATAGTAGTGTCTTTTATTACATCTTTTGCTACTGAATGAGCAAAATCAGGATAATCAACACTATCAGCAGATGCTGGTCCAACATCTTTTACTTCTATTCCTTTAGCTAATAAATGTTTTTTTATTACCTCTTTTAATTCATATCCGGCATGATCGCTACCTATTGAAATTTTTTTAATGTCCATTTTTTTGATTTTTAAGCTATTAAATATTGTATGTTAGAACAATAAAATTAACCTTTTTATGTGATTTATCTACTTACTAACATTCAAATTTACTAATTATTATAAGTATCTGTTTTTAAATACTTTATATATAACAATAAAGTTGTTAATAGTCTTGAAAAAAGTTAATAAAAATCAAAAACTATTTCTTGCTTTATTCAATTAAAATGCTAATCAAATTTATAAATGATATAAGCACTATTTTAATATGTCTATTTTTGGAAAACATACTAACAACATAAAAAAATTCTTGTTTATAATATTAAAGTTAACAATTGGTTAATAGCACAAATTAACAAAAAGTTAATAGTTTAGTTATTTAAAAGATTATCAAACTTATATAAAATTAAAAATTGTTAATAGTAGTCAATAACTTTTTATATTTTATAAAAACAAGAACTATAATTATTAATTTTAAACCTTCTTAACACCTTAATAGTAATAGTAGTTTTTTTTAATATTTAATTAATAATAATATATATATAATAGTGTATTCATATCTTAATAAAATAAGTTTTTTATTGCTACTGTTTCTTTTTTCATTGCCTTATTTTGCTCAAGAAAAATTAAAGGATGGACATAAAAAATTTTATTACGAAAATGGTATTGTTTCTAGTGAAGGAGAAATTAAAAATGGAAAACCGGAAGGGTATTGGATAACTTACCATCCAAATGGGTTAAAAAAATCTGAAGGAAATAGAAAAAATCATTTATTGGATAGTACTTGGATTTTTTATAATGAGAAAGAAGATACTCTTCAAAAAATTGTATATAAAAACGATAAAAAAAATGGACTAAAAACCTATTTTAGCAATAATTGCAATGTAATTTTAGAAGAAAATTATGTGGATGATATTAAACAAGGAGTTTCTACACATTATTATGATACTATCTTATACGATTCTATTGCTAAAATAAAACAAAAAGAAATTTTTTATGAAGATAATTTAGCTTCAGGAAATGCTTTTGAATATGGATTAGACGGAAGAATAATTTCTATTATTGTTTACAAAAAAGGAACTTTAATAGGTAAAGAAATTATCAATAGATATGATTTTAATAATAAAAAAACAGGTATATGGAAAAAGTTTTATGATAACGGAAAACTGAAAGAAGAAGCAACTTATAAAAATGGTTTATTAAATGGTTATTTAAAAGAATATGATTTAAAAGGTATGTTAACCAATGCAACACTTTATATAAATGGAGAACCTCAATTATTTGCAGAAGAACTTAGTAATTTAGATATTAAAAAAGAATATTATACCGATGGAACACTAAAAAAAGAAGGAACTTATGATGTTACAGGCAAAGAACATGGTAAATTTAAATACTATAATGAAGAAGGTAATTTAGAATTAACAGAACTTTACGAGCATGGTATTTTACTTGCCAAAGGATTAATAGATAAAGAAGATAGAAGACAAGGATATTGGGAAGAATATTATATTACCGGAGAATTAAAATCTAAAGGACATTATAAAGATGGAGATAAAATAGATGAATGGGAGTATTTTTTTGTTGATAATCAGTTACAACAAAAAGGTAGCTACATGGAAGGAGGAAAACCAATTGGAAAATGGATTTGGTACTATCTTAACGGACAAATTTTAAGAGAAGAAATTTATCGAAAAGGATTAAGAGACGGTATGATGGAAGAATTTTTTGAAGATGGAACATTAATTACTAAAGGAGAATTTATAGATGGAAAAAAAGAAGATGAATGGTTTTATGAATTAGGAGACCATAAAGAAATTGGTAAATATAAAGATGGTGAAAGACACGGAATTTGGAAGTATTATTTTCCTAATGGAAAATTACATTTTGAAGGTAAATTTGTAGATGGTTTACCCGATGGAAAACATAAATATTATTTTGAAAACGGAAAAATTAAAAGAGAAGAAAACTACGTAATGGGAGTTAAAACAGGTAATTGGAAAAGTTATAATGAATTAGGAGAGCTTTCTCTTATAGTGGAGTATAAAGATGGTGAAAACTATAAAATAAACGGATCAAAGATTAAATAAACGGTGGATTATTCCAATAAAACAAAAGAGGAATTAATTAAAGAATTAGAAGTTCTTAAACAAAATCAAGAAAATATTTCTTTGGTATTAAACAATATTAAAGAGATGTTTTATCAGATTTCTTTTGATGAAAATGGAAATAAAAAATTTGAATATTTAAGTTCACAAATAGAAGAAGTTCTTGGTTTAAGTAAAAAAGAATACATTGAAAATCAGGATAAATTATTTGAATATTTTCATCCTAATGATATAGATGAGCTTACTAAAATAGTAAAGAACAGTAAAAAAGAAAAAACAAGTAAAACTATTCAATATAGGTTTTTTAACAAAAAACTAAATAAATATGTTTGGATAGAAGAAAGTTTTACTCCCACCTATAATGAAAAAGGAAAACTAAAAAGCATTTTTGGTTCAGCAAAAAATGTTACTGAAAAAATAGATGCTACTACTCAAAAAGAATTTATTCTTGAAAATATTGATGAAGTTATATATAATGTAAAATTTAATACAGAAAACAATTCTAAAGAGTTAATATTTGTTAGCTCTCAAATAAAACAACTAACAGGATTAACAAAAGAAGAATTTTCAAAAGAAGGTATTTCCGGAGAACTTAAAAAAAGAATACATCCTGATGATTTAAAAATTATTAGTAAAACAATACGAGACTTATACGATAACAACAAAACAAGAACAAGCACTCAATTTAGATTTAAACCTAAAGGAAAACAAGAATATGTTTGGCTTGATGAAACATTAAATGCTAAATATGATAAAGAAGGAAATTTAGTAGAAACTATTACTGTTCTTAGAGATATAACAGAAAGTAAACTGTTAAGTGATAAAATAAAAGTTTCTGAAAAAAGTTATAAAGACCTTTTAAATAATAGTCCTGATTTAATTTATATGATTAATGATAAAGGACAATTTATTGATGTAAATTCAACCGTTATAAATGTTTTAGGGTATAAAAAAGAAGAGCTTGTAGGAAAAACACCTGCATATTTTACCAATAAAAATAAGAATGATATTAATGAAATTCCTGAATTAATAAAAAAAGCTCAAAGAAAAACTCAATATTTTGATTGGTGGATAATTGATAAAAATGGTAAAGAATCTTTACATGAAATTATATTAAGAAAAGGAATGTATTTAGGTAAAGATGTTTTAGTAGCAACAGGCAGAGACATTACCGAAAGAGTTGAATACCAAAATAAGCTTAAAAACAATCAGGAAAAACTAAACTTGGTATTAGAAAATATTAAAGAAGGTATTTATAGCATAGATTTTACAGATAATCAAAATAGAAATTTTGATTATTCTAACTCACAACTAAAGAAAATTTTAGGAAAAAATTTAGATGATTTTGTAAAAATAACATGGGAAGAAAAAAAACAATTTTACCATCCTGACGATATTTCTAAAATAGAAAATGCTGCAAAGGCAATTTTTAATAACAAAGAAAAACCGGTTACAGTTGAATATAGATTTAAAAAGAAAACAGATAAAGATTATAGTTGGCTAGAAGAAAAAATAGTTTCTAAATTTAATGATAAAGGCAAACTACTTACCAATTTTGGAGTTATTAGAGACATTACAAAACAAAAAGTAGCCGAACTTCATTTAAAAGAAAAAGAAGAACTTTACAGAAGTCTGTTTACCAAAAATTTAGCAGGAGTTTTTATTACGGAAAAAGATATTATAATAGAATGTAATAATTCTTTTGCCAAATATTTTGGTTATAAATCTAGGGTAGAACTTATTGGAAAAAAAGCTGAAATACTCTATTTTGCTAAAGATGATAGAGACAAATACATTAAAGATTTATATAAAAACGAATATTTAACCAATTACAGATTAAGACAAAAACGAAAAGATGGATCCGAATTGTGGGTATTAACTAATGTTAGTATAGTTAATAAACAAACAAAAAGAGTAGAAGGAACACTTATAGAAATTACTGATCAGTTAAAAAGAGAACAATTAGAAAAGGAAAAATTAAGATTACAACTTTTTGAAGAATCTAATAAATCACTACAAAAAGAAATTGCCGAAAGAAAAGTAATTGAACAACAGCTAATACAAAACCAAAAATATACGAACAGCATTATTAATAGTTCGTTAGATATTATTTGTGCATCAGATAATACAGGAAAAATTATTGAGTATAATAAAGCAGCACAAAAAGCATTTGGATATACTAAAAACGAAATAAAAAATAAACATATTTCTAGTGTTTATGCTTATAAAGAAGAATATAAAAAGGTTATTAACCAGTTAAATAAAAAAGGCGTTTTTATTGGAGAAATAACTAATATCAATAAAAAAGGAGAAACATTTACTTCGTTTCTTTCAGCATCGGTACTAAAAAATGAAAAGGGTGATATTATAGGAACAATGGGCGTTTCTAGAGATATTACCGAAATGAAAAAAGCAGAACAACAGCTTATTGAAAGTGAAGAAAAATACAGAGACTTATTTGAAAATGCTTCAGATTTAATACAAAGTATTGATGCACAAGGAAACATACTTTATGTAAATAATGCTTGGAAAAAAGCATTGGGATACTCTGCTAAAGAACTAAAAAACAAAAATATTTTTGAGTTTATTCATCAAGATGATAAACAACACTGTAAAGGTTTATTCACTAAAATGATGAGTACTAAAAAACCTACTAGAGATAGAATAACTTTTAGTTTACTTACCAAAAAAGGTAAAAAAATTATTGTTGATGGAGATATAAGTAGCAAAATTGAAGATGGCAAAATGGTTTCAACAAGAGCTATTTTAAGAGATATTACCGCAGAAAGTTGGCAAAATAAATTACAAACAGTATACAATAATATTGCTAAAAACATTACTGAAAAAATTAACCCTGTTCATATCTATGAAGGCATTAGAAGCGAATTAGGTAAAATTATAGATACTAATATTTTTGGTATTTCTTATAAGAAAAGCGATACAGCCATAGAGTTCCTTTATTTTTATGATTCTACTAGAAATGGACCAATAGAACTCGCTCCAAGAGAAAATAAAAAAGGTCTAAACGAATATCTTATTAAAAACCAAAAACCAATTATTCTTTATAAAGATGATTTGTTGAGATTAAAAAAAGAAGGAAAAATAGATATTTATGGTCCTTTGTGTAAAGTGTTGGTAGGTGTTCCTCTTAAAATTAAAAACAAAACCATAGGATTTATTACCATACAATCTTACGATGATAAACATGCTTTTGATGAAAAAACCATTGAAATACTTGAGTTTTTCTCTGGAAGTATTGCACTTACTGTTCAGCGTAAATATGACGAAAGTAAAATTTATGAACAATCCGCCCGATTAAAATCTATTATTGAAATAGATACCCACATGATTTGGACCTATGATTTGAATAAAGGAATTACTTCCTTCAATAAAAAATTTGCTGAAGAAATACATAAACTTTACGGGTACAAACCACACAACGATATTCATAAACTGAAATTAAACTCGCTTCTTAAAAAGGAAAAAAATCAGCCATTTTGGGATAAAAAATATCAAGAAGTTTTTGAAGGAAAAACTCAACAATTTACCATAGAACAAATACTTCCTACAGGTGAAAAATTGTATAAAGAAGTAGTGTTAAACCCAATTTTTAATGAAGACGGAACGGTTTCTGAAGTTTCAGGAATTTCTCATGATGTAACCGATAAAAAAATTGCTGAAGAACAAACTAAACAGCAAACCGCCAAGCTACAATCAATTATAGAAAACAGTTCTCATTTATTCTGGACCTATCATAAAACATTAGGATTAACCTCTTATAATCAAAATTATTACAAATCTTTTGTTGATTCTTATGGAAAAGAACCAACCATTAATAATTCTAATTTGTTTGAAAATAATAGTGAATTAGATGTTTTTTGGACAGAAAAATATAGTGAGGTATTTAAAGGTAAAAAAATTGAGTTTATTACAGAGAGAAAAAATAAAAAAGGACAACTTTCCATTAAAGAAGTTTTTTTAAGTCCAATTTTCAATGATGATGGATCAGTTTCAGAAGTATCGGGAATGGCACATGATATTACCGAAAAAATGATAGCCGAAAAAGAGCTTAAAAATTCATTAAAGGAAAAAGAAATTTTATTAAAAGAGGTTCACCATAGAGTGAAAAATAATTTGCAGGTTATTTCCAGTATTTTAAATTTACAATCGTCTTATATTCATGATGAAAAAATACTCACAATATTAAAGGAAAGTCAGAACAGGATTAAATCTATGGCATTTATTCACGAAAGTTTATACCAAACAAATGACTTCTCGCAAATAAATTTCTCAGAATATGTTGTAAATTTGTCTAAAAATTTAGTACATTCATACCTCGTTAACAATGAGTTAATAGAATTGAAGCTAGATATTAACAAAGTGTCGTTAAACTTAGATTTATCAATACCTTGCGGGTTAATAATAAATGAATTAGTTTCGAACGCTTTAAAATATGCGTTCCCTGAAAACAGAAAAAATGAAGGCTACATATTAATAAGTTTAAAAACAGATAAAGAAAATATATATTTAAGTATAGCAGATAACGGAGTAGGATTACCTAAAAACCTTGATTTTAGAAATACAGAATCATTAGGTTTGCAATTAGTAACTACTTTAGTTGAACAAATAAATGGAACAATAACACAAGAAAATACAACAGGAACTACCTATAACATAATATTTAAACACACACAATAATGCAGAAAAACAATATACTTGTAGTTGAAGATGAAGCTATCGTTTCAAAAGATATTCAGCAAAGCCTTAAAAAATTAGGATATAATATTGTTGGAGCCTCCTCAACTGGTGAAAAAGCTATTGAATTAGCTGAAGAACATAAGCCTGATTTAGTATTAATGGATATTATGCTTAAAGGAGATATGAGCGGAATAGATGCAGCAGAAAAAATTAAAACATCTTTAAATATTCCGGTGATTTATTTAACCGCTTATGCTGATGAAAATACCTTGAGTAAAGCCAAGGTAACCGAACCTTACGGATACATTATTAAACCGTTTAAAGAAATTGATTTACATACTTCTATAGAAATGGCGTTGTATAAGCATTCTAAAGAAAGAGAGGTGATTAAAGAAAGAGATTTTTTATATTCATTAGTGGAGAATAAAGATGCCGCTGATGGAGTAATTTTTGTAAAATCGAACTCTAGGTTGGTAAAAGTAAAAACCTCTGCCATTTTGTTTGTAGAGGCTCTTAAAGATTATGTGGTAATTAACATTGCTGATGCTAAATACACCATCCATTCTACTATGAAAGATATAGAGAAAAAGTTACCTCAAAAAGAATTTCAAAGAGTACACCGTTCGTTTATTGTTAGAATAGATAAAATTTTAGCCATAGAACAACCTAATATTGTAATAGAAGGCGGCAAAAAATTGATACCTATTGG
>DATCTM010000087.1:0-7418 GCA_036567945.1 Vicingaceae bacterium
TGTTAAATTTTGTTTAACAAATTGTTTTTTAATTAACTATGTTGTACATTCGCGTTAACAAACCAAAAATTTAATATTATGAAAAAAAATCTACTTTCTTTAATTACATTGTTAGGTGCGGGTATTATTGCAAATGCTCAAATAACAATTAACGACACACACCTTGTAGGTATTGGTGATGCTGTTGAACAAGCTGTTGATACTCTTGGGGGTTCAATAGCCAATATTGGTCCTTCAGGCGCAAACCAAACATGGAATTTTACTTCTATGACAGAACATTATGTGGATACCTTATTGTTTGAAAATCATACCGCTTATCCTGGAGCAAGTAATTTTGCTACTGCTAATATTGGTATGAGAAGTTCTACTGAAGATAGTGCTTGGAATTTTTTAAACAAAAATACCTCTGGATTATTTATTGTTGGACAAAGTGGTTACCAACAAGCTCAATTAGTAACTCTAGAATATCTAGGTACTATCATTACTTTCCCATCAACCATGGGAACCAATTATGCAGGGAGTTGGTGGGGTAAAATTTTTCAACAATATGTTGGTCAAGGAGGAATTGATTCTGTTAGAATGACAAGAGAGGCAATAACTTCAAGCATTGTTGATGCTTGGGGAAATGTTACTACTTCATTCGGAACTTTTGCCAGCATCAGACAAAATGTAAATGATATTACTATTGATACAATTTGGTTGTATCAAGGTGGTTCTTGGAATGTGATTGATCCTTTTACAGCAAGTATGTTAGGTGTAGATCCTATTACTTACGATACAACTAATACAGCTCGTTGGTGGACAGATGATCCCAACTCAAAATTCCCTGTATTAGAATTGGAATACGATAATAATGGAAATGTTAATAGAGCGATGTGGCAAAAAAGTTCTCCTTTTGTTGGGGTAGAAGAAATGAATGCTAAACCTATATTTAGTTTATATCCAAATCCTACAAAAGATATGATAAACATTACCACAGATAAGATAGTAAATTCAACTATTTCTATTTTTGATATTACTGGTAAGGAAGTGTTAATGACTGATTTTAATACTTCTAATGTTTCCTTAAATATTAGTGATTTAGATGCAGGAGTTTATTTTTATGCGGTAACCGATAGAGTTTCCGGAAAAGTAATACAATCGAATAAATTTATTGTAACGAAATAAAAAACTCTTGTTTTCTTCCTTGAGGGAGGCTCAGGGATGTGATTTTAAAAACAAATAAGCCTTGATATTCAAGGCTTATTTGTTTTTATATTTTTTCTCCAGACTTGGTACTTATAAACATTACCATCATTGTTGATGTAATAAATATACTCAATCACAACTATTTCTTTAGGTGTTCTTAAGTTGCCATCTTTATCAATAGGAGGTTTCTTGCCATAGTATTCTTCTTTGGTTTTATAAATAAATACTTCGGCATTATCATAAATTTTAACTTCGTTGGCAGCTCCTTTTGCAAGAATTAGTTCTTCTCGGCTCTTACCCACATATGGACTATCAAAAGTTTGTGGCCCTTTTGGTGTACAGCTAAAAATAATAGATACTATAATGAAAAGTACAGCTAATCTCATGGTTCGTAAAGGTATAAAAAATCTAACCTCTACCAAATTCATCTACGTCAAAATTTAAGACAGTATGTTAAATAACTGATAATGATGTTATTTTTTTAGCATTTTCTATGGTAAACTCACCTATTTTGGTTCGGGTTAATGCAGATAAATGACCTCCAGAATTTAATTTTAATCCTAAATCTCTGGCAATAGAACGAATGTAAGTTCCTTTACTGCAAACAACACGAAAATGAAGGTGAATTCCTTTATCGTAAGGGTTTTCTTGGTTGATTTTAGCCTCATCATTAGCAATTATCTTATCTGTTGGTAGAGTAAGTTTGCTACGTTCTATTTGTGTAATTTCAAATTCATCAATAGTAATAGTATTTTTTTTAATAACTACCTCTTCTCCGGCTCTAGCTAATTCATAAGCTCTTTTACCATCAATTTTTTTGGCGGAATGTATAGGAGCGGTTTGTTCTTGTGTACCGACAAAAGTTGTTGCAGCTTCGTTTATCATTTCATCGGAAATATGATTGGTTTCAAAATAAGCATCAAAAGCTTTTTCTAAATCGAAAGAAGGGGTGGTTGCTCCAAGGGTAATTATTCCTGTATATTCTTTTTTTTGTGCTTGAATTTCATCAATTTTTTTGGTGAATTTCCCTGTACAAATAATTAATAAACCGGTGGCTAAAGGATCTAAAGTTCCTGCATGACCTACCTTTATTTTTTTAATTTGTAATTGATTTTTAAGTTGGTAATGAATTTTTCTAACCACATCAAAAGAAGTCCAACCTATTGGTTTATCAATAAGTAAAAGTTGTCCGTTAAGAAATTTTTCTTGAAGTGCTTGCATGAAAATTAATACAACGTAATTTCTACTCCTGAAAAATGAAGAATTAAAATAAGTAATCCAACAACAATCCTGTAGTAACCAAAAAGTTTAAACCCGTGGTTAGTTAAAAAAGCTATAAATCCTTTAATAGCTATAATGGCAACAATAAATCCTACCACATTTCCTATTAATAATAATTGAATTTCTTCTGTTTCAAAACCATTTCCTTCCTGAAAAAATTTTAATAATTTATAACTTGTAGCAGCAAACATGGTTGGAATCGCCAAAAAAAATGAAAATTCTGCTGCAGCTTGCCTATTCATTTTTTGTGTTAATCCACCAATAATGGTGGCTGCAGAACGAGAAACCCCCGGAACCATAGCTAAACATTGAAACAATCCAATTTTAAAAGCAGTAGGATAAGTAACATTTGAGGTACCTTCCACTTCTGTTTTCTTAAACCACTTGTCAACAAATATTAAGACAATTCCTCCCAAAAACAACATGGTGGCTACTACAATTACATTTTCTAATAAGCTATCAATAAAATCGTTTAAAAGTAATCCGAAAAAAGCTGCCGGAAGAAATCCTATAAATAGTTTGAAATAAAAATTTACAGTCTGGAAAAATCTTTTCCAGTACAATACTACTACTGAAAGTATGGTTCCAAACTGAATGGCTATGGTAAAAGTTTTGGTAAAACTATCATCAGCAATTCCCATTAATGATGAAGTAATAATAAGATGTCCGGTTGAAGAAACAGGTAAAAACTCTGTTAAACCTTCAACAATGGCTAAAATAATAGACTGAATAATGGACATTGAAAGAAGTTAGTTAGTTGATTTTTTCATTATTCCCCAACCAACAACACCTAATCCGGCTAAAATTAAGATAGGTGCAATATAAATTCGAGTAACAGAAAATAATTCATAACTAAATTCATTAGGATTGTCAGACCCTCCACCAATCATAAGCACATAACCTAAAACAGTTATTAAAACTCCTGCGATAATTAGGATGTAATTTTTCTTACTAAAGGCAAAATCGTTGTTTATTTTTTGGTTTTCCATAGTTTGTTCAATGATATGAGCAACAAATATAAGGTATTCTTTATTAAGAGAATTGATAAAAAATCATAAAATACTGCTAATTTATTTTACCGCTTTTCTTTTATCGTTGATGTCACTTACTACTTTTTCTTGTTTTTTAATGTCATTTTTTAAATTCTCGATGTCTTTTTCATTAGATTCGATATCTTTTTTATTGTCTTTAATTTTCTTTTCATCCTTACTTATTTTATCAGTAAGTTTTTCATGGTCTTTGTCTAATTTTTCTTTGTCTTTAACAAGTTTGTCCATTTTTCCTTTACCGCTATTCATCTTTTTATTTACTTCTTTTAATTCTTCCGAAACTTCTTTTAGTTTACTCTGACTTTTCTTTATATCTTCTTCTCTATCTTTAGAATCTTGACTTAGTTTTTTATTTTTATCTTCTAAACTCGCAACTTTATCTTGAAGCTTTTTTAGGTTTTTTTGTTCTTTGTCTAATTCTTTCTCAATTACAACAATAGAAATATCTTTTGAAAGAGTTTCCATAAACTTTTCTGCTTGTTTATAAGCTTTAGATTTCGGTTCAATAATTTCATTATTTATTTCAAAAGAAACATATAACTCTGAAGAATTGTCTTTCATCTTTTTTACAGCAACATAAGCATCAATTTTATCTTCTGTAATCGATTTTATTATTACATTATCTAAAATTAATTCTTTTTTTTGTTCAGTTACAGTTCCAACATCTTTTTCTAATTCTTTTTGAAAAGCTTTTAAAATATCTTTTATATCATCTGTAAAAATGTTAACCTTTAGTGCGTGTTTCTCACCACTAATAAATTTATATTTTTCGTTTTCTACTTTAACTTGTTGAGCAAAAACAATATTGGTTAGTAGAATTAAGATAAGTAAAACTGCATTTTTCATGGGTTTAAATTTTTTGGTTGGTATAAAGTTAATCTTTTATTCCTAACATCGCTTTTAATCTTGGATTTTCTTCTTTGGCTTTAATTTCATTTAATATTTCGTTTAAGTGTTGTTGAACATCTTTATCTTTATCAATGTTAGTTCTTAATTTTTGTTCGTTTTCAGAACCAGATTCAGCTTGTTTAATCTCTTGTTCGGCAATATGAATTCGGTTGGCATACATGGCTTCTAAGTCAGATATTCCGTTTATGGCTGCCATTCTAATCCACCAAGTTTTTTCGTTTAGAGCAGTTTCTCTAAGAATTGTACTTCCTTTTTTTACAGTTTCATGATCTTGTTTTTTTAAATAACGAGTAGTTGACATCGCAAAACCATATTTTTCAAATCCTGATATTTCTTCGTTTTTAGTGATGAAATAATCCAATTGTTT
The DNA here is from genome assembly GCA_036567945.1 of Vicingaceae bacterium. Lineage (GTDB taxonomy): Bacteria > Bacteroidota > Bacteroidia > Flavobacteriales_E > Vicingaceae > BRH-c54. The sequence goes on from DATCTM010000087.1 coordinate 4,795, forward strand.
TTCTGTTCCGTGTTCTTCATAAACGGTGGTTATAGCTGAAACAATGTTGCCGTTTTTTTCTTTTTCAAATGCGGAAGCATATTTCATAGCTAATGAACCATTGTTTTTAGATAAGGCCAATAACGATTCACCAATCACATAATATGATTGTTCTTTCATTCCGCTAATACAAACATCTGTTACTGCTTTATCATTTTCAAAATAACGAGCTAAAGCAGCAATAGCATCTCCTCTTACTTTAGAATCGCTATCATTTTTTGCCATGGCTAATAATTTTTCTTTTACCACATCCGGTTTAGCTTTAGCAGCATTTTTTAATCCTCCAATGGCTTGTCTTCTCAAGTATTCATAATCATCATCTAGTGCTTTTATAATGGTATTTATTGCTAATTCATCTTTCGATTTTTTTAACATGGCAATAGCTTCATACCTATCTAGATATTTCATTTTAATACTACCATAATTTTCGGTTGGTTGGTATAAAAATGCCCACTCTTCGGTAAATGAATGATTGTCATTTTTTTCGCAAAGCAACATTTTATCGGCATCTACATTTATAAAATCTGGTGTTGAAGTTTTAAACTCAAAAGTGTTATTGACTTTGTCAATAACCACTTTGTGTGAATTTACTTTTCCGTTGGCAAAAACATCGATTTTTATAGGTAATTTGTAAATAGGAGCAATTTTTAAATCTTGTTTTTGCTCTATGTAAACATATTGAATTCCCAATGAATCGTTGTATTCGTAATTAATATCCAAAACAGGATGTCCTTTATCAAAAAACCATTGATTAAAAAACCAGTTAAGGTCTTCTCCGGTAACTTTTTCGCAAGCCAAACGAAGTTGATGCATTTCTACATCGGTAAATTTATTTTCTTCCAAATATATTTTTAATGAAGTGAAGAAAGCTTCATCCCCCATATAATTTCTAAGCATGTGTAAAATTCTGCCTCCTTTTTGGTAGCTATGTCCATCAAACATATCTTCTTTATCGTTATAATTAAAACGTATCATATCCTTTGGTCCGGATTGAGCTAATTGTAACAAGTAGTTTTTCAAATCGGACTGAAGTCCCTGATCTGCTTTATCATTGCCATACTTATATTCATTCCATAAATACTCTCCATAAGTAGCAAATGATTCATTAAGTGGTAAATTAGCCCAAGATTCGCAGGTAACTAAATCACCAAACCAATGGTGAAAAAGTTCGTGAGCAATAACATCTTCTGCATTGCTACCATCAATCAATTCTCTCTTAGTTTGGTAAGCAAAATCTCCAAAAATAACACCTGTAGTATTTTCCATAGCCCCAGAAACATAGTCTCTAACTACTATCTGATGGTATTTTTGCCAAGGATAAGCTACTCCTAAAATAGTTGAATAGAATTCCAGCATTTCAGGGGTTTTACCAAAAATATCTTTGGCATAAGGCTCGTACTCTTCTTCTACATAATAGTCAACATCAATGTTTCTCCACTTGTCTTTTACAATTTTATACTCGCCAATAGCCATCATAAATAAATAAGGAGCGTGAGGCATATTCATCTCCCAAAAATCTGTTCGGGTACCGTTGCCATTAAGTTCTGAATGAGTAAGCATTCCATTGGATAAGGTCACATATTTTTCTTCAACAGTAATGGCAATTTCTTGGGTAGTTTTTTGATTTGGAGCATCAATAGTAGGGAACCAAGTGGAGTTAGCTTCGGTTTCTCCTTGTGTCCAAATTTGTGGCATTTTGTTTTTCTCTTCGCCTTTAGGATTAATAAAATACAAGCCTTTGTCAGATGAAATGGCACTACTTCCACCTTCTTTTAGTTCTTCAGGTTTAGAAGTGTAATCAATAAAAATAGTAAGTGTATCTTTTCTGGTATAAATTTTATCTAATGCGATGTTTATGATTAAACTGTCGTAAGTAAATTCTAGGGGTTTTTTGTTGCCGTTTTCAATCAATGCTACTTTATGAATATCCATTCCTCTTGCGTTTAATTCTAATTGCTGAGTAGCGTAAAAATATGGGCGTAAAGTAATGTTGGCTTTACCATAAAGGTGTGCTTTTTCCCAATTAAAACTTACAGCTAAGTTGGTATGAATAAGATCAAATTTTTTGGTGTAAGATGCTTGATAGACAGGTCGCTCAGTTTTAAACGGGTTTTCAATTTCAATTACTTGCTCAGGAAGTGTAATAGTTTCGGTGGTTTTACAACCTAAAATAAAGAGTAAAGCTAAAAGTGATAAGATTAATTTGTTCATGTTTTTTAGGATAAATTTTTTACGTTGACAAAGATGATGAAAAATGATGGAATAGCTTAATTTTTTAACATAGAAGTTGGAAGGATAACGGTAAAACCACCAAGATGCTAAATGCTTGCAAAAAGAAGAGAACTTATTTTACAAACTTACCACTTGAATCCATTTGAGGTTTGTCTTGAGTTGCTTGTTGGCTGGGAGTAGCTGTACTTTTAGTAGTTGTTGAGTTTTTAGTCGAGTTACAACTCGAAAAAAATAGTAAGGTAGAAAATAAAACGATTTGTAATTTCATAAAGTTTTTCATATAAATAAAGTTTAACGATTAAAAGTTAGTCTTTTTCCTCTAATAGTATCGTCAATTTCTCCAAAATTATAGA
>DATCTM010000088.1:0-2201 GCA_036567945.1 Vicingaceae bacterium
GAACCCCAACGAGTTGCTTATTACCAGTAATGCTAAAATGTTCGATATTGATATTACCCAACTGTTTTATCAGTTCGAAAATTTTGGTCAGACGGCTTTAGATGCGGAAAACCTGAAAGGTAAAGCAGCCATTGCGGTAGACTTTGCTTCCGTTTGGGATAGACACCTAAACGTAAATAAGGATAAAATTTATGTTTCCTCTACCATTATTATTAAAAATGGAGAACTGTTAGATTACGAGCCTGTTATGGCGTTGAGTAAATTTATAGAAATAGAAGAACTGAAACGCATTAAGTTTAACCAATTAAAAACAGCCATAGAAATTAATAAGCAAGTAATCACTATTGCGAAAACCGAAATACAATCTTCAGCTATTAATTTAACCCTTTCGGGAAGCCACCATTTTAATAACGATATAGATTACCGTGTAAAAGTAGATTTAAGCGAAATCCTTTGGGATAAGGCCAAAAAACGCAAAAAACAAAATGAAGAATTTGGTTATGTGGAAGATGATGGCTTAGGAAAAGGAACGGTATTTTTAAAAATTACTGGCAATGTAAAAAATTACAAGGTAAGCTACGATACCGAAGGATTAAAAAGCAACATGAAAGAAAACATACAAGAAGAAAAAAGAACCCTAAAAAGCATTTTAAACAAAGAGTTTGGATGGTTTAAAAAAGATACCACCCTTACCAAAGAAGAACCCAAGAAAAAAGACGGGTTAAAAATTGAATGGGAAGAAGCCGAAGATAACAACACCAAAGAAGACAACAAAAAGAAAAAAGAAAGTGAGAAAAAGAAAGAAAAAACAGGTTTGCGTAAGTTTTTAGATAAAATTGCCCAACCGAATGAAGAGGAAGTGGAAGAGAATAAGGAGTTTTAGTGGGGTTTTATACTAACATTATAGCTAAAAGTACGTTTTAATACAATTTAGGTTTTGTTATGTTTTTGTTTTCTAAATTCTCCATAGTCTATATTATTGAATACCTGACAGTGTCTGAAGACTAAGTCCATTAATCGCAGTTGTTTGTTTTTTTATTTTTTTCAGAACATCAATAGCATTATTTTCAGAGATAAAAGTGTGAACATAAGGCGTGGTAGTCATAATAAGAATGTCTATAATATCTGATTGATTTATTTTTCGTTTTCCATCTGAAAAGAACTTATAAAAAATAGCATGTGCTAAAATATCTAAAGATTTCATTCGTTTCAATTTTTTCTTATCAACTTGTACATTTTGTCCATTCATGAACCTATATTTCAGTTCGTATCTCATAAATGTTCGAACGAAATCACCTTTCTTGTTTTTGATATAATCTTTATTAATATGTACAAATTCAGGTTTGTCTAATACTGAAATAACTTCGTTATAAAAATCTGTTGTGTAACGACCAACATTTGCAAATGAACTTTTTACTTGAGGTTGCTCTAATAGAAAATCAAGTGAGTTTGGATTAAGTGCTTTCCCATCAACTTTTATTCCTTGGGGAGAAAATAGAATTGGATTTACAAACGCTACGTCACCCCTTATAAAGTCAATTTCTTTTACCGCCAAAGGGAAATATGAAACTACTAATACACATGGGTATATCGAGTAAAAACTTTTAAAATTCTGGTATAGGGTTTCGTTTTTAGCTATCTCATATAATGTGTAAGTACTAAAGCAAAGAAGATATTGTTCATCAATAGGAAATTTTGCAATAAACTTATTAATCAAATCACCTTTCTTGCAAATATTACTTATAACATTTGTATCGATATAAACCAATTTGTGTTGTTTATATATGCTATTTAATCCTATCATAATGATTATATAGATGCAAATAATGAAGTTTACATGTTTTGGGTTAAATCTCAATAAAGTAAATTATATATGTGTACAAAAAGTAAGGTGTCTAAACATACTTACATAAATATATACCTTTGGGTTACTTTTAACTCCTCCAAATATAAAAAAAATAACACACAACTCATCAAAAAACTCATTTTTAGGATTTTGCAACAATATTGGTAAATATCCGCTTCATTAGTGTTCTCCGTATTCCATTAAAAAGAACCCATATAAATTCTTTATGTCATTGTGCCTTTGCGGCTAAAGATTAGTATGTTTGTATATAAATACATTTTTCTATCCATGAAAAAAATTATTGTTTTCTGTTGTTTTTCGGTGTTATGGTGCCAATTTGCTTTGGCTCAAATCA
>DATCTM010000089.1:0-10922 GCA_036567945.1 Vicingaceae bacterium
ATTGGTCCTCCGCTTTCAATCTGCTTTCTAAACCTCGGAATTACTGAACCGTTGGAGCCTAATACATTTCCAAAACGAGTGGTGATAAATTTAGTATTAGCGGTAGTACTCAATGATTGTATATATATTTCAGCAATTCTCTTGCTCGCTCCCATTACATTGGTTGGATTTACTGCTTTGTCTGTAGAAACCATCACAAATCGCTCTATATTGTACTGTACGGCTAAATCTGCAATTACTTTTGTCCCCAACACATTGGTAAAAATAGATTCCGAAGGATTATTTTCCATCATGGGAACATGTTTGTAAGCCGCAGCATGAAAAACATAGTTGGGCCGGAACGTCTTAAAAAGGTTTTCCATTCTTTCTTTGTTTCTAATATCTCCAATCACTATTTCGTAAGGAACATGGTTAGGATCATCGCCTAATTCCAGCTCCATATCGTATAGAGGTGATTCTGCTTGGTCAAGCAAAATGATTTTTTTGGGATTGAAATGAAGAATTTGTCTTACCATTTCGCTACCGATACTTCCTGCTGCTCCGGTAACCAATATGACTTTGTTGGATAATTGTTGCTTGATATTATCTTCACTCAATTTTATTGGATCTCTTTCTAATAGCTCTTCAATCTGAATTTTTTTTATCTGCTTAAAACTCAATTGTCCGTTAATCCAGTTAGATACAGGTGGAACATTCAGTATTTTGGTGTCATACTTTAAGCAAATGTCAATGAGTTTTTTCTTTTTGGCTGCACTTAAATTTTGTATGGAAATGATAACGTGAGCAACATCGTTTTTGCTCAGCATATCTTCCAACTTACTCATTCCTATAATTTTAATTCCCTCAAGTAATTTACCTTCCTTTTTACTGTCTTCATCCACAAATGCCAGTACTTTGTATTTTAGTCCTGCATCTCTATCCAGCGTTCTTTTGGTAATAATGCCCGATTCACCTGCTCCAAAAATAATCACGTTACTTTTTTCACGATAAGGATTCATTATTTCGGTATAAAGCGACTTAAAGAAAACTCTTAAAGTAATCATTAAGAACAAAGTGGCCATGTAATCTATGATGATAATGGAAAACGGCAGCGGAAAGGTTTTGTTGATGCCATAGTAAAAAATTAGATTGACCACAACAAAAGCTAAACTACCGATGGTAAGCGTGGTGAAAATTCGTTGAGAATCTTTGGAACTGGTGTGTTTTACAATGCCTTTGTAGGTTCCGGCAATTAGGAAACTAAGAAGTCTTACGCCTAAAATTATATAGAACACATTGTAAATAGCTTCAGTAGTCATTTCTGAAGGTGAGGGTACCGAAAAATTAAACCTAACCAGAAATGCAATAAATACTGATAGCAAGGAAATAATAAGGTCTATTAATAGAATAAACCACCTTGGAGTATTGTACTTAAAAAGAAATTGAATAAATTTCAAAGCTTAATTGATTTTAACTAAATCAAAAGTACAAATAAATTAGCCTATTTGTCAATATTTTTGATGAGTTGTAAAACAATATTTTCACAAGCTTTTCCACTTCCATATAGATCAATGGTAAAGTCTGCTTGATTTTGCAACATTTGCTCTACTCCTTGTATTATTTTTTGAGTATCACTTCCAACTAACACGTTGACATTGTTCTCAACAAGTTCGACCCATTCGGTTTGCTCTCTCATGGTAACACAGTTTTTCTTAAAAAAGAAAGCTTCTTTTTGCAATCCGCCACTATCTGTCATTACTAAAGTACATTTCTTTAATAATTCAATCATATCAAAATAGCCAACAGGTGCTATGGTATTAAATTCCATTTTTAACCCTAAATCTGCAATTTTTCCTTTGGTTCTCGGATGAAGTGGTAATACCACAGGAATTGTTTTGTTAATGGTGTTTAAGGCATTGATAATTCCTGTTAAATTCTCTTTATTATCGGTATTTTCAGCTCTATGAAGCGTACATAGAATAAATTTATCGTGTGTTATTTTATTGGCAACGGTAGCTTTTTCAGCAGAAGTGAGTGAATAATATTCGGCTGCATCTTGCATTACATCACCACTTTTAATAATTGTTGTATCAATATTTTCATATCCTTCTTTCAACAGGTTATCTACTGCTGTCTGTGTCGGACAAAACAAATAATCAGAGATTCTATCAGTTAAAATTCTGTTGACTTCTTCGGGCATTTCCATATTAAAGCTTCTAAGTCCTGCTTCTACATGAGCTACTTTTATATGTAGCTTTTTTGCAGCTAATGCTCCGGCAATAGTTGAATTGGTATCTCCATAAACTAGTAACAAATCAGGTTTTTCGTCCAATAAAATTTGCTCTATTGCTTCTAACATTCTACCTGTCATAGCTCCATGCCCAACACTATTAATATTGAGGTTGTATTTTGGTTTAGGTATTTCCATTTCTCTAAAAAACACCTCGCTCATATTGTCATCAAAGTGCTGACCTGTATGAACAATTATTTCTTCAATACCGGGATGTTTTTCAAACTCTCTGCTCAATGCAGCCGCTTTTACAAATTGAGGTCTAGCTCCTACTATGGTTATTATTTTCATTTACAGTAACTTTAAAAAATATTAATGAATTAAAAAAAGCATAAAAAATGACACCTGCTTTAGTTTCTAACATTGATTCAAAACTAAAATTAAAAACTAAAATTATCACTAAAAACAAATAAAGAATATTGTTTTGTTTAAATGCTATAAAAGATGGAAAAATTATATTTAATAGTAAAACTACAAAACCAACCACTCCTAATTTTAAGAAAATCTCATAAAAAGCATTATGAGCATTCAATTTATTTTTAAAAGCGTTGGTAATTTCTTTTTCTTCAAGAGCCTTGTTTAAAACATCTTTACCATCACCGGTTCCATAACCAACTAAAAAACTTTTTTTAATCACTTCATTTGATGTACTCCATAGATGCAACCTCAAAGATGAACTTTCATTGGAATTATTTTCGATATCGTTGGAGTTAATTGTTTCGATTAAATGAATTATCCTGTCAAAATTTTTAGGTGAAAAATAACTTAGTGCTATAAAACTGAGTAATATTATTAAACTACCAACAGCAAAATGAATCATTTTTCTATTCTTGTAAAATTCCAAGCATAAATAAACAAAAACAATTATTATAAATAAGAAAATACCGCTTTTTGAAGCTAAAAGAAATGTGATGGCAAATAAATACAGTACCAATAATTTATCTACTATAAAAGCATTTGTAAATACTTTTTTACCATTGTAATTCTGATACAATACCCATGCTACAGCCATGTTAATATACATAGACAAGTAACTTGGATGAATAAAAGGAGAAAATAACTGATAGTAAAATACATTTTCGTGATTGAAAAAATAAAATATAATGGCTCTGGAAATTAAATATAAGCCGACATAAATAATTGAAATAATCAAAGACTTAATGATTCCCCTTACTTGCTTTTCTGTTAAAGGTTTTGAACCTATGATAAGTGGAAATACTAACAATGATAGTTTTACTTCCATATCAAACCAACCTGATTTTAAATTATCGGTATAAATCAAACCCAATAAGTGAACGATGTATAACGATATAAAAACAAATACTACCTTATTTTGTTTTATGTTATTTAGCTTTTCTAAAAAATCCCCCTCCACTATCCAATTCAATGCAAAAAGAACTATTAATATAGGCGTTAATGTTGCTAATGGTAAGGAAAAAGCAATTAGTACTGCTAAAATGTAATGCAATTGATTATGTATTATTTTCCTACTCATTGAAAGACACTAATTTATCAGCTATAGAATAGATACCTATGTGAACTACTATTACCAGTAAAAATAACACTAACACATATTCATGTAAATTAAAAAAATTCATCCCTAAAACCAACAGAAACAACAACCCTTTAATAATGGCTGCCAGCATTGTTACTCTTTGATGAGAGAAACCATACCTAACAAACCTTTGGTAAGCGTGTTTTTTATGTGGTTTGCCAATATTCTCTCTGTTTATTAATCTTTTAATAATGGTAAAGGTGGTATCAAACCAAAAAACAGATGTGAGTATCAGTCCGTACAAAATATTAAGTTCAGACTTGTTATTTAAATAAATTAAAAATACAACGATAGTAAAGCCTAAAACTGTACTACCTATATCTCCCATAAAGATTTTAGCTTTTTGCCAATTCCAAGGTAAAAACCCAAATACGGCTATAGCAAATAATAATATGAGGTTTTCGTTACTAAAATAATACAATCCTAATGCTATTAAAATTGTCCCCAACGAAACGTAACCGTCTATTCCATCAATAAAATTAAACAAGTTAACGAACCAAATAATACCAATGAATGAAATTAATTTTAAAAAGTAGGGGTTTTCTACTGTGTAAAAACCTAAATCAATAAACTTTATACCATCCGTAAGGTAAATTACAATGATTGCCGTAATTATTTGAATCAATAACCTAGGCGATGACTTTATTGTAAATATATCATCTACTAGACTAATTACAGCTATTAAAATTCCGGATAGTAAGGTTAAATAAAGTTCTTTATTAAGATTTTCATAAAAAAACAAATAGCTTAACACTAAAAACCATACACTTATAATTGCTAAACCACCTCCTCTTGGTGTTGGAACTGAGTGCGAACTTCTTTCGTTAGGCACATCAATGATCATCTTATTTTGTGCAATAACCTTTACAATGTAGGTTAAAATAAATACCAAAAAATATGTAATTAAATATAACATTATTTTTTTATCTCTTTTAGCATTTGGTCTATTCCAACTTCAATTAACGGCTTAGGTTGGTAGCTTAATTGATGGATTGTTTGTGAAATATCGATAGTTAAACTTCCAAATAATTTATTATATACTCCCGGAAATAAAATACCAATAAATTTATAACACCAATTGGGCAATTTAAACATTTTATCTTTACCATGTAGTTTTTGGCTAATAATAGCTACAAGCTCTGATATTGAAACAGGATTGTCATCACTTACTAAAAAGATGCCTGTCTTATTATGTTTTATTGATGCTGTTATGAACCCTATTAAATTTTCAACATGAATAAAATCTCTCTTATTACTAATGCCTTTAAAAGGAAGTGGAAACCCTTTTTTAATCAAGTTAACTAACCTCATCATGTTTCCGGGAGCTTTCTCTCCATAAACCATTGGTGGCCTAACTATTATAACGTTAAACAAATCTGAAGTTAAGCTCATTAAATAATTATCTGCTTTTAGTTTTGAACTACCATAAGGTGTGTTGGGGGCAGGTAATGTCTCTGTTGTTATATGTTTTACATCACCATAAACTGCTATTGTACTTAATTGAATGAAAAGCTGTACTCCGTTCTTTTTAGATTTATTGGCTAATTCTTTTACTAAGTTATAGTTTATGTTATCATAGATTTTTTCATCTATTTTTTTATGTTGATGAACAATTGCCGCAAAATTGATAACTACATCAACCTCTTTAAAAACCTCATCGGGAATATCAAAAAAATCTTTATATACAAGTTCGTTTTCATAACCCTCTTTCGACCTTACAATAGATTTAAAGTAATAATGGTTTTTATTAGAATTAATAAAACTTTTTGCAATATAACTACTGCCTCCAACAATTAAAATATTTTTTAAGTCTTTCATTAACCTTTAAAATATTGAGTTAGTTTCGGTAATAATCTGAATAAAGGATATAAAAATGACACTTTTAACCCATTAGTTTTAAAAGCCTTATAGCACTCTATGTTTTGATTAAATATATTTTTAAAATTTTTATTGGTGGCCCCTCCTAATCTCATTTTTATTATTGGCTGTGGCAAATAACAAGAGGTTATTTTATATTTCTCTAAAAACCTTAACATGAGTTCAAAATCTGCAGCCAATTTGAACGATAAATCAAAATAACCATATTTTTGATATACTTCATTTTTTACAAAAAAGGTGGGGTGAGCCGGGTGCCAGCCTTTTCTAAAAGCTCCTTGTTGATAGGGTTTCGATTTCCAGTACCTTACTTGTTTATTGGTATTATTTTCTTCAACATAAATTAAATCTGCAAATAAACTATCCGTTTTTTTCTCCTTTAACTCGTTTACTACCAATTCAATTGCGTTATTATTAATATAAAAATCATCGGAATTAATTACGGCTAAATAATCGCCTGTTGCCATCTTAAAACCTTTATTCATGGCATCGTAAATTCCTTTATCAGGTTCTGAAACAAATTTGGTTATTTTATCCCCATAAGACTTAATTATTTCAATAGTCTTATCCTTAGATGCTCCGTCAACAACAATGTATTCAATGTTTGGGTATGTTTGATTTACAACCGACTCAATAGCTGTTTTAATGTGCTTTTCACTATTATAACAAACGGTTATTATGCTTATTTTTAATTCCATATACTTTCTTTCACTTATTTGAATTAGATATTAATTCTTTTTGCAAATCATTATAGTGGTTTGGGTTACTTTCTATGATTTTTTTAATCTCTTTTTTTTGTTTTTCATTTAAATGAACGGAGGATGGCGGCCTTTTACCTAAACCAACCTCTAACAATATCGTTTCAACGGATGGTTCTTTAATCAATATTTTTTGATCTTCAGTATATTTTTCAGGCTCATTGTCTATCAGTTTTTTTATTTGGGTATGTTGGTTAAAGTTAAGCCATATAGTGTGAGGGTTAATATTTTCTTTTTTTTGTTTTTCCAAAATTTCTTCTCCTGAAAGTTCCGAAACAAGTGCTTTTTGCTTGGGAGTATATTTTTCCGGTTTCTTGTTGATAAGCTTTAAAACTTCTTGATGTTGTTTTTCAGTTAGTTCTACTTCGTGAGGTAAAAGTTTCCCTTTTTCTATAGAATCTAAAATTTGTTTACCCGATAAATCAATTAAACCAAGAAAATTAGTATCCTTTCCTCCTATTATAATTGACAATACTGCCCCTAGAATAAAAATAGTTAGTTTATATTTTTTTAATAGCTCAACCATTACCCCTTCTTACTTAATAATTTTTCAATTTTATGAAGGTTATATTTACTAATATACTTGTAAGTGATTTTAACTTTATTTTTTAGAGTGTCTTTGTCTTTTAACGAAAAAGGACGCAGACCTTCTTGAAAATCGGACGAAATTTCTCTAACCAATTTCAGTGATTCTTTTAGACTCTTAATATAGGGAATATAATAATTTGTAATAATGTTTTTCTCTAATTTAAACCATCCAAAATCTACAAAATCATTGCTATAAAACCTAACATAATGAAAATGATAGAAAATAGCCTGAAATTTTTTCTCAGATTTGATTTCCATCATCATTATGTTATTCTGTTCTCTTTTTAAATAGCTATACTGTTGAATATTCCAAGGTGCTAAACCTCCTCCTAAATGTTCTAAGACATGAACTCCTTCAAATCTAGTAGTCCAATCATCTAAATATTTTTGATCACCAAACTTCCCATCTTCATACCTGCTATAACACCAATCTAAACAAGCATTAACCCACCAATTTAGCACTTTTAATCCTTCCGAATTATTTTTAAAAGTAACAAATTGCACACAATAAATCCCTGCTATTTCAGATCTATCATATTTTGGAGTAAACCTATGTTCCGTTATTAAAACCGACTTATCCCCCATTTCTTCAATTAAAACACTCGGTGAACTGTAAAAAAACAAATCTGCATCTAAGTAGGTACAACTAGGAACATTAAAATTTTCAATAACATATAAAATAGTTGACGAAGTGCATGTCCAACAATACTCTGCTTTGGTTCTACCCGGTTTTACTTCAAGTAACTTTTCATTTTCAAATTCTTTTAATGAAATGATGGTAGCATGTTTAAAATTAAGTTGGTTAAGAATTTTAAAACTAGCATCATCAAAAGCAAAAATGTATAAATGAAAATCGATTCCTGTTTTTTCAAGGGATTGGTACATAGCCACACCACGTGTTAAATAAAAAGAATCGAATAAAGTGCAAAAATGGTACATACTGCTTAAAATTTATTCATTACTTCCACTACTCTGTTCACGTCATCTGTTGTATGAAAATAAGAAATGGGCAAACTAAGTGTGGTTTGGTGAATTTTTTCGCTGATTGGAAAGTCATAATTATTCAACAAGCCTTTCAGTGCATTTTGCCTGCTCGGAGATACCGGATAATGAATTTCAGTTTTAATGTTATGCTCTAGTAAATAGTTTTTAAGTTCATCTCTTTTTTCATGTCTGATATTAAAAATATGGTAAACATCAAAATAATCAGGATGTACTTGAGGCTTTATAAAATCTCCTTTTAAATTTTCTAAATAAATTGCAGCCAAGTTTCTTTTATGCTCATTAATTTTATCTAAACTTTTTAGTTTAACTGATAAAAAAGCGGCTTGCATTTCATCTAATCTTGAATTATAACCAACTACCTCGTTGTAATATTTTATATCCGAACCGTAGTTTCTTAACCTTCTAATTTTTTTATCCAACTCATCATCATTACATACTACAGCTCCTGCATCTCCTAACGCTCCTAAATTTTTAGTAGGATAAAAACTAAATGCTCCAAAATCACCAAACGTTCCAGCTTTTTGTCCTTTATAAGTTGCTCCATGTGCCTGTGCACAATCTTCAATTAATTTTAAATTGTGTTTTTTACACAATTCTAAAATGGGCTGCATTTCGCATGATTTACCATATAAATGTACTACTAATATGGCTTTTGTTTTAGAAGTAATCGCTGCTTCAATCTTTTTTGGATCAATGTTATAAGTAGCCATATCCGGTTCAACTAAAACTGGTGTAAGGTTGTTTTGCAATACACTTAAAATAGTGGCTATATAGGTATTGGACGGAACAATTACTTCACTTCCTTTTTCAAAATTAAAAGCTGCTAACGACAACGTTATTGCATCTAAGCCTGACGCTACGCCAATAGTGTGCTTGGCATTATTATATGCTGCAAATTCTTGTTCAAATTGCTGAACGTGTTTTCCTAAAATATACCACCCTGAGTTTAATACCTCTTGAAACGTCTTGGTATATTCCTCAAAAAATGGTGCATTTAATTTTTGAAGGTTTTCATAATCAATGCTCATATCTTTCATAAATATAATCTTCGGGAGTATAAAATTCTGATGCCAACACCATTAAAATAGCATCTTCTGTAAAACTATGCATTTGGTGCCAATCTTTAGGTTCTAGTATCAAACATTTATCCGGTGAATCCAATACAAATTCTTCTTGTTTTTCATTATCATCATTACTAATGACACAGCTTCCTTTTAAGCAAATTGCTGCTTGTATGGTTTTTACATGTCGGTGTCCGCCTCTTATAGAATCATCTACTCCATAGATATAAAATATCCTTTTTATATCAAAAGGAATTACTTTTTCTATTACTGTTAGGTTTCCTCTTTTATCGGTAAAGGTTTGTAAATTGAGTAAATGTGCCATAGTTTATTGTTTCATTTTAAAAAAGTAGCCTTTATAATAAGCGTTACTCAGGTAAATATTTTCGTTGTATTCTGCGTCATAAATTACTTCATAACCCAAGCTGCAAATGTAATTAATGAGTTTTGTTTCATTAAGTATCCAACAAGGATATTTTGCTTCATATATTTTTTTAGGAACTTTTTGTATGGTAATTCTATCCTTATTGGTTTTAAAAACAGGTGTTCTATCAATTATTAGATAAGGAATTTTGTGTGATAAAATTTCTTTCAATAAATCATACGGTTCTTTTATGTATTGTATTACTGAACCTAATACTACTACATTAGCTTGTTGCTCTTGCAAACACTCGTCAATAGTATAATAAAAGTTTAATTCTTGGTTGGCAAATGTTTTTTTGCCTTCTTCAACAAAATGTTTTTGCTCAATAATGTTCCATTGAAAATCTGTTACATGTTCACTAATAATTTTATTGTGATAATAACTACTACCTAATGAACCTCCAAAATCAAGTACATTTAGTCTTTTTTCTGCTAAAGCCACCAAACTTAAGCTCGATAGCAAAGGAAAAGAGTACGGAATTTTATCAAACAACACAGAATCTCGCTCAGCAACCGCTTCTCCATTTTTAACTTTTAATAATGCTGCTTTTACTTTATTAAAAATAACATCGCTATCATATCCCGTACATTTTTTCTCGGCAGCTTCCCAACTAGAATAGTTACCTGACCAACCATAAATAAACGTGGTTAAATATCGGTATAAGAATGGTGGTAATAAAGATTTAATCATTTGTAAAGTATTATTTCTTGTTATTTTTCAAAACATAAATATTACCGAAATACATCTCTTCATTTTTTGGTAAAATATAGAAAATCAACCCTAATAAATTATTGATAAATGAAAAAGGAATGATGAATAACCAAGCTGATATTCCAGGCATTATTTTTTTAAAAAACCCATATAAATAGTTGTTGATAAGCAAGAATTGAAGTCTAAAGTCGGCTAAGTACTTTTTATGTTCCACTATTTCAAAATCGTATTTATCAAAAAGATGTTTTAATCCAAAAGAAGAATACCGGGCATAATCGTAAGGTTGTTCGTGTTCTCCCCAAATAAACGGAATAGTAACTACCATAGTACCTCCGGGCTTTACCACTCTTTTAATTTCTGACAAAAATCTTTCTGGGTTAAACACATGTTCAAACACTTCAAAAAAGACCAATGAATCAATGGTACTATCTTCAAAAGGAAAAGTTTCTCCATCATAAAAAACATCAATGTCGGAAGTAGAATGCTCGTGACCGGAAACTTCTATATCCATTCCTATGTACTCCGTTACATTGGAAAACAAATCTTTATAAGGTTTACTCCCACTACCTACATCTAGGGTTTTACCTTTGGCTGCTTTAGCGTATTTTTTAACACTTAAATAAATGGCTGCTCTCCCCCAAAAAAAAGGATTGATAATAAAACTAATTAGTGTAGG
>DATCTM010000090.1:0-35885 GCA_036567945.1 Vicingaceae bacterium
GTATATGTTATTTGGGTAAATGATAAAATACCAAATGATAAAACTTAGTGAGCCGAAGATAATAAATAATGATAAATAAACAGGCATTTCTGTATGTCGAGTTACAAAGCCTTCTAAAAAACCTGCAGTTATAAAAATAGGGACTAAACCAATAACTATTTTCAAACCATTTTTAGCTCCATTTATAAAAGAAGTTGTTCTTGGATAAGTTTTGGGAAAAAGTATGCTGTTGCCCATAGTTATTCCTGCTGCTCCGGCAATAATTATGGCAGAAATTTCTAGCATTCCATGAATCCAAATAGTGAGAAACGACTCAAACAATAGACCTTTAGCAGCAAAAAAATACTGAAAGGAACCTAGCATAACACCATTAAAGAATAAAATAAATCCGGCTCCAAATGAGAAAAACAATCCAAGAATAAAAGCGACAAATGAAACACGGATGTTATTTATAGTAATACCTAAAAACATATCTAATTCTTTAGATTGTTTGTAAACGGCCATAGGATCATCATTTTCAATGTTTTCTAAGGTCATATTTACATAAGCATCACCTAAAATAAGTCGTACAAAACTATCATCATATTTAGCTGAAATCCACCCTATAGCTCCGGAAATAAAAAAAATAAGAAAAGCGATAAACAATTGTTTGTGGTGTTTTTTTATTACTAAAGGTAATTCTGTTTTCCAGAAAACTATAAATCGTCTGTTGCTTTCTTTTTTATTTTGATAAATCTTATGGTGAACAGTAGCAGCAAGCTGGTTAAGGTACTCAGTAGTAGTAGATTTCGGATAATAAGTTTTAGCAAAAGCTAAGTCGTTAGTAAGTTGAATAAATAAATCAGCATTTTCATCAGGGGTAATTTTTACCTTTTGATGAATGAGCTGTTCCATCTTTTTCCACTTATCAGCATTCTTTTTTATAAAAACGACTTCTTTCAATAGGAGTGAGGTTTATTTTCTGGATACTACATAATTTTCCATTACTAACATGTCCATTTCTGTTCTCAAATAACAAGCTAATGCTTCTTTTGGTGTATTTACAATAGGTTCATTTTCATTGAAAGAAGTATTTAATAAAATTGGGGTTCCTGTTTTTTGGCGAAATTTTTCAATTAAATCGTAATATCGGTCACCTTTTTCTACAGTTTGCAAACGTCCTGTTCCATCAACATGAGTAACAGCAGGAATTTCGGCATGTTTTTCTTTTTTTATGGGGTAAACTTTTTCCATAAAAGGAACTTTGTCTGTTTTTTCAAAATACTCAGAAACATATTCCTCTAAAATAGAAGGAGCAAACGGACGGAAGCTTTCTCTACGTTTTATTTTTGCATTTAATAATTCTTTGGCGTCAGTTCTTCTTGGATCAACAATAATAGAACGATGTCCCAGTGCTCGAGGACCAAATTCTGCTCTTCCCTGAAACCAGCCGATTACTTTTCCATCTACTAAGGCATTCGAAACAATTTCTAATAATTCTTCATCATTGTATTTAGTGTATTCAATGTTCTCCGATTTTAGGCAAGCTTCTACTTGCTCATTATTTGATTTTGCACCTGTATAAGCATTGTATATTGCAGGAAGTCTATCATTCTCTAAAATATGATTATATAACCACAATGCAGAACCTAAAGCGGTTCCTGCATCGTGTCCTGCAGAAGGAATATAGACATTTTCAAAAGTAGTTTTTTCTAAAATTTTACCATTAGCTACCGAATTTTGAGCTACTCCACCGGCAATACAAATGTTTTTTAACCCTGTTCTTTTTTGTAAATGGTTTAGAATGTGGAAAATTAACTCTTCGGTAACACGCTGAACAGAAGTAGCAATGTCTTTATGTTTTTGAGTTAATTCTTCACCTTTTTGTCGAGCTGGACCTAATAAATTTTCTAATTCTTTTGAGAAAATGGCTTCAATATGTGGATCACCATTTTCCCAACTCATGCTAACACCTTCTTTAGCATGTGTAAAGTATTTAGTATTTAGCTCAAAAAGTCCATTGTCTTTAAAAATAATAACTTTTTTTAATTCATCCACAAATTTTGGTTCACCGTATGGAGCTAGTCCCATTACTTTATATTCATCGCCATAATGTGGGAAACCTAAGTACTGAGTTAATGAGGTATAAAATATACCAGCAGAATGAGGATAAATAACTTGATCTAGAACTTCAATCTTTTTCCCCTTACCAGTTCCAATCATGGTGGAAGTGAAATCTCCAAAACCATCAATAGAAAGGATGGCAGCTTTATCGAAAGGCGAAGCGAAAAAAGCACTAGCCATATGGCTTCTGTGGTGTTCGATGTTTTTAATTTCTGCTTTAATAGCATCTTCAGGGATATTTAATGCTTTACTCAATTCGGTTTTGGTGCTAATTACTTTTTTAGAATTTTCTAAACGAGCTTTCAGTGATTTTACAGTTAAAATCGTTTTTAAAGCATGAAATACTTTTTTATGGATATTAGCCGAGGGGTCACGAGAAATAGTAATGTAATCTACCTGAGTAATATCAATGTTAGCTTCGCTCAAGCAAAACTTTATAGCTTCTGAGGGAAATCCTGCCCAATGTTTAATTCTTCTGAAACGCTCTTCTTCGGAGGCAGCTATTACTTCACCATTTTTTAAAATACAGGCGGACGAATCGCCATGATATGCATTTATTCCTAATATGTACATTTTTTTATTATTTTCTGCAGGTTTTGCATATAAATGCAAATTTCAACTGTTTTTTATATTAACTATTTGAGTTGCTAAATTAGTAATTCCCTTTACAATTGAAAAAGTTGTTTATATTGTTCAATTAATGATTGATTATTAGTTACTTGTTGCGAGTAATTAAAGGTGTTTTTAGCCATTTCATTGAAAGTAATTTCATCCATACTGGCTACTTTATCAATAGTTGTAGTAAATTGTTCAGTATTAGATAAATTAATATCAAAACCAACATTTAGAGTTGTTAAGTTTCGCCAAGGGGTTTTGTCGGAAATTATCGGTACACAAGCATTTATCATCGCTTCAATAATGATATGTCCAAAGTTTTCGCCTGTTGATGGCAACAATAGCGCATGGTATTGTTGTAGGGTAGCGTCAATTTCGTGGTGAGGTAAAGCGCCTTTATAATTTACTTTAACATTAACGGGTAGTTCGCTAATAGTTTTTAGGCATTCTTTCCAATATTCCTGATTGTAGATGGGACCGTAAATATCAAAAAGTATGTTTTGGTGGCATTTTTTCAGTACATTAATAGCATACAAAGTGTTTTTTTCGGGAGCGATTCGGGCAATTGAAACAAGTTTTAAGTTTTTTTCAGTTTTAGTTTTTATAGTAAATGTTCTTGTTTTTTGTTCAGGAAGATTATTAGCAACAACAATTTGGGTGTTTTTTCCAAAAACTGCTTCTATGTCTTTTTTTTCTTCATTAGTAGTAGCATGAAAATTAATGTTTCGGAATAATCTCACCCATTTTATAAACTGAGTAAAAACTTTCTTTTTTGTTTTTTTCACTCCTAAGGAGCCTTTTGATAGCATTCCTCTTACAGCCAAAATGGTTTTAATGTTTTTCTTTTTGGCATAATGAATGGGAATTAGAGAAAAATAAGGAGAGTACAAACTATTGCAATAAATGATGTCAGGATTAATGGTGTCAATCAGTTGATGAAGTGTAGTTCGTTTGGTATTTTCTTTAGATAAGTAAAAAACAGATGCATCATCAAGATTGTTCCACTCATCAGATTTGATATTTGAATAGGGAGTGGTTTCCATGTAATCAGTATCTCTGGTAACAATATAGATTTCAAAGTCCTTATTAAAAACATCTACCATATTGCTCACCGAACGAATGGGACCACCAGCTTTGTATCCTGGTTTATACCAATCGATGAATATGATGAGTTTAAACTTCATGAAGGTTAAAATTAGCAAACAAAAATAGAAATAAGTTGGTTTAGTTGAAAAGTTATAAGTACAACTAAAACTTTTTTCATCTATTATTATGTTAGAAAATACTTCATTTTCTAACATAATAATATTCAAAAGTTGAATAAAAGTTGGTATTTTAATTAATATAATTAAGTTTGTCGTATATTTTTATTAACCAATGAAAACAGCAGTAATATCAGGAATATCAGGGCAAGATGGGGCATATTTAGCTAAATTGTTGGTAGATAAAAACTATCGTGTTGTTGGATTAATTAGACCTTCACAGTCTAAAAACATGGTAGCCTTATCCTTTTTAGGTATTCAACAGCAGGTAGAATTGATAGAAATAAATTTATTAAATAAAAATGAAGTTGAAAAATTACTCCATCAAATTCAGCCTGATGAATTTTATAATTTAGCGGCACAAAGTTCGGTTGGTTTGTCTTTTCAACATCCTTTAGATACGTTTAATTTTAATACATCAAGTGTTATTAATATTCTTGAAGCGATAAGAAAATTTTCTATAAACACTAAATATTATCAAGCCTCTAGCAGTGAGATGTTTGGAAATATTGGTGTTGAAAATTTACCATTAAAAGAAACTGTTTTGTTTCATCCAGTTAGTCCTTATGGCATTTCAAAAGCATCAGCACATTGGATTACTGTAAATTATAGAGAGGCCTACGGTTTAAAGGCTTGCTGTGGAATACTATTTAATCATGAATCTTGTTTGAGGGGAGAAAACTTTGTTATTAAAAAAATTATCAGAACAGCACTTGAAATCAAAAACAATAAGGCTAATGTATTAAATTTAGGGAATCTTTCTGTTCAAAGAGATTGGGGGTATGCACCAAAATTTGTAGAAGCCATGTGGTTAATGTTGCAACAAAATGAATTTAGAGAATATTTAATTTGTTCTGGTATAGTTACAAGTTTAGAAAATATTGTTAGAAGTATATTTAATCATTTAGCATTAGACTTTGATAAATATGTAAGGATAGACAAAAGTTTACTAAGAAATTTAGAATTAGATGTTATTTATGGTGATAATTCAAAAGCTAAATCAGAGTTAGGTTGGGATTATAATTATACTACCAATCAACTTATTGAGCAATTGATGGAAGATGAAAAGAGTTATATAGCATTTAAAAATAAAATTAAAGAATGAAAGTAGTTTTTTTTCAGCGTAAACCAAGACCCAACAAAAATTTTAGTATAGAAATTTTTTTTGAACAAATTCGACATCATTTACCTAAAGATGTGCAATCAACAGTATTTTTAGCAAAATATTTTAGTAATGGGTTTTTTAAAAGGTTATATATATCTTTAGAAGCAATATTTCAACAAGGAGATATCAACCACATTACTGGAGATATTAATTTTCAGGCTATTTTTTTACAAAAGAAGAAAACTATTTTAACAATTTTGGATATAGGTATATTGGAACAAACCAATAAAATTCAATCTAGAATTATAAAGTACTTCTGGTTGAAACTACCTGTAAAAAGAGCTGCGTATATTACCACAATATCTGAAGCTTCAAAAAATGAAATTATTAAATGTGTAAACATAGATGAGAAGAAGATAAGAGTATTATATATTCCTGTAGCAAATGTTATTGAATATAGTCCTAAAGCATTTAATAAAGAGTGTGTTACAATATTACAAATAGGTACAAAAAAAAATAAAAATTTACTTAGATTAATAGAGGCAATTAAAGATATAAAGTGCAAATTGGAAATAGTTGGCGTGTTAGATGGCGAACAATTGGAATTATTAAACAGGTATAAGATAAATTATGTTAATTCAGTAAACATTAGCAATGATGAATTGAATAAAAAATATGTAGATGCCGATTTATTAGCTTTTGTCTCTACTTACGAAGGATTTGGAATGCCTATTGTTGAGGCTCAATTGGTTGGAAGACCTGTAATAACAAGTAATTTATTATCAATGCCAGAAGTAGCAGGTGATGGAGCTTCTATTGTTGACCCTTACAATGTAGAAGAAATTAAAAATGGAATACTTAAAATTATCAATGATGATAGTTATAGAGAAAGCATAATAAAAAATGGATTAGAGAATGCCAAGCGTTTTGATGTAAAAAAAATAGCTTATCAATATGCTGAGTTATACAGAGAAATTTATGCTAAACAGAACCGTAAGATTTAGTTTTTGAAAGAAAGTATTTTACATGATTAAATGGCCAGTTTCCTTCAATATGTCTTCGGTTAATTGCACGTTGATTAAACGAATAATAATTAGCATAATTATCTCCTCCAAAAACGTATTTATGATGATTAAGGCAATAAATTAAAGCATTTTCATCTATATCCGAATTTCTGCCATAAGTCCACGCAAAATATTCACAAGATGATCGTAGTTGCTCCTCTATACGATTTTTAGCTTTACTAATTTGGTGTTGTAATTGTTCATTGTTTAACCCAACCAAGCGAACATGGTCTAAGGTATGGTTGCCAATAATAAAACCTTGTTGGTGCAATTCTTTTATCATTTTCCATGTCATAGGTTGTTTGTTTACATGAACAATGTTCTCAGTAAAATTTTTACGATATTTGTCGTCACCATCAATAAATCCAGGATTGATAAAAAAAGCAGCGTTGGTATTAAAATCAGAAAGTACCGGAGCTATTTTAGTATAACATTCTTCAAATCCGTCATCAAAAGTAAAAGCAATCAATTTTTGGTTTTGGTGTGTTTTTTCTTTGATAGCAACAACAGCACCTTCAATAGAAATAAAATCTGCTCGTTTATTTAACTTACCTAATAACTCGTGAAAAACCTCCTTTGGCAAATCATTTCTTCCAATATAATGGCTGTTTAATATATGTATGCCGTTAGCTATGTTCTTAAATTCGCCAAGTGTTGATAAAATTCTATTTCGGATAATATTTTTAATGATTACCATGTGTCAATATCTCCTCTTAATAATACCCAATTTGGAAAATCAGCCTCACTAATTTTTTTATTCATTTCTTTTAAAATAAAGTAAATTTTTTTGTCTGTTTTTTTAAATTTTAGTTTTTCTAACGTACTCAACATTTTTGTATTAGTTGTATTAATTGCTATTGATACAAAAGTGATAAATTTTATTTTTCTAATTTGTTTTAAAAATGCCAGTAAAGCTTCTTCAAGAAATGGTAAGTTGTCAATGTCACCATTAAGCTGTCCAATAATGAGTTCTTTTAAATATTTTTTTCTAATGTTTAGTTTAAACCCTATTTGGCAAGTATTAGTATCATTTGAATAGTTGAAGTAGTAATGTTGATTTTTGTAAAACCCTTTTCTCCAGCTTACAAAATCATTTTCATCACTTATCATTATTAAGTCAGAATTACCATTAATATTGGCTTTTTGTATGGTTTCAAATTTTTGCTCAAGAATTTTATGGTTAGGTTTAAAAAAAACAGAAAGTAAACAATTTGTTTTTAAATACCATTGAAGATTAAATGGGTTTTTCCAATTAGATTTTATGAAGCTTTTATAGGAATCTTCTACTGGAAACCCAACCATAAAGTCAATACTTAAATTTTTATCATCAATAAAGTGAAGTAATTTTTTAAATATACCCTTTCCTCTGTATGAGCTATCAACTATTGAATTTCCTGATTGATATGAATTATATGTTTTTCCATTTTTACTATATGGCCAATAGAAGAAACTCTGAAAACCAACTACTTTGTTACCATCTAATGCAACAATCATTATTGCCTTTTTCTGAAAAGAATTAGAATAGAATAAATCAAAGAAAGTTATATATTTAACTTTTTCATATCCATACTGGTTACAAATGAGATTAACTACCTCACCTTTCATTTTTTCTGTATAAAAAGTTATCGAGATAGTCATATTCTTTATTTGTAGTAACTATTCAGATAGTTTAAAGCCAAATATAACAATGATTTTGTACATACCTTGCTGAATAGTTAATATTTGTATTATTATTTAAAGTTGTTTAGCGAAAAGGTTATATTTTAAAATACACCAAATGGCTCTAAAGCCATCTTTCCAGCCTATTTTTTTTCCTTCTTCAAAGGTTCTTCCATAATAAGAAATTCCTACTTCGTAGATTCTAATATTTTTTATCCTTGATATTTTTGCAGTAATTTCTGGTTCAAAACCAAAGCGTTGTTCCTTTAGATTTATATTTTGGATAATGTCTGTTCTAAATAGTTTATAACAGGTTTCCATGTCTGTTAAATTTAAATTGGTAAAAACATTTGACATGAAAGTTAAAAATTGATTTCCAATAGTATGCCAAAAAAACAGAACACGATGAGCATTTCCTCCATTAAATCTTGAGCCATATACTACATCAGCAAACCCAGTTAAAACAGGTTTTAGCAAATCAGTATATTCATTTGGGTCATACTCTAAATCAGCATCTTGAATAATCAAATATTCTCCAGTTGCTAAACTAATTCCTTTGTGCAGTGCGGCACCTTTTCCTTTATTTGTTTCTTGATTAAATAGAGCTATTGGTAGAGTAGGGTTTTTTTTACAATAATTTTCAATGGCTTCAATGGTATTATCAGTGGAGCAATCATTAACAATTATTATTTCTTTTTTTATTTGATTAGGAAGTTCAACTGCTGCTATTTTATTTAATATTTGATGAATTGTTTTACCTTCATTGTAGGCAGGAATGATAATAGATAGTTTTTTTAAATGTACCATAAGCTTTTAATCTTTTTTACCAATTACTATTGTCGATAATCCAACTCTGTTTAATAATATTTTATCAATAATCTTAGCAACAAGAATTATTTTATTATAAAATTTCATTTGAGTAGATGGAATCGATTTTTTTCTTACAATCCTGCCAAAAATAAACCACCCTACAATTCCAAAAGCGTTAAAATAAAATGAATTAATAATTTTAAAGTTGTTTTTTTTGAATAATTCAACAACTTCATTTTTCACATATCTTTTATAATGAAATAATTCCTTATCGAACTGATTGTAAAGAAATTGATAAGCAGGAACTAAGATAATCAGGTGCCCACCAGTTTTTAATAGTTTTTTACAATTACTGATAGCTAAACTGTCATCTTCAATATGCTCAACCACATTTAAGGCAAAAACAGTATCAAATTTCCCTAAAAGGTATTCATATTTTTCATCAAAATTCTCATGAACTATATCCACGTTTTCAACGCCTAATAAATAAGGATTATTTTTAAAACTATCTTTAAGTATATTGCAATAAACATCTCTAATATCGGTAGTTAAAATGGCATATTTATTTTCTAAAAAATGGGTGGAGATGTTTCCTATACCACTTCCAATTTCAAGTATGTTTCCCTTGCAAAATGGTTCAATTGTTTCAAACATCCATTTATTAAAATTATCAGCTTCAGTAATTACAGAAAGCGTTTCTAATCCTTCATTATCAATTTCTTTATAAAAAAAGTCAGTTTTTTCAGTCATATATCGTCAATATTAGGAACAAATAAACAAAATTATTACCATTTAATTTAATTATGAGTAAAAAACAATAATATTGTCAGTATTTTAAAGATTAATTATTATGCTATCTTCATCAAATTTGATTTTAGACCCTCCATTTTCGGCTCTACTTTCTGTATTTATCTTTTTAGGATTGAAAAAAATAGCTGATATGTTAGCTATGAAAATATATGCAATCAATGAAAAATTAGTTAATTTTTTGTTTTTCATAACTGTTATTGCTATTTCTACATCCATTCTTTTTGTTTTATCATGGTTATTAGGAATAAATATTTTTATACTTAAAATAATAGCATATGGGGTATCAATTTTGGGAATTTTTAAATCATATCAAATATGGAAAAATATTCATTTTAATAGTATAATTGAAGCATATTTTATTTCTCAACCGATTAGTGTTAGAGTTAGTTACGTAATTTCTTTTTTAATACTCATTGGTCTTTTCTTAACTTCAGTTAGTCCACCAACTGATGGTGATTCCTTGGGTTATCATTTAGGGGCTCCTCTTGAGTATTTAAGAAATTTGTCTTTGCAACCAAGATATGATTGGTTACAATATAGGTTACCTGGATTAGGCGAAATTATTAATATGTTTGGTTTAGCCGCAGGAACGGATAATTTAGGTGCTATTTTTCAATTTATGAGCTTATTTCTATTGTTGAGAGCATTAAAGTCTTATATACCAAAATCAACGCAACATTTGTTTTTTTTACTATTATTAGCATCTCCGGTAATAGTTTTTTTGGTACCTAGCCAAAAACCGCAGTTATTTCCAGCCGTTATTATAGCTGTTGTAGCATTATTTTTAAATCATAATAGAGATAAATTAACGAACTCAACTATTTTTCTAATGTCAAGCGGTTTGTTTTTTTCAATGGCTTCAAAGTATTCTTTTTATCTACCTGCAGCTGTTATTTTTATAGGAATAACTTATTATATATTTAAAAGTGAGAGGAAGCTCCAAAAAATATTTTTAATTTTAGTTGCTTACTTAATTATACTTTTTCCAAATCATTTATATAAATTTATTTATTATGGAAATCCAGTTTCTCCTATATTAGCTTCATTTTTTAATGAACCTGAGCATGTATCTCGTTTTGCAACAATGTTAAAAACATATTACGATTCAAAATTTATCTTTCCTTTAAATTTTTTATTACCTGATTCTTTAGGAAGGTTTACAGCTGCTATAGGCGTAGGTGTATTATTTGCTATTTTTGGTGTATTAAAAAGAATTAAGTTAGATAGTTTTCTTATCATTACCACACTTGTAATTGCATTATTGTATTATTTTAGTGGAGCTAGATGTTCTAGGTATTATTTTGAAGTTTATGTTTTATTGGCTTTTATAGCAGTTCAAATACCTTATAGTAAACTTATTGCTTGGTTTGAAAAAGTACTTATTCTACAAATGCTTGGTGTCTTATTAGTAGTTTTTTTTGGCGTTTATAATTTGTTTCCCGGTGCTTTAACTCAAAACTTAAGGGTACAGGTACTTGAAAAGAATGCTGATTATTATACATCATTATCATGGATGAATAGCGTACTACCTGATGATGCTATAATTTTTACAACATTTAGAGTTGGATATTTATCAGAACGAAAATTTTTTCACGAGGACATTATAAGGTATTCTAATTTTAAAGAAATAGATGAAGCTCTTTTTGCAAAAAGAATGGTTAAAGAAGCCAAAATAACGCATGTTATCACTCCTTATCCTGTAAGTGAAAAATTAATGGAAAATATGGGAATTGATAATTACGAGTTAATGGAACCTCCTCAATCTTTTTATCATGGAGTAAGAAATCCTTTTAATAGAGGTAACTCTTTTGAATTGGCAATCTATAAAGTAACGATAAACTAATATTGATTTTGATATACCCAACCTTTGTAGGTTTTTGGAAAAAAAGATAATTAGTTTAAGTTTTATACTTGGTTTCGGTATATATATTTCGAATAGAAAGAACAAGAGCAAAGGCAAACCAATAAGAAAATCCTTCTAAATAATTAAAAGTATTGTTGCTTAAAAAAAAGACTGAGGGAATTAAATAAAGTACAAAAGGGATGATCAGTATTGCAAAAGATATTTTTTTTATTTTAATCAATGTATTAAATGCATATATAGAAATAAAGAAACGGAGTAGTAGCACCAGAATACCTCCAATTATACCTATTTCCAACACAATACGCTCACCTTCTTCTTCAAAAGGAATGTCTGGCATATATTTAATCAACACATTTCCTGTACCTTGATAAGTAATACCAACCCCAAACCCTAAGTATCCCGCTTGATTGGCAAATTTAAAAGCATCAATACTTTCAATAGCTCTATCTTTTGCACTGTAATTCTCTCGACCTTTAGCGGCTATTTCTTCAGAAGTAATACTTCTTTTAACAAAAGCATCTACAGCTACATTAAAAGTGCTAGATATACTATAGAGGCTTAGAGAAAGTAAAGCACCAAGTAAAAAAGTAGTTATAATTGTTTTTCTGAATTTTGAAATTTGTAAAAAAAAATAAATAAGCATAATGCTAACAGATATTAATGTAACAGCCATTGGTAAACGTGATCCTGTCATAAATAAATTGAGTAACCCTAAGAAAAAAAGCACAATATATAACCAACTTGACTTTACAATAAGCATTAAATAATAAATATAAGCTAAGAATGAAAGTAACACAAATACCAAGTAAACATTATAAATTTTAACAAAACTAAAAATAGATATAGAACGTGTAAATTGTGCAACCATATTATATTTTTGATCTTCGTTAGGCAGGTAATTTAAAATGTGATCAACAGGTAAATAGTATTGTAATATGCCAATAATAAAAATAGGAATAGAGATATAAGCAAGGAACTTCATCATCTTTTCTATTTTTTCTATACTATCAAAATAATATGGAATTAATAGTAATAAAGGAATAAAAAATAGATAATTAATTAATCCAAAAATTTGTATTATCCATGAAATGTTGAAAGGATTGTAGAATAAAAGAAAAAAACAATAGGCAACAAAAATTACGATTAAAAATTGAAACCCATGTTTAATTCTTGGCATGAAAAAACCTGTATTTAAAAAATGAAGCACATAAGTTATTCCAAAAAGTATATATTTTATAGCAAAAATAGGAGTGCTTAATTCAGGAAAAACCCACTTGCGAAAAATACCATCAATTATTATCCATACAAGAGAAATATAAAGTAACCATTTAGTTGTATGTTCAAGATTAAGTTGCATAAACAGAATAAATTCTTTAATAAATATGGTTGGAAGTTAATGTTAATTTATGGTTTTAGGCTTTTCTAAACTTTTGATTAATGCACTAAAAAAAGAGGTGGTAAACCAAAATAGTGCTTTGGGCAACAAATAAAAATGTATGAGTAATTTTTTATGTAAAATAAATCTCCTTATAGTTAGCCAACTATACTCAAACCAAGTGAACCATGGTAAATTTTTAAACATAAAATACCAAGTACCAAACATGTGTTGTCTAGCGTGAATTACACCTGCATTGTCTTTCCAAGATCTTGTTCCTCCTTCTGGATTACCTATATGAATTAAACAGGCTTTAGGGTCATAGATTAATAAACCATACTTATTTGTGTAACGATAACAAAAATCTGATTCTTCTCGATAAGCCCCTTTTTCGAAATTTTCATCCATACCCCCAATTTTTATTGCCCATGCTGTTCTTACTGATAGATTCCCTGAACCTCCACCTACATTTAACGAAGGTTTATTATAATTTCGAGGTTTATATAACCATCCTAGAAATTTATGACTAGTTCTTTTTGGTAAGTTTTCACACCATTTTCTATTTAAATCTAAAATGGCACCTGCTACTCCTGATGTTTTTGGATTTTCATAATGCTGTAAATGGGTTTTAAGAAAATCAGGACTTTCTATAATTACATCATCATCTAAAAATAAGGTAATAGGAGATTTAGCTTCTAATAAACCAATATTTCGAGCCTTAGATGCAGATTTAAAAGTTTTATGAAAGTTGAAAATTTTATCTCCTTCTATTTTTTTAAATTTTTCTTTATCAGTTTGATCAATAATAATTACTTCAAAGTCTTGAACAGATTGCTTCTTTAGGTCTGTCAAGGTGTTATGTAAATCTTCATACCTATTGATAGTGGGAATTATTATGCTGATTTTTGGTGTACTCATTTTAAAAATTTACATTAGGATAAATGCTCTCATTATAGGTAGAAATATTAAACTTTTTCAAAATGCATATGATTGATTTGATTTGTTTATCAGTTAATGTATTTTGCCAATAAGATAATTGTTTTATTTTGTTATTTCCTGTCGAAATGGGAGACCCTGTTTTAGTTGTTGAACTCGCTTTATTTAAAGAATTTTTTATTGAATCAGAAAATTTGATGTCAATATACTTGAAAGTTTCTTCAGGCTTTAGTAATAGATTTTCATAAGTGATACTTACCCATTTATTTTCTGTATTGTAATTTAAAGGAATAATGTTATCTAAACACCATATTGCAGCTAATTTTTCTTCTATTGTTTCTATGGGCTTAATTATATCATAATAATTTTCAATGTATCCATCTGGTTTTAGCTCATCTTCAGTAAAGCAAGGAGGAACATCATCCCACGCACCAAATTTAAGCTGAGAGGCCACTACAGCACAAGGGTGGCGAAGTAAATGTATTACCTTGTGAAAGTCAAAATTATGGGTTAGCCATGGTAAAATACGATTAGCTCTACAAAATTTAACAGTCAGAAAATTGGCAACTAATAACTCATTGATGTTTGTCTTCTGTAAAATTCCTTGAGTTAACACTTCACCCTGTAATAATTCTTTGAAGGAATTATATAATTTTTCATTGTGATAATTTTTATCGAAATAAGGTCTTATTTTTAAATTATGAATAGTGAGTGGTGGGTAGTAATCAGGATGAATTGGCTCCCAAATTAAAGCAGTATTAAAGTTTTTAGCTAACAATTCAGCAAACCAGGTAGTTCCCCCTCTAGGTACACCACTAATAATAATAGATTTTGAAATATCAAACTTTAATTTACCATTATACTTATTGATAAGGTAAAGTTTATTGACGGTGTTTATTTTATTGGTTATTTTTTTTAAAATGGATTTCATATATTTCTATAAAAGAGATTCTATCCTTTCTATTTGCTTAGAATAGGTATTTTCTTTGGCAAAGTCTTTTCTCTTTTGCATTTTTTCTAAACTATTGTAATGTTCAATTTTACTACAAACCTCCCTTATCGTGGTTGCTAAGTTATTATTATTATTATTATTATTATTATTATTATTATTATTATTATTATTATTATTATTTGTAAAATGAAGTAAACTCATGTTTTTGTAGGTTTCAATATATCCTGAAACA
This sequence comes from Vicingaceae bacterium, assembly GCA_036567945.1. GTDB lineage: Bacteria > Bacteroidota > Bacteroidia > Flavobacteriales_E > Vicingaceae > BRH-c54. The sequence continues at coordinate 14,788 of DATCTM010000090.1, forward strand.
ACTACTTTTCCAGTACTTAAATACTCTAAGATTTTATGACTATTAGATACTTCTATGGGATATTTTATATGATGATAACATAGCCAAAACAAATCGAAATGAGGTAGGACCTCTACCAATTCTTTTTTAGTTAAACTCCCTGTTAAAGTGGTGTTTTTTAGTTGAAGCAATTCGTTAATCATAATGTCATTTTCCATATTGCCTAAGTTTGATTTTTGATATGGACCAATAAACACAAAATGAAGTTCTGGATTTTCTTTCACGGTGTTCAATAAATTTTCCCAGTCTATAAGCTTAATGGTTAAATTTCCTACATACCCAACATTAATTTTATCTGCTTTAATAAATTCCGGGGTACTTGCAGATTTTAAGTTACTAAGAAAAATTTCATCTACACCATGGTTGATAAAATAGCTTGGAGTTTTAGTGGTTATTTGTTCTAAAATTAATTCAGAAACAGAAAAAACTATATCAGCACTATTGGCAATACGATTAACAAATGGTTTTGCTTTTACAATATAATCAACAGGATGGAAAATACGTTTTTCCACTCTAAACTGCTGTAAATTTTGAAACTTAGACTGGTCAAAACTCCAAACGACATCAATAGGTTGCCCAATGAATTGTTGAAGACTATTTATGATTTTTTTGTTTTGAAAATCTATCAAGAAAGCAGGTAATTTAAAAATACCTCGCACAATATTTTTTAAATGGATAATGGTTAAGTTATCATTGATTTTAGTTGTATTAATAAAATTAGTTTGGTTAGAGTGGGGGACAGCATGTAAAAAATAAACCTGATTATTACGCTTACTAAGTTCTAATGCATACATGTGTTTAGATAGTAAACTATCTCCCCAATCTTCTGGTGATATTATCAGAATAGTTTTATTTTTAAACTTAAACAATGCTTATTTTTTTTGTTTTAAAGAAGAATATATACCTTTTAGAGGTTTTAATATTGGGTATTTTTCAAAGTAGGAATTGCTTTCTGTTTTAAACTTGGTGTGAGGCTGAGGCGACAAAGCCATCAATTTATTAAATTGATTTTCACTTAATCCTAACTTTTTCAAAACAAACTCTTTGTCTTCTTCTAATTGATTAGCATTATAAATGGGTTGTTTTAGTTCTTCAAGAGCCTCTTCTTTTGTGATTTGCCCTGAACAAATTAGTGTAGAAAGATGTGCTTTACGCTTATCTACCTTAAATTTTTCAGGTAAAATGTATCCTTGATAAAAACGTGTCCAAACCGATTCGTAATGTTTTCCTCCGTAATCTTTCCAGTTCAATTCTTTTTGCAATAGGTCTTTTACTTTATTTTTGTCGTAGTCCACATAATTCAACAAAGGAACAGACTCCACATTCATTAACATACTGTAATATCTTTTCTTTACCATGGTTAGCATTGGAAAAGTTTTTAAAGGAACAGTACCGTAATGTTTGTGAATGTCTTTTATGTTTTCAGCATCTTGTTTACTAAAAACCCATGCTTTGGGTAAAATGGCTTCGGTTACAATATTGTAACCGCTTAAAAAATAATTGATTTTATGCTTGGCAGCTAACTGGTAAAGTGTTGCCGCAATGGCGTGGTCAGTAATCACTTCAATATCTATTACAGATGCTTTCAAATAAGCCAATTGTAAATCTTTAAATTCTTCCCAATTGATAACATAGGTATATAAATCAAATCCTAAGAGAGAAACTATGGTTTCGATATTCTTAACCGCTAACTCAGAGTTCCAACCATTATCAAAATGAACAACCAAAGGTCGTAAACCTTCTTTTTTTGCTAAATAAGCCAAATAGGAGCTATCTACGCCACCGCTAAGCCCCAAAATACAATCGTAGGGTTTGTTTTTGCCAGCTTGTTTTATTTCATTAATTTTTTTTTGAAAAAAATCAGCACCTTCCTTTCCCTTTTTAACGTGTTGTTGTTCTTTTTCAAAGTATTCGTAATAATAATTGCACACTCCTTTATCATCAAAACTAATGTTAGGGTCGGCAATATCGTCCATTACTGTTTTAGTGCATTGTTGAATTTTTTTTGTATTCATAAAAAAATTTAATCTTAGTTAGGGCAAATTAACTATTAATACTACGATTTTACAACTTAAATAGTAAACAAAAATTAAATATAATTCTGATTTTCAGTTTTGAAGTAGAACAATACAAATAAAACCAATGATATTAAAGGAGATTGAACCAATCCTACAATAAATCTGCTAATAGTATATAAAGTTTCAAAAGAATTAAAGAGTATTCCAATTAGACTTATTAAAAAAGAAATAAATATTAATACGGTATAGACAATAATAGTAATTATATTAAATTGTTTATTTCTAAAAAAGTAGTGTATCAATAGAAGTGTACTTAATCCAAAGAAAATTGAAAATAAAAGTGTAAACCCCCATTTTAGATTAATTAAAGTACTAGTAGTTAATTGATAAAGAAATTCAGGAGGAGCAATATATGCTGTATTATATGGTGGAGGAGCTTTATGATAAACAGAATTAATTACTAAAAAGATCATTTCTCTAACATAACCTAATAAAAAAATGAAAATAACTAATAAAGACGTTAATGAGTTTTTAATCAATTTCTTCAGTATTTTTCTTTGTAGCAAATTTATTTACCCATATCATCCATAAAAAGAAAATAAAAGCATAGACGATGATGGTAAATGTATATTTATGGTTAAATTGTAAACTGTTAGGATAGTATACTACAACTAATGCTAATCCAACTAAACGTATGATATTAAGCATATGTATAGCTAATAAGCCAATTGGAATGAAAATAAGCTTTTGTTTCCATTTTCCGGGAAAAATTATAATAAACCCAGCGAACAAGGCAAATAAACTTAAGCCGTTACAAGGCGTACCTATTAACACTCCATGCGTACCATCAATACCAACGGCATCACTATAGGTAAACACTTTGTAACCTAAAAAATTTAAAATTAATTTTGTGGAACTTACTAAATGATTAATTAAAAAATGATCTACCCACCCATCCTTTAGCAACCAATTGTCGTATAGTAAAAACCAAACTAAATATAATCCAATAGCTTTTAATATAAATAGCGAAATGAATTTATCTTGTTTAGAAAGTTTACTTAAAAACGACATGTATTATACATTTTAATGGTCAAAGTTAGGAATTTTCGTTTAGTTTGTTTGTTTATAGTACTTATTATACGAATAAAAAACTATTTTTGCCAACCGAATCAAATGGATTCACTTTTATATTTATGAACAATAGTACACAAAAAAACGTAATAGAAAGCTTCGATTTTAAGGCATTAGGCGCTCGCATGCTCAAATATTGGTATTTGTTTGCACTTTCGTTACTTATCGGTTGGGTAGTAAGTTATTATAAAATACGCTATAGTGTGCCCATTTATAAAACTTATGGAAAAACTTTATTAAAAGATGAGTATTCTGCTTGGGGAGAAGAGTATTTTATCAAAGGAATGGAGTTAGTAAGTGCCAGAAATAGACTTACTAATGAAATAGGTATCATCTCCTCGTATAATTTGATGCGGTCGGTATTGGATGAAGTGGATTTCAGCGTTTTTTATTATGATATAGGAAATATTAAAACGACAGAACTATATAAATCTTCACCTTTTATAGTTGAAATTGATACATCTCAAAAGGATTATAGAAGAGGTTTTTATTACTTAAAAATTAATGATGTAGCTTCTTTCTCCTTATCTAAAGATAAAGAACTTGAGAATCAGCAAACTTTTTCTTTTAACCAATGGATAGATTTGAATGGCATCAAAGTAAAAATTACACTAACTGAAAAATATGAAAAAGGAAGAACAGAAGAAAAATTGCTCTCTTTTGCTATTAATGATTTAAACTCTTTAGCAAAAGTGTATCAAAGTAGTATTCAATTGGAAACAGAACCCATGGAATCCTCTATTTTGAAATTTAGTTTAACAGGCTCTACTATAGAAAAAGAAGTCGATTTTATTAATGCCTTAATGAAAAAATACATTGAAAATGGGCTAAAAGAAAGTAGTGAAATAGCTACGAATACCATTAAATTTGTGGATGAACAATTGAAAGACATTTCGGGTGATTTGCGTTCAATGGAAAATAAGATAGAAGATTTTAAAGTGAAAAATAATGATGATAAACTCCAGATAAACAATAATAATTTAGTAGCTTCTTCCAATGAGTTGATACAAGAATATTTAAAAGTAAAATTTGAATATGATTTTTATCAAGAAACTATAAAAAACTTAAATAATGCGGATATTAATAAAATATTTATACCTAACGTACTTAATGTTAGTGTTCAAGATCCTTTATATCGTTCTATATCTGAGTTAATGTCTTTATATGTTCAAAAAAATAGGTTAGAAACACAAGCAAGTGATAGTAGTACAAGTTATCAGTTATTGGTAGAGCAAATAAAAACAACTAAAAATATTCTTATAGCCAATATTGAATCTAGGTTGATGCAAACAAAGTTTACTTTAGATCAATTAACAGAACAGTTAGTGGATGTAGATGGTAAGTTAAAACAAATGCCTGCGGCAGAGTCGGAATTTATTCGAATGAATCGTATTTATGAATTAAATAATGGTTTCTATAATTATTTATTACAAAAGAGAAGTGAGGCTGCTATGGCAGAAGCTTCTAATGTGCCAAAAGCTAAGATATTAGAACCGGCAAGTAGTTATACTGTTTCTTATGTAGGTATTGTTCCAAGTAGTGTTTATACATTTAATTTTGGAGTAGCTTTTGCCATTCCATTTTTGATGGTGTTGTTAATATTTTTGTTTAATACTAAGATTATGGAAAAGGGAGATATTGAATCACTTACCACTATTCCAATTATTGGTACGGTAGGGCATGTGAAGTCAGACAGCAATTTAGTGATTTTAAATGAACCGAAATCTGTTGTTTCAGAATCTTTTAGGGCTATAAGAACCAACATTAACTACCTTACCAAAGAAAAAAAATCTTTCACTGTTTTAATTACTTCATCCATTAGTGGCGAAGGAAAAACGTTTTGCTCCATTAACTTGGCTTCAGCTTATTCGTTGACTGGTAAAAAAACACTTTTGATTGGAGGGGACTTACGTAAACCAAAAATTTTTAACGATTTCAACCTTTCTAATACGTTGGGATTATCTTCTTTTTTAATAGGAAAAGCTTCTTTACAAGAAGTTACACAAGCTACTTCTAAAGAAAATTTATTTTTAATTTCTTCCGGACCCGTACCACCCAATCCTTCTGAATTAATTGAAACAGAAAAAATGGATGCTTTTTTTGAAGAAGCTAAAAAAATATATGATGTAATTATCATTGATACGCCTCCCATAGGATTAGTTACTGATGCGATGATACTTACCAAGCATGTAGATGTTAATTTATATGTAGTCCGTCAGCGATATACCCATAAAAATCACTTAGAGTTGGTAAACCAACTGTATGTAGACAAAAAAATGGTTAATGTTGGAATTATTGTAAATGATTTAAAAGAACAACGTATTGGTTATCGTTACGGGTATAACTATGGTTACGGATATGGTTACGGATATGGTTACAGTTATGGCGGTGGGTATTATGCAGAAGAAGAAGAAGAAGACACTAAAAGAGACACTAGTTTATTAAGTAAATTTAAACGAAATACTTAAAATGAATTTAAAAGGTAAGAAAATAGTAGTTACTGGTGCTGATGGTTTTATTGGTAGTCATTTAGTAGAAACATTAGTTGATAAGGGGCATAATGTAAAAGCATTTATTTATTATAACTCCTTTAACTCTTGGGGTTGGTTAGATACTTTTCCGAAAGAAAAACTAAATAAAATAGAAATTTTTACGGGAGACATTAGAGACCCTAACGGAGTTAGAACTGCCATTAAAGGTTGTGATGTGGTTTTTCATTTAGCAGCATTAATTGCTATTCCTTACAGTTATCATTCTCCAGATAGTTATGTAGATACAAACATCAAAGGAACTTTAAATGTATTACAAGCTTGTCGTGATTTAGGTGTAGAAAAGTTAATAGTTACCTCTACTTCTGAAGTATATGGGACAGCTTTGTATGTTCCTATTGATGAAAAACATCCTAAACAAGGTCAATCTCCTTATTCAGCCTCGAAAATAGGAGCGGATTTTATGGCTGAATCTTTTTACCGAAGTTTTGATTTACCTGTAACCATTGTTCGTCCTTTTAATACTTATGGACCAAGGCAATCTGCTAGAGCTGTAATCCCTACTATTATTACACAACTATTAAGTGGAAAAACAGCAATAAAATTAGGCGCCATTCATCCTACGCGAGATTTATTATTTGTAAAAGATACAGCCAATGGTTTTATTGAAATTGCTCAATCAGATCTAACTAACGGACAAGAAATTAATATTGCTACTAACAGCGAAATTTCTATTGGTGATTTAGCTCAAGAGTTGATTAATACAATTAATCCACAAGCAAAATTGGTTACTGATGAAGAAAGGCTAAGACCAGAGAAAAGTGAAGTAGAGCGTTTGTTTGGAGATAACTCAAAAATTTTATCGTTAACCGATTGGAAACCTTCTTATACGTTAGATAAAGGATTGGAAGAAACCATTGCTTGGTTTTCACAAAAAGAAAATTTAGCTCAATATAAAACCGATATTTATAATGTTTAACATAAATGTTATTTCGAGCAAAATTTCTCAATTGCTTCAGCAAATAGGGAAATACAGTCGCGAAATCTTCATAGTCATAAATGAGGATTTCTCTTTAAGGTTGAAATGACAAAAAAACGTAATATCAACTCCATGAATACCTTTAACAACATCATTAACTTTATTAAATCTCAATTTCCTAAACAGGATTTTATACCTTTACATGAGCCCCGTTTTAATGGAAATGAAAAAAAATACCTCAATGAATGCATTGATTCTACTTTTGTTTCCTCTGTTGGTAAATTTGTAGACGAATTTGAGTTAAAATTAGCCCAATATACCGGAGTAAAATATGCAGTTGCTTGTGTAAATGGTACAAATGGATTGCATGTTGCCATGCTTGTAGCAGGAGTAAAACCAAAAGAAGAAGTAATTACTCAGGCATTATCATTTATTGCAACAGCTAATGCTATTAATTATTGCAATGCTTCTCCCGTTTTTATTGATGTGGATAAAGATACCTTAGGCATGTCGCCTAAAAGTTTGGAGTTGTTTTTAGAGAAAAATGCAATAGTAAAGGCTGACGGTTTTGCATACAATAAAACTACTAATAAAAAAATAGCTGCTTGTGTGCCTATGCATACGTTTGGTTTTCCGTGCAAAATTGATGAAATAGCTGTTATTTGTAAAAAATGGAACATAACTTTAATTGAAGATGCTGCTGAATCTATTGGTAGTTATTACAAAAACCAACACACTGGAACTTTTGGCGAAATGGGCGTATTTAGTTTTAATGGAAACAAAACCATAACCTGTGGTGGTGGTGGTGCTATTGTTACCAATAATGAAGTATTAGCAAAACAATTAAAACATATAACTACTCAAGCTAAGGTACCTCACCGTTGGGAATTTGTGCATGACCACATAGGCTATAATTATCGCATGCCCAATATTAATGCTGCATTGGCATTAGCTCAATTGGAACAATTAGATAATTTTATTGAAAGCAAAAGAAAATTAGTCAACCAATATGCTAATTTTTTTAGTCAAACTAATATTATATTAGTTAGAGAAGCTAAACATTCCAAAGCCAACTATTGGCTCAACTGTATCGTACTAAAAAATAAACAACAGCGTGATGAATTTTTAGAAATAAGTAACAATAATGGGGTAATGACACGACCTGTTTGGGAATTGATGACTAACTTACCCATGTTTGTTCATTGCGAAAAAGATGAGTTAGCCAATAGCAAATGGTTGGCGGATAGGGTTGTGAACATTCCAAGTAGTGTGAGAATTTAATTTTTTAGAGGAAATTATTTCTCGCAGCTTCCGAAATATGTTTTTCTTTGAAAAACTGATATTTCGAGGATGTTCGAAAAAATAAAGAATTAAAAATTCTTGTTTTTTTCGGCAGACGCAAAGAACGCAGAGAAAAAAGTTTAAATAAAACCCCCTCTGTACATATGCTCCATTAATGAATAAAGAAAATATGCTTAAAATTGTGGTTAAGATAAAACTATAAAATATGTTACAAAGTAAATACCTTACCGAAGAAGACTTAAAAGATTTTGGCTTTAAATCTATCGGCAAAAATGTAAAAATATCTTCTGATGCCCGAATTTATGGACAAGAAAATATTTCTATTGGAAATAATGTGCGTATTGATGATTTTGTTACGTTATCTGCTTCCAGAGGTTATATCAATATTGGAAGTTATGTATTAATTGCCAGAGGTTGTCATTTGAGTGGCCCTATGGGGATAGTTTTAAATGACTTTTGTGGATTAGCCGCCAACAATGTAATTTATAGTGCTTCCGATGATTTTAGTGGTGACCATCTTACAGGACAAACCATACCTGAAAAATACCTTAAATTAACTGGTGGAGAAGTTCATTTGGGTAAACATGTTAACACAGGAAGTAATGTTACTTTCCTTGGGGGCTGTAAAATAGGAGAGGGGTCTTGTATTGGAGCAAATAGTTTAGTGTTGAAAGATATAGATGAATGGGGAATGTATGTAGGTTCTCCTGTTAAACGATTAAAAGATAGAAAAAAAGGATTGTTGAAATTAGAACAAGAGTTTTTAGCTAGTTTAAAGTAACAAATATGCAAAAGACCATCATCATAGCAGAGGCAGGTGTTAACCATAATGGAGATATAATAAAAGCGAAGGAGTTGATTGATGTTGCTGCAGCAGCAGGAGCAGATTATGTTAAGTTTCAAACTTTTGTAACAGAATTAAATGTTTCAAAAATAGCACCAAGAGCTACTTATCAAGAAAAAAATACAGGCAATACCGAATCGCAGTTTGATATGATTAAAAAGTTAGAACTGAGTTTCGATGATTTTAAAGCGTTAAATGACTATGCGAACAAATGCAATATAAAATTTCTTTCTACTGGGTTTGATTTTCCAAGCATTGATTTTTTAGATGAATTGGGTATAGACTTTTTTAAAATACCATCAGGAGAGATTACCAATTTACCTTATTTAGAGCATATTGCTAAAAAAGGAAAAAAAGTAATTATTTCCACAGGTATGGCAACTATAGAAGAAATTAAATCCGCTTTGCATGTATTGACTAACAACGGATTAAATAAAAATGATATTACCGTTTTGCATTGTAACACAGAATATCCAACACCCATGCAAGATGTGAATCTAAAAGCTATGTTGCATATACAAAAAGAATTTGATGTTGCTATTGGTTATTCCGATCATACCTTGGGAATAGAAGTGCCTATAGCAGCTGTGGCGTTAGGTGCAACTGTAATAGAAAAACATTTTACCCTAGACAATAATTTATCTGGACCAGACCATAAAGCATCTTTAGAACCTAACGAATTGAAAAATATGGTTGTTGCCATAAGAAACATTGAACTAGCCATTTCGGGTGATGGTATAAAAAAAACAAGTAAAAGTGAACAAAGTAATAAAGCAGTTGCAAGAAAAAGTATTCATATCAAAAAAGCATTACCACAAGGACATATCATTGAGTCTTCCGATTTAATTGTTAAGCGACCAGGCGATGGTATCTCACCTATGGAAATAAATAAAGTAATAGGAAAAATGTTAACAACAGCATTAAAAGAAGAAACGAAACTTTTATGGAATCATCTCAATTAAATATTGCTGTTTTAACCAGCTCAAGAGCTGATTATGGTATTTATCTGCCCTTACTAAAAAGGCTAAAAGAAGATGTTTTAATTCATTTTGAAGTCATTGCTTTTGGTTCGCATTGCAGTAAAAAATTCGGCAATACAGTTGATGTAATTGAAAAAGACGGTTTTGAAGTAAAACATAAAATTAATAACTTCTTGGAAGGCGATACTCCTGAAGATATTGCATTATCTTACGCCAATACAGTAAAACTTTTCAGTACTTTTTGGAAAAACAATACCTTCAATTGGGTGTTATGTTTAGGAGACCGGTTCGAAATGGCTGCTGCCGTTAATGCAGGCATTCCTTTTGGGGTAAATTTTGCTCATTTTTATGCTGGAGATACCACATTAGGAGCTATTGATAATATTTATAGAGACCAAATTTCATTGGCATCTAAAATGTATTTTACCTCATTATCAACTCATTCTAAGAGGTTGGAAAAACTTTTAAATTGCAAGGATATTATTGCTTATGAAATAGGTGCGATTAGTTTAGAAAATTTAAAAGAAATGAAACTTCTCGAAAAGGAAGCGTTTAAAAAATTATGGAAAATAGATTTAAGTATTCCTACTATATTAGTTACCATACACCCAGAAACAGTAGATTATACATCTAATAAAAAATATGTCGCAGCAAGTACTAAAGCATTAGAAAAATTGGCTTCAGACTTTCAAATTGTAATTACTATGCCCAATGCAGATACTTCAGGTAGTATTTTTAGAGCAGCTTTTTTACAATTGGCAGCAATAAATAAAAATAATGTAAATTTAATAGAGAACTTTGGAACACTATCCTATTTTACTTGTATGCAGCACGCTTGTTTGTTGATTGGTAACACATCGAGCGGAATTATTGAAGCGGCTTCTTTTGGAAAATATGTGCTAAATTTAGGAGAAAGACAACAAGGGCGAATTGCAGGGGAAAATGTTTTAAATGTTTCATTTAATGAAACAGAAATTGTTAATATTGCTAAAATGTATATAGGTAAAGTTTATAAAGGGACTAATCTATATCAAAGAGAAGGAGCAATTGATACAATTATTAGTGCATTAAAAAAGCATAAAATAAAGTAGTAATGGATTACAAAAAACATCTCATAAAATCAAATTCTATCATTAGAGAAGCATTGGAAAAACTTAATGTGCTAGCGAGTGATGCTATTTTGTTTGTAGTAGATGAAAAGGAACATCTGATAGGCTCTTTAACTGATGGAGATGTGAGAAGAGGATTGTTAAAAGGATTTGACATTAGCAACGCTGTACAAGAAATTATTCAGACCCACCCTAAATTTATAAGAAAAGGTGAACGAGATATCAATAAAATTATTGAATACAGAGAAAACAATTTTAAAATACTCCCTGTATTAGCAAAAGATTCAAATCAGATTGTCAACATCATTAATTTTCGATTATTAAAATCTTACCTGCCTATAGATGCTATTGTAATGGCAGGCGGAAAAGGAGTAAGGTTGATGCCATTAACAGCCACAACACCTAAACCATTATTAAAAGTAGGCGGTAAACCAATTTTAGAACATAATATAGATAGATTGATTCATTTTGGCATTGATGATTTTTGGATAAGTATTAATTACTTAGGAGAACAAATTAAACACTATTTTAATGATGGAAAAGAAAAGAGCGTAACCATAAACTATATAGAAGAAACTATTCCTTTAGGTACAGCAGGTGCTATTTCACAAGCAACTCATTTAAAACATGATACCATACTTATTACTAACTCTGATTTGTTAACCAATGTAGATTATGAAAAATTTTATTTAGATTTTATCAATACCGGAGCAGATATGAGTGTGATAAGCATACCTTACAAAGTGGTTGTACCTTATGCTATTTTTGAAAATAACAACCGTGATGTAACTGCTTTTAAAGAAAAACCAACCTATACCTATTATGCAAATGGAGGTATCTATTTAGTAAAGAAAGAAATGTTGGAGTTAATTCCTAAAAATACCTTTTATAATGCTACTGATTTAATGGATCAGCTAATAGCATTAAAAAAAAATATCATCACTTTCCCTCATAATGGTTATTGGCTAGATATTGGAAAAATGGATGATTTTGAAAAAGCACAAAAGGATATTATAAACCTTCAATTTTAATGCAACCATTAGTTATTATACCAGCAAGAGGAGGCTCGAAAGGTGTCCCCAGAAAAAACATTAAGCTACTTAATGGTAAACCTCTTATTTATTATACAATAGAAGAAGCAAGATTAATTTTTGATGATAAAAAAATAATAGTGTCAACAGAAGATAATGAAATTAAAGAAATTGTTGAAAAAATTGGTTTAAAAGTTCCTTTTTTACGACCACTAAATTTAGCTACTGATAAAACCAGTACCTATGAAGTTTTACTGGATACCATAAAACAAGTAGAAAAGTCAGGTTATGTTCCAGACACTATTATTTTATTGCAACCAACATCTCCATTTAGAAGTTCAGTTCATATCCAATCAGCATTAAAAATGTATGAAAACAATTCAGATGTAGATATGGTTACCTCTGTGAAAGAAACAAAAGCAAATCCCTATTATTCACTTTATGAAGAAGATAAAAAAGGGTATTTGAATAAATCTAAAAATGCAAATTTCACAAGAAGACAAGATTGTCCTAAAGTTTGGGAATTAAATGGTGCAATTTATATTATCAATAAAAAATCCTTATTAGAAAAACCAATAAATTTATTTAGTAAAATAATTAAATATGAAATGGATTACAAATCATCTATTGATATAGATACTGAGCTTGATTTTGAATTTGCTGCGTTTTTATTACAGACAAAAAAATGTAATAAATGAAAAAAGAGCTGGTAATAAATGTAAGTAATTTAAAGGAGTTGCACAATAACTTTAAAGAATCAACTATTTTAGATTTATCGGGATCTATTGATTGTAAAGATAAAGTTATTCCCAGTGATTTTTTTGATGAAGCCACCATTTACCCTTTAATGTTAAAAAAATACTGGCTATTTTCTGAAAACATAATTAATGTAAATAGGTTGTTAAATATAAAAGTGAATAACTTATCTATTTATTGGTTATCTGCATGTGCCGTAAAGTACCACTCTCGCCATTGGGCTAAAGATTTTTTTTTGTTGTTAACTATTTTGGAGCAATGTCAACAAAAAATAGAGCAAAACTATACTTCCTTGGTATTGGTGTTGCCTACTAAAATAAGTACCTTAAAAAATACCATTGAAGCGTTGCTGCAAAAACAACACTATACCTTATCCATTCATTTTGTTTTCGATAACCAGGCAACCTACACCCCTAGCTTAGGAGCAATAATTAAAGGAGTTATTTCCCAACTCCGACAAATAAAACAACTTAAAATCACTGCGGAGAAGGTTACTAATTCCATTTATTTACATGGCAACAGACCAACAGAAATCCAATTTAGAAAAGCTGTAGAACAACTTTTTACCGAAAACAAAAAAGTACTTACACCAATTCCTTATTACTGGCAAACCGACAAGTTACCTGTTTCTTTTCTACAACACAAGCCTTCAATTTTACAGCTTATAACATTAGTAGCACAACTCATAAAAGCCTATTATCGCATCAATAAATTACCTCATTCAACAATTAATATAGGCTCTTGTCATCAACTTTCTACTTCTTTTTTAAGAAATGAACTGAAATTAACACTTAGAAAAAACATTCACTTATTCATTTACCAACAGTGGTTAAGTAATTATTTTTCAACTTTAAAACAATCTACATCCATTTTTTTTGAAGACGAGTTTTACGAAATTGGAAGAACCATCAGTAGTGTGTCTAAACCATTTAAAAATATAACTTCGTATGGTATGCAACACGCTCATTTTATGGAAATGCACACCGTTTATAGTATTTATGACAAAGAATTAGAAAAGGGGTTGCCCATTCCTGACCACTTTGTCACTTGGGGGAAAGGGTATAACCAACTGTTTTTGCAGCATAATTCCTTGCCCGAAAGCTACACTAAAGCATTAGGAAATCCCATATATATCCGGCAAAATATAGCAACTACTTTTCCTACCACCATTAAAAATATATTGTGGTGTTTAACCACCAAAGAATGTATGAACATCGAATGGAATTGCATGAAAAATGCAATATCCCATACCAATTACAATCTAAACATACGCTTGCATCCTTTAAAACACATTTCCGAAGAAGAAGTAATTGACAAATTAAAAGGTATTCACTTTACCTTTCATAATGAAGGAAGCATCCAAGAAGCCATTGCTCAAAACGATTTGATTGTTTCAAGTGCTCATTCTACCACTTTTTTAGATGCAACGATTGCTAAAAAATACAGCATCAGAATAACTTCTCGCTTTTGGAATGGAACTATGAACATGGATAACGCTGTATTGAAAACAGTTAAAAATGAAGAAGAATTTAGTCAGAGGTTATCTTACTTTGATAATGTTATTTCATCAAATGATAATGATTTCTTTTTTATAGAAATGAATGTTGATTATTGGAGAAAATTCCTAGCTTCTAATAATTGAATTATTTAATTAAATATTTTTATTATGCTCCGAAAAATTATAAATAGATTTTATATAAGAATTTACGAAAATGGTAAGTTTTTAAGTCAGAAAAATAAATACGATTCTTTCAGGAAATCTTATCAAATAGCGAAAACTTTTCGATTTAATGGAGATAATATCTTGTTTTATGGAGAGGGAAAAATTAGCTGTGGCGAAAATTCCTATATTGGGGAATTATCGACTATTCAATCTTATGAAAACTGTAAAGTAAATATTGGAAATAATTGCAGTATAAGCCATAATGTTAGAATTTATACACAAAGTAGAATACCCGACCAAGATTTTTCAAAAACAAAAGAATTAAAAACAGGAAATGTTATTATTAAAGACAATGTTTGGATAGGGGCAAATGTGTTTATTAATCCAGGGGTTACTATTGGAGAAAATGCTGTTATTGGTGCTAATTCAGTTGTAACTAAAGATGTAGATGCATTTACTATTATAGGCGGTGTACCAGCACGATTAATAAGAAAGAAAAAAATTGATAATGCTTAAAAAACTTTTCACACATAGTTTTTTATATGCGGTTGGTCCTCAAATTCCAAAGTTTGCCAATTTATTGGTATTACCTGTCATTACCCAATATTTAACACCGTTAGACTATGGCGTTTACGGTACCTTGTTGGCGTACATGGGGTTAATGCAAGGGTTAAAATCGCTAGGTTTTGATGTGTTGTTTGTCAACTCTTTTTTTAAGAAAAAACAATGGAGGGCTTATTGGAGTAGATACATTGGTGGGTTGTATGTGTATAACCTGTTTTTTGCTTTTCTTTATGCGTTGTTGCTCTATTTTTTTATACCCAATGAAGCCCAAGATAATCTGTGGTTACTCATAGGTTTAATTGTACTTCCTGCCTTATTGTTTGATGTTACCAAAATGGTTGGCAGCCGGTTTTTTCAATTGAGCCAAAAGCCACGCTATATAGCAATAGTAAGTGCTGCGGTGGGTAGCATAACTATTTTTGTAAATTTATATACCATCGCTTACCTCAACATGGGTTACTTGGGTTGGTTTATTGCACTAACAATTGGTTCATTACTTTCCTTTTGTTTTTATGCTATTCCTGTTTACTTTAAAGAAAAGATAATTCCTGTTTTAACTACTAATGTAAATTTTTGGAAAAAAAGTTTAAAAGTGGGCTTACCCACCATACCTCATAATTATTCTACTTATTTATTGAACAGTTCCGATCGGTTGGTGATGGATCAATTAAAAACGCCCATACAACAAATAGGGATATATAATATGGCGTATGTTTTTGGAGGTTACCTCGAAATGTTTGGAACAGCTGTAGGCATGGCAGTAGGGCCGTATTATACGAAGTTGCATGCTCAAAAAAATGAAATAGCGGATAAAGCGGTGAAATCGTTAACTTTTTTCCTACAAGTTAGTTTTATACTTCTTTGTGTGTTGATTTCATTGTGGGTGAAAGAAGTTTTTCAGTTATTGGTTAGAAATGTAGCATTGCAACAAGCTTACAGCATTGCCATTATTATCATTATGGGCTATGCCTATCGTCCGTTATATTGGGCGGCAGGCAGTAAAATTATGTATTTTGAACATACTAATAAATTGTGGAGGATATCATTTGTAGCGGGGACATTTAATGTAGTGTTAAACTTAATTTTTATTCCCATTTATGGTATTTATGCTGCAGCTATCACTACGTTAATTAGTTTAATCTATTTAGGAATTTCGCCTTATTACATCAAAGAATTTAAAGCCATGAACACCCAACAGTTTTATCCATTACTCTGGATGTTTGTAGTATTGGTGCTTACAGTAATACTTTATTTTATCAGAGATAGTTCCATCGTTTACAAAGGAATTATTTCTATAACACTAATTGTTGGCTACCTGATTTATTTTTTTAAAAATAAAAATAAACTCAATGCAATACAAATTTAGATGTATCGTTATTGCCACTCTTTACTGGCATTGTGAACAGAACGTCCCTCACTACTGTCATTGCGAACGGAACGTAGTGCAGTGAAGTAATCTGCCAGTTGTTATGGTTATTGCGAATGAAGTGTAACGGAATGAAGCAATCTGCCCATCGTTTAGACAGATTGCTTCAGCTCCTACACTCAATCCCAATGCTTGGGTTTTGCAATGACGTTAATAATGAGCAATGACAGTCAGATGGGTTTTGGCTAATTGCGTTGACAACTCCTTCCCACAGGGAAGGTTGGGATGGGTTTTTCTCTAAGTATTTTTATTAATGTTTATCAGTATCAATACGTAAATTTCAAAAAAACTAATAACAAAGAGTCTAAATTTACAACCTTTTGGTTTATATTTGCGTTATAACAGTAAACATTAAACCCCCAGAAATTATGAGAAATCTATTCACCCTTTTATTATTCGTAAGCTCTTTAGCATTAATAGCACAAACTGGTCCAGGAGGAGTTGGGAACACTACCAATAATATAGTTTGGTTGGATGCAGCTCAAATACAACAAGCCAATGGAACACCTGTTGCTACTTGGCCCGATAAATCAGGTAATGGAAATAGCTTTACACAGGGCACAGCTAGCAGGCAACCAACTTTTGTAGCTAATGGAGTAAATGCAGAACCTATAGTAGATTTTAATTATGATTTTTTAGAGTTAGGAGCTACAGCCGCTTTTAATGCCACTGATTTTTCTGAATTTATAGTAACCAGAGCAGATAATAATAATCATGTGGGTATTGTAACACGTTCTGGATATACATCAGGAGCAGCAGCTGGCTCTCAAACCTATTGGGGTACGTATTTGTCAACCAATGGAAATCAATTTTATACTCACACTAGAACTTCTTCTGGAGTACCTGTTTTTTCAGCGTTAGGATATCAAGCAGGATACAATATTTTATCTTCCGTTATAGCTTCTTCATCAGCAAGTATTTCTGGTTATCTAAATAATAATTTAACAAATTCTGCTATAGGTTATAATTCAACCCCAACGGGTCATTTATTAACTCGTATAGGAGCTAATTCGACTACTACACCAAATGGTAATTATTTAGGTAATGTAGCAGAAATTATCATTTACAATACAGCATTAAACTCAGCACAACATAACATTGTTAACAATTATTTAGCGGCAAGATATAGAAGAACAATAGCTAATGATTTATTTGCTCATGATTTATCTCATTACTTTGAAGTTTTTGGAGTAGGGCAAGAAGCAGACGGAGGGAATTACACCGCTCAAGGAACAGGCATAGTTGCATTTAGTAGCCCCACATTAACTGATGGAGATTATATTTTAGCAGGGCATAATAACTCAGATTTGTTATTTTCTACAACAGATGTTCCTGCATCCATAGCTCCTGCATCTCGTTTACAACGCGTTTGGAGAATTACTGCAACAGGTACACCTGGTACATTAACCGTTTCATTTGATATTACAAACACTGTTTTTGCTGGTGAAACAGCTATTACCTTAGTGGTAGAAAATGGGGATGGTATTTTTAACAATGGTGGGACTACCGAATATGGTCCTGTAACTCCTGTAGGCGGAATTGCTACTTTTACAGGCGTGAGTCTTCCGGATAATAGCTACTTTACTATTGCCGGACCACCTCAACCTATAGAAAGCGTTGTAAGTGGTAATTGGTCTGCCGCGTCAACTTGGAATTGTGGTTGTGTACCAGGGCAAAATAATGATGCTACCATTAAAGCAGGACATACAGTAACTGTGGATGTGAATACTAACATTAATAGCCTTACCACAGAAGCTACCTCAACACTAAGTTTTAATGCTTCAAGAAGACTATTTGTTAGTGGAGATTTAGTAGTAGATGGAGCATTTTCTCATAGCACAGGATTATTGGAGTTTAATGGAACTGGAACACAGCAGTTTCTAAACAGTTCGGGAAACACAATCACTTTATATAATCTTTATGTAACCGGTGGTAGCACAGTTGAGCTACAAACGGGTAATTTTGAAATTGATCACAGTATCTATGTTAGTTCTGGTCAATTGGCCAACGTATCAGGAACAATAACGATGTTGTCAACTGCTACAAAAACAGCTATTATTTTACCGGGTGTTGCGAATGCATTTAGTGGTCAATTCTTAATTCAACGCTATATTTCTCAACGTAATGCCAGTTGGGGAGATTTGTGTTCTCCGGTAAGTGGAGAAACCTTAGGTGGTTGGGATTCTGATGAATCAGGTACTGTAACAGAAATAATCATGTCTGGAGTAGGTGGTATAGATGGTAATGCAGGAACTTTTCAATCGGTATATTATTTTGATGAAAACACACAAGCTTATGTAGCTGTTACTGATACAAATCAAGCATTAACACCCGGTAGAGGTTTTGAAGTTTGGTTAGAAGATTCTAATTCTACATGGTTAGCAAAATCATTTGATTCCAAAGGAACACCTAATTCTGGTAATTTAGTAGTACCTGTTAAAAATGGTTGGAACTTAGTGGGAAATCCATATCAAAATAGAATTTTGTGGAGTAACTTAACCAAGCCTACGTTAAATTCTACTTTTTACATTTGGAATACCAATAATGGTTCTTATGATGCATTTACAAATGCAGGAATATCTCCTCATCAAGGATTTTGGGTAGAAAGTGTGGGTAATGGTAATTTAACTTTTACCGAATCGAGTAAATCAACTTCAACAAGTAGTGAATTTTTAAGATTAAATGAAGAAATAGAACCTTATGTTTTTTCAGAAGTTAGATTAAAAGTGTCAAGTGAAATAAATACTTATGCACATGAGCTAAAACTTAGAATGAATAACTTGGCAACTATTAACCATGATTATCACGATGGTACATTTTTACCAAGTAGAGTGTTAGAAGCTCCAAGCATTTATAGTTATAGCGCAAATAATAATAAAAAATTAGTAATTAATTCTTTTAACTATCAAGATGAAGTAGTATTACCTATCGCTGTCGAGGTTGGAGTTTCCGGAAAGTACATTTTGGAAGCTATTAATTTTGAAAACTTGGCTCATGATTACAGTGTAATGGAGTTAAAAGACAACCAAACAGGAAAAGTGTATGATTTAACTTCTCAGAAAGCAATTACAGTTTTAATTGATGAGTTTGAAACAGGAGAACGTTTTTCATTAAGGTTGTCAAATCAAGTAAACAATACTGTTAATGGAATGGAGCAACAAATAGCTATTTACAAATCCAATGAAGTTACAGTAATAGAGTTTGATGATGTAGAACAAAACTATGTGGTATCTGTTTACAATGCCTTAGGTCAAAAAATCATTGAAGATCAAATAGTAAGTAACACCAATAGGTTTGAATTACAAAATTCATCAATTGATAAAGGTTTGGTAATTATCAAGGTTAGTTCAAGTAAAGGCGAAATAGTTCAAAAATTAACTTATTAAAAACAACCATTTAATACTTTAAAACGTTTTTGTTGCAGATATTAAATTAAATGGTAAATTTGCCCCTATTAGAAAATAACCTAATGAGAATTACAAAGTTAGTTTTAATTACAATTGTTTTATTTTTAGCTCTTAGCGGAATAGATGTTTTTGCAGCAGGTCCTCCCGGTCCTCCTGGGGGGGGAGGTGGTCCTGGGTGTTGGCCGCCACCTTGTGTGCCAATTGATGGAGGGATAACTTTCTTACTTGCGGCAGGAGTCGCTTACGGAGGAAAGAAAATTTATGATATATCTAAAAAAGCTGAGTAATACTCAGCTTTTTTGTTTTATACAATGTATTTTAATGTCATTCTGAACAAAATTTTGTTTTCCGAGCATTCGGAAATAACAAAATGAAGTGAAGAATCTTCTCATTCTTTCCCATAATCCCTATTTTTATAATTCTCACATAAAACATTTATAAACTTTTCAATCATTACTATCTATATAAGTAGAATCTCTGTAATTTAGCTTTTTTATTTTCGGATGTCAAAACTATACCTTATTCCAACTCCTATTGGTAATTTAAAAGATATTACTTTTAGAGCTATAGAAGTATTAAAAGTTGTAGACGTAATATTAGCAGAGGATACCAGAACTTCTTCTAAATTGTTAAAACATTACGATATTAATCAGCAATTGATTGCTTTTCATCAACATAACGAACACAAAAATTTAGATAAAGTAATAGATAAATTGAAATCAGGATTAACCATAGCATTAGTTAGTGATGCCGGTACGCCTGCTATTTCCGATCCGGGATTTTTGTTAGTAAGAGCTTGTGTGGAAAACGATATTGAAGTGGAATGTTTGCCCGGAGCTACCGCCTTTGTACCTGCTTTAGTAAATTCAGGATTTCCTTGTGATAAGTTTGTTTTTGAAGGTTTTTTGCCTCACAAAAAAGGCCGACAAACCAGATTAAAGTTATTGCAAGAAGAAACCCGAACCATTGTTTTTTACGAATCTCCTCATCGATTAATAAAAACACTTACCCAGTTTAATGAGTTTTTTGGAGAAGATAGAAGAGTTTCTGTTTCAAGAGAGTTAACTAAAATTCATGAAGAAACAGTAAGAGGAACGGCCAATGAATTGATTCAGTATTTCACAGAAAATACCTTAAAAGGAGAAATTGTTATTGTTGTTGATAGTTTGAAAGGTTGAAAGTTAAAAGTTGAAAGTTGAAAGTATTCAGTTCACAAATGATGAACAACGAATAACAAATATCAATTCACATCTCATTTGTTAAATAACTGTTGAAAGATTAACATTTTCATAACTTTTAAACTGAATTTAATCAAAAGATTAGATTTACTTTTGCATAGAAATTTAAAGTGATTACCTAC
>DATCTM010000091.1:0-20201 GCA_036567945.1 Vicingaceae bacterium
ACTAGGATATTCTTTTTTTATAAAAAATACACTGCTATATTTGCACTCCTTTTTTAGGACGACTTGGTAGCTCAGCTGGTAGAGCATTTCACTTTTAATGAAGGGGTCCTGGGTTCGAATCCCAGCCAGGTCACAGAAAAACAAAAAAGCTCTGAAGTTTAAACTTCAGAGCTTTTTTGTTTTTTCTTTTTTTTCTTCACAAAAATTTTATCAAAATCAACTACCTTCTTTTTTTCAGCGGGGTTCAAGCTACAAGCTCTCACGAACAGTGCCGAGCACATTATTTAATTTGAACAGTTTTTTTCAATTTTCCATCCTCATAATATTCTTCTTCTTTTAAATTTCCATTTTCATATTTTCTGATTACTCCATTTTTTAATTTTTCACGAGTAAAACCAATAACATAGTAATTATCTTGAATATATTTAGATTTTTCATGTGGATAAAACTCTCCTTTAACTTCTTTCTCAATAATACCATTCGTGGAAAAAATTTGATATTTATTAATAACCCCTTTATTAAAAAATCCTTTAGAACTAATTCTACCTATAGAATCATTTAAAATGTATTCCCCTGTTATCATGTTTCCTTCTCCATAACCTTGAGAAGATATATATCCTCTACGATTATACCTAACCCAATTTTGAAGAGTATCATTCTTGTAAAACAGTATTGTTTCTATTTTTCCTTTGTCTTCATTTGTATAATAATCAATAAAAAATCCATCTTTTTTACCTTTAGAATATCTCCCCTCTCTCAACTTAATATCGTTCCAATAAAAAATACAAAAATAACCATCTAATAAACCATTAAAATAGTTCATTTGTTTATACACTTCTTTTTTTATGTTTCTTTTCTTCTCAGCATAGGGATATTTATAATACACAAATTTCCCATGTCTTACAGAATCTTTATAATTACCCTCTATTTCTAAATAATAGTTATCATAATCACCTTCCCTACTATTTTTTTTAGAAAAATACTGCCAATGTCCATCAGCCAAATTTTCCTTAAAATCTATTCCATATAAACCACTTATTCTATCATATTTTTCATGTTTTTCCATAAACATTGAATCAGGCTCATACACTTTATGAGTTTGAGCTTTCAAGAAAATACTTGTTCCGAGTATAATTATTAAATTGAATATTTTTCTCATCATATAAATATTAAGGGGTGTCTTCAAGAGCTTTGTTTAAAGTTTCTGTTGCTTTTGATGGTGTTGATGATTTAGTTGCATCAATGATTATCGTTCCTTTATGTGAAAGGTCAGGGTCATTAGGGTTTTCTGGCTTGTATTGTAACACACCATACCCTTGTTCATTGGTTTTATCATCAATGACATCTGGATTATTTTCAAATTGTTGAGAAAATTCGCCAAATGCAACATTAGTAGAATTATTAACACCATCTACAAGAACTGTTCCTGATTGTCCATTACCTCCATCTATTCGTGGAGCAGATATTGGCTTAATAAATACTGCTATTTCATATAAATCACCAGACTGCAACTTTGAATATAAATTATATGCATCTTTTAATTGCTCTCCATTAAGTGTAATTCCTTCATTTTTTAAATGCTTTTTAAACCCTCTCATATCTAAAGCCATCCCTGACGATGAACTTATTAAATTAGAGCGAATTACACCATTCCTTGTTGAGATTTGCAGAGCAGAAGCAAATTGTTCCATACTAACCCCAAAGCTACCAAATGAAGCTGATATTAATAAATTTGCATCCTCATTAACTGGCTTTACGGCTCTTCCATCAGGGTCAATGTAAAAAAGAGGATTATCTGCAAAAGCTACATAAGGTGACCAGCTTGAAAATTCATGAGCTAAAGGATCAACACCCCAAGTGTGCACCGCACTGTTATGCTTTAGCTTGCAGCTAAGCATTCCATCTAATCCTCCCTTCCAATTTACAATTTCCATTTTTAAAAAAACGTTTTATTTATTTTTATTAGAGTAAACACTACCACCTACCTAACACTCCCAACATTCTCCATAATAATGCTACTCTCTCTAATATGAAAGTCAATATCTAGAGAATCGCCATAATTAAAAGCATGATAATAAATCAAATAACAATTTTCTTTTTGACATAAAATGTACTTACTATGAAATTCTTTCGCAGAAAAAAATGAAATTGATGACATATCTTGGTTAATCAATTTACATGATTTATAAATTGATTTTTCAGACTCATAGGATAATAATAATGATTTAGTTATTCTATCCCTACCATATATATACTTTGAGATTTCAACATAAATATTTTCTACGTTGGGATACTTAGGTTCTCTAAATTCTCCCTCTTTCTCTCCATAATATATAGTATCACGATTCATGTAATATTGATAAACATTTCCTCCTTCATCAACACCTCCTTCAGTTTTCCATACTGTATCTTTATAGTTATAAGTTAGATATTTTGGAATTGGAACATTAATTTCATCATATACAACAATTTTATAATCATTCAAGTCAAGAGGAACTTGATTACAGAAACTTAATGCCATAACAAACACAAGAATCAATAATATCTTCACATTTCGTTTAGTCATATTTGTCCTTTATTAATTGGGCGTTCTCCTTCTTTTCTCCTTTTATTATTTACTTTATTAATATCATAATTATCTTTTGCTTTACTATTTCCAAATCTATGTTTAATTATTTTAATAAATAATGAATTATTACTTCGTTTAGTAAAATCAGATTGTTTTCTGTAATTATCATTATCTCCATACCATATCATTTTCTCCATCTTTTCTCCACTTGTCATAATTGCTGCATTATCAGTATCTAATTCTTCTCCTTTAAAATTCCTTTCTCCATATGTATGATTAGAGCCAGAATTATGTCCAGATCCATGAACAATTAAGAAAGCTGCTGCATTTTCTTTTGAACCAGAACCAAATTTATAGCTAGTTGATTCTAGTGCATCTTGATCGATAGCGATTCCTCTGGCTTTAGTATGAAAATTTTCGTTACTACTATTCTCAGGATGTAGATTTCCTCCATTCCAACCATCTCCAGCCTCATCACCATATTGCTTAAATACTGTTTTTACCTCTTCTACATCACCAATTACAGCATAGCTATCATTAGGATCTATATTAGCAGGGTCAAATGGTTGATTTGAACTATAAACCACCACTCTAGTTTTTAATCCTAAGTCTTTATATATTTTATTTGCAGCATTGGCTATCGTCTGCAAATCTGGAGATTCAACTCCATCTCCTGCTGGTAATCCTACAAGATAAATCACATTATCTTCTCCATCTTTATCAATATAAATGATAGGATTATTAGCTGCATATAAATATGGAGATTGATGGGGTTGCATAACAGGGTCAGTACTCATAAACCTGCTCACCTCTCGGTTTCTGTTGGCAACATTCATTTTTTCTAACTCATCATCTGCTATAAAATAGGCTACTTTATTGGTAACGGTATTAAACATTACCGAGCCTATTTGGCGGAGCGTATCATTGGCAAAATGCTCCACATAACGTCCGTCACTCAATG
This sequence comes from Vicingaceae bacterium, assembly GCA_036567945.1. Classification (GTDB taxonomy): domain Bacteria; phylum Bacteroidota; class Bacteroidia; order Flavobacteriales_E; family Vicingaceae; genus BRH-c54. The sequence continues at coordinate 3,531 of DATCTM010000091.1, forward strand.
TAAGTAACTCTACTTCATTATCCAACCCAAGTTCTTCAAATGGTTTTTGTGCATTTACTGTTAAGGTAAGTAAAAGAACTATGAATAGATATATATTTCTCATTTTCATCAGTTTTCAAGTTTAAAGGTATCACTTATTTTCTTATTTTGGTATTTTTCTTTGTTATTTTCTAATGATTTTATCCACTCTAAAAACATTTCTTGTGGTATTTCTCTATAATCGTACTTTGCAAGTAAAGCATAGCTTGTGTTCATTTCGGAAATATGATATTTTACTTTTTCGGAATGGGGATGGGTTGAGTTTTGAACATTTAAACCATAAGTGGCAACGTAATTTTGATACATTTTTTTGTGGGTTTCGGCTTTCAGTAAAAGTAATTCTGCATAATTCGGGAAATGTTGTAATCCTAAATCGCAACACTTTAATACAAACTCTAAATCAGGGATTTTAACTTTTCTTAGATAGCCTTTTGCCAAATCGTTTAAACAAATTACAACGGATTGTTTTAACCCTAATGTATCCATATAAATACCGCTAACAATAGAATTAACACTAACATATCCTGAAGTCATTACCCAAGCTTCTGAAGGAAACATGGCATTTGTCATTTCTGTATTGTACCATCCTAGTTTTTTGCTCCAATTACGTAAATAGATATGGTTAGGGGTAAATGAAAGCCAAACATCAACGCTTAATTCTTCTGCAATAAGTTTATAGAGGAAGGGTAAGGAATGGCAATTTCCTTTATATGTGACTAACAGTTTTGTTACAAACATGTTTGCCCATTCTTTTTCTGCAAAACAATCTTCAAAATCGTATTTATATGGAATGTTTATTGTATTATTTTCTGAGTCGAAAACAGTATCGGTTAGGGTTTTAAAAATAGCTCCATTAAGTTTCATATTAAGGCTATCCGGATAATTATAGTCTGATAGTTGGTTATTTTCACTCCAAAGCTTGGCAATATTTGCTAAAGAGCTAATGTAATTATTAAACACATTGTAATCTAATTCATTGTTAAAATAGGCATTTTCAGTAACGAAAACAGCTCGTTTAAAACTCAAAGGAGTTTTTTCATTTAACATTTCTTTTATATCGTTGTATGCACTATTATAATAAAACGTTGGTTCAATGGTAAATAATAAACTTGATGATTGGTTTCTATCTTTTGGTTGGTTTCTATAATTGGTTTTATTGGTGGTTACAGTTGTATCAATTGATGGTTGATAAGGTGGTTGTTCATGTACATACTGTTTTTTGTTGCAAGAAAAAAGCAACGCAATACCTATGAACAAGAAACCTATTTTTTTATTTACCAACATTTTCTTTTAATTGATTTACAGCATTTTCATGTGCCTTTTTTTGTTTCATTTCGTTAGCAGTTTGCTGCCACATTTCATATTGACCTTCTGGAATTTTTATATAACCTAATCGCTCTATTTTTAATTCAAAATCAATCATTTCATCAAATTTCTTTTTTAGTGTAGGGTACTTTATTATTTCTTGTTCGTCTGGATAGTTATATTTTCGCACAAGCTGTGCACATTCGGCTACTATTACATTATTGATGGTTAATATTGCTCCCACACTGTTAGGAAAATAATTTAGTGCAGTGTATGCACATTTAATTGTGAATCTACCTTTACCAAAGAGAAAATCTACACCGTTTGCTAAGTCTATCAGGCACGATGCAATTGCTTTATCTTTTGTATTTGGAGCAAGGTAAAGTTGATTTTTTATTGCAGTGGGAGAAATATAACCTGATGCAACTATCCATTCATCAGTTACAAATGTACCGTTTGTGGTTTCAAAATTAAACGAATAGTACTGATTACCAAATTTAACATAAGAATGGTTTGGAGCAAAAGCTAAATAAGCATTTGCATTTAGTTCTTCTGCAAGAATTAAATAAAGTAAAGGTAATGAATGGCATTGTCCTGTTTTGGTATTCAATAATTTTGTTACAAACTCCTTAGTTTGGTCATTGTTTCCGAAAATATCAATAAAATCATAGCTAAAAGGTTCAAATATTTCTTCCTTACCCAAACGGTTTTTGTAGGAGAACTTTTTAGAGAATAGTTCTTGGATAACAAAATGACAAGCCATATAGTTGTTAAAACTTAATCCTTTTTCTATCATTATTTGTTTGCAAACAAATACAAGGTTATCAATTTGTTTACAGTATTTTTCATAATTCAATTTGTTCTTATGATAGGCATTCTCTGTAACAAAAACGGCTCTTTTTAAGCTCAATTCAGATTTACCTGAAAGCATGCTTACAATTTCATCGTAAGCACTATTGTAATATTTTATGTGATTTACATACGCCAACGAGTTGGTGTCTATAATTCGCAATTTCTTAATGGTTTTTTGGTATTTTTCATCTACATTAGTTGTTAATTGTTGTGAGTTATTAATGGTGCTTAAATCATTATAAAATTCTTGTGTTTTTCTTTGTTTGGCAATTGCAAGCTGATTGTAATAATCTACTTTCATTTGTTCTTGTGTTGGCTGTGGTGTAATTCCAAATTGTTGCTTTTGTTGCCTGTTTTGTTTTTGATATTGAATTTGCTGCTGTTCTCTCAAATCCTTTAATGTCATAAATTTTGGTTGCTGACTTTGTATAGGAAATGGATTTTCAGGTTCGTACGAATGACCTGCTGGGATTTGTCCTAAAACACTTATGGAAAACAAAAAATACAATATTATAATTAATGATTTTACCATTAAATAAATATAATTAAAAAACTAATAATCAAAGCTATACAAAAACATATTAATTTCAAAAAAATGGTTCATCCATCTAACTAACGGTCGATTTTGAGCAATGAACGGTCATTTTTTTCAAAACAACCCAGTATTAATTTCCATCATGGGGATGTACATGGCAATTACTATAAACCCTACAATAACGCTGATAAATAAAATCACAAAAGGTTCGAGGAGTTTTCCAAACAATTCCGAGCGGTATTCTAAATCTTTAGAATATTGCTCGTCTAAGTTGTTGAAGATAGCATCCAGCTTGTTCACTTCTTCGGCTACTTTTATCAGGGCTATCATTTTCTTCGGGAAAATAGGCATGGTTCGCATACTTTCGTTAAGCAACTTTCCGTGCATCAAATCATCCTCTACTTTCTCAAGGGCTTGTTGCAAAGGGTAATAATCTATCATCTTTTTTACCAACTGAATAGAATTTAATAAAGGATTTCTGGCACTGATCAGTAAATTCATAGAGTGACAAAAACGGGTTAAATATATTTTTTGAGCCATCTCCCCTACTACCGGAATTTTGATAATAAGCGTGGAAGTAATTTTCCTGAACCACATTTTCCTTTTATTAAGCATCACAAAAACAATTGCTCCCAGTATGAATAAGACAATCAACAAAAAATAACTGCTTACGGTATCGGAAGCATCAATTACAAACTGGGTCACTCCCGGTAATTCTTTATTAAAACTTTTAAAAATGTCTTGAAACATAGGGACTAAAAATTTTAATAAAAACACCACCATTCCAAAAGCGGTTGCTAGTAATACTATTGGATAAGACAACGCTCCTGATAGTTTTCTTTTTTGGTCTATTTTTCGTTTAAAAAAAGTAGCTAAATCAGTCAATACTAAATCTACCCGAGAGCTTTCTTCTCCTACTTTTAACGAGTAATATTCATAATCGGTAAATTTTCCTGTATGCTGAAGTGCTTCAGAAAAACTTGCTCCGTTAATGATGTCATTTTTGATGCCTTCCAGCAGCTTTTTATCTTTGTCTTTTTCTGTCTCTTCCACAATCAATTCCAACGCAGTTTTAATGTCTGTTCCTGCGGATAACAACAAGCTGATTTCGGAATAGAATTGTTCTTTCTTTTTATCGGGATAGCTTTTGCTAAAACTGATGTCTTGATTGAGCAATTGCAATATACTGCTTTTCTGCTGTTTTTCTTTAGTTGCAGCTGGAACAGTTGTGTTAATATGAGATACTTTAATTGCCATACTTATTCTTCAATTTTAGCGATTGCTCCGTAATTTTTATAAAAAGAAAAATCGTTGTCTTTCACCTTCATTTTCACAAAGTCAACTACTTGTTCTTCTTTAAATTCAGCTAGGGTGTTGATTAATATATCTGTTGCTGAAAAGAAAAATGTATCGGTTTGAAAATTTATATTTCTCAATACATATTCATGCTCAAATTGGTAATTAATGGTTTTATCTGTTTGCTCCATAGAAATGGTGTAATCATTTGTTTTAACTACTTTTTTCGCTAATTCAAAATCACGGCTAATGGTAGATGAGAACTCAAAATAATCTCTGACATCAGCTTTTATAGTATTGAGTTTGATGTACTGCTTATTGACAAATATATAAACAGAATAAGCTGTGCTCATTACTACCCCGGAGATAACAATGGCAACCATAATTTCTAAAAATGAAAAAGCTTTAATCCTCATAGCTCAATTTTGTTTCCCGCAGATAACACTGATTATCGCATATTTTTTTCTCGCAAAGACGCAAAGACGCAATTTATTTCTACTATAACTCATAACTCCTAAATACTCATAAGTACTCATAACTCTTGATTCATTAGTATTATTTCTTTGCTTTCAAACAATTTTTCTTTGTCTTTATAGGCTTCAATTTGTAATATTTTTAACTCACCGGATAAGGGATGTGCTAATATCATTTTTTCGATAGTCATGTTTTCAAAAGTGATGATTTCATCTAAATACCTGCTTTCTTGCAATGTTTCGTTTCTAATGAGTTTTACTAGTGCTGCTGCCTGCTGTTTTTCCTTGGTAATTCCGGAGGAGGCAATATTGATTAATGTAATAGAAGTCAACCCAAAAGCAATCATTACAATAACCATGGCTACCATAGATTCTAATATGGTAAATGCTTGTATTTTTTTTAATTTAACCATTTAATAATTTGATGTTGCTGAATGGCTTCTGTTAATGCTACGCCTACAAAATATTCTGACAATGCTGTTCTGTCTATCACTACATCCATTAAGTGATTTTGATATACAGATGAGGGTGTTTTTAATAAAAAGTTGTTGCAAAAAACACCTCCCGTGACTTCTCCTCTTATTTCAAGCATTTCGGAAGCATAAATTTGTCCCATTATTTTACTGTTATTACCAACACTCACCAAGGCTTGATTTTTTCTATCGTAATTTTCATTGTACAAAAAAACAGCTCCTTTTAGTGTTACATTTTCAGCAATACTGATTTTTCGTTGTGTAGTTGAATTACCTTTTCCTAACACTGCCAACACAGAGGGATAATTGAGTTGACAATTTTCTTCTACCACAATGGAATCTTGAGCAAAAAATTGAGCATTGATCTTACTGTTCTTTTCAATGATAATTCCCTTAGCATAACAAATAATATTATTGATGTTAGAAGATGTTTCGATGATGATGTTTCTATCGGAACGAATAATTACATTTCCCTCGATTGTTTTATTGGCTAACGAAATGGTAAAAGGAGAGTACAACACCAAAGTATTTTTATCAAATGTATTGACAATGGAATCTTGTCCTAAAACAGCTTCATAATCCACAACACTATCGTTATTGGAATTCATAAAACAATGGTAATTTTCGTCTATTAATTCTTTATTGATTGAAGGCAGGTTTTTAGTACTGTTTTTTTTTATCCCGTTAATCAAGCGTTGACCAACAAAGCTTTTTCCTTCTATATAAGCTCTTTTTACCCCTGATTCAGGTAAATAGCAATCTCCTGTAATGATGGTAAGTCCTGTTAGAGATAATGGTTTGTTTTGTTCCGCTAAATAGATGGCTGTTTTTTCACCTGCATTTAAATTCGCACCAATTAATGCTGTTTTTGAGGCGTTTTTGTTTCTCCAAGTTGCTTTGGAAGAAATGACATAAAAAGCTCCCCAACTTTTTTTGGTTAAGAAAACTTCGTGTTGAGCATCTGCATATAAATCAATTTTACTTGCTTGATTTAAAGGAAGCGTTTGATTAAAAACCAATCCGTAATTGATTCCTGAATATACATCCTGAAAAAGTTGATCTTGTTTGAATGCTCCTAACACATAAAAATTGTTGTAATAATTCACCAAAATAATAGAAGAAGTAATGATTGAAATAACAATCACCAAGAACATCGCATATAGTAATGCTCCTGCCTTAATCATCTTTCTTTTTTTTAGTTTTTTTCTCTTTTTGTTCTCCGTTTTTGTGAGAATCAGTCTTAGTTTTTTTTACTTTTTTGGTTGTTGATTTTTTGTCTGTTTCATCTTCGGTTTTCTTTTTCCAAAATTGCCACCATTTTTTATTGGTTTCTTTATCTTCTTTAGTCTTAGTATCGGCTACATTCTCTTCTGATTTATCTTTTTTAGTTTTCTGTGTTGTGTTTTTTGGTTCTTTAGCCTTTTTTTCTTTTAACATTACTTCTTTGCCATTTTTATAGTTGGTAACACTAAAAATAGTATCGTTTTTATAGGTGATGATTTTTCCGTGCAGTTTGCCTTTTTTATACCTTCCTTTTTCTACCACTTCTTCGGCTTCATACTTTAAAAATGAACCGTGTAATCTTCCCGATTTATAGCTGCCTTCTTCAACCACTTTCCCATCCACATACAATTCATAATTTCCATTTTTGTAGCCTTTGTTCCATTGGTAAGTAGTAGCTAGTTTTCCTGTTTTTTCCCATGTTTTCCATTTGCCTGTTTTATATCCTTTTTTGAATTCTCCTTTGGCGATTAAGCTTCCATCTGAAGTGATTACCTGATAGTCGCCATCTAACAATCGTCCTTTAAATCCTCCTTGGTTCACTTTAATGGCATTGTTCTGATACCAATAATAATCAATGTTGGTACTCAATCTGATTTTCTTCTCTTCTAATAAAACAGTAGCGTTGACAGATGAATCTTTATAATGTACACTTACATCTCTATGGGTGACTTCTTTTATTTTTTGAGCATAGATAAATGATGCAGAAAATAGAAAAAATACTGCTACGGTAATGATATGTTTCACTGCTACGTTCATTTGTTTATCGTTTTTTGTTCGTCTTGAAAGGAAACGGTAATAGTTTCTTTTTCAATTTTAACTACTTTTAGTTCGTTCAATGTTGTTCCTTCTTTTACGATGCGTTCTTTGCCGTCAATATTTACTATTGCTACTCGTTTTTCTGAGTTATTATTTTTTATCATTCCTTTGTATTGTATGGAAGGCCATTTAAGTACTGTTGGAGGTGTGTTTTTTTTAGTTTTTGAAGTACCATTGGTTTTAGTTGCAACTTGATAATTTACTGTTTGAACCCTCTTTTGGCTTAAAAACGGGTCTCTGTAATTGGCAACGATAGAAAAAGTATCTTTTTTTATTTCGTCAATGTTAATAATGGTTTTCTCTTCAGTATTCGCATAACTAGGTGTTGAAAAAAAATAACCGTATAATTGGTAAAACACAAAGCCCCATACCAAAATCACTATGGGCAATAAAATGTAGATATTTTTTTTCTTCTGCTGCATACTTACTGTATGGTTAATTTTCTGATGTTACTCATAGGTCCAATATTTCCTGCTGCATCTGTAGATTGAACTCTCCAATAAAAAACACCAACCCCTAATGAATCCTGATAAGAAGTTCCAACGGCTTGTGCTGATTTTATCAGGTTGGTGGCAGAGACATCAGAATAAAAATAAATATCATCGGTTAATGCTGTTCCTGTATTTGCTCCTTGTGTCCATGTATAAGTATGGTAACCATCACTTAACGTAGCATTATCGGCAGGAGCAACTAAGGTAACCATGTTAGGCGATGTAGTATCTATGGTCAATGTTCTAATAGAAAATGCAGTAGAAGTATTAGAGGTAGCATTTCTGCCTTGAACACCCCACACCAATGTTCCTTCAGGTAAGGTAGTAGTAATTGAATTGGAAGTAGTTATTTGTGGTCCAAAAACTAAGTTTCCTGTCCATGTATTTTCATGAATTTCTATCAAATAATCATCTGCATTTAAGAGATTATTCCATGTAAATGTGATATTATCATTATTGGTAATATAATTATCAATAGGAGCACTTAAAACTATTTGTTGGCTACTGATGTCTAATGAGCTATCAATGGTTACGGTAAATGTTGAAAAATTGGTTTCACTACCGTTGTTCATCCCTTTTACTCTCCACTGAAAAGTTCCGGGATATAAAGTATATTCAAATTTGTTTTTGGAAATGGTAGTATCCAACAAAAATTTGGTTACCGAAGTAAAACTTCCTTCAACTACTTGCATGTTATATTGCTCTGCACCATCTAACCAATTCCACCAAAAAGTATGGGTTAATTGTATAGTAGTTAAATTGTTGGCAGGCGCTAACAAAGTAATCGTTTCTTTATCAATGTCTTTTTCAATAAAATCGTTGCAGGCAGTAATTGTTGCCAACAACAAAGTGATGAGACTGTAGTTAACTATTTTCTTCATGGTTTTCAGCTTTTACGTTTTGTAAATAAATGGTAGAATTTAATTTTCTTGTTCGTGTTCTAAATTCATTATTGATCTTAAAATCTAAGGCGACCAATTTTCCTCCTTGGTAGTTATTTTCGATATAATTACTTAGTTTGAGTAATTGAATAAAGTCTCCTTCTACAATTACCAATGCCGTTTTGGTGGTATATCCTTTATCTGATATTGAATAAGGTTGAGGAAAGTCTTTCAAAACCAAATTATTGGTTTGTACATAGCCTGTTACAGACTCCAACAGCAATTGATGTACATCTAAATCATGGGCTACTTGAGTGCCTATTAATTGTTCTATTTTGGCTAATTTTTGTTTGATTACCGCAATTTCTTCGGGTGCATTTTTGTTGTTGGCTACTTGTTCTTCCATCACACTGGTCTCCATAGCTAAATCAATGGTGTCTGATAAAGCTAACTGGTACAATACCACCATAAATACTCCACTTATGATTAATACATATTGCAACTTTTTTTTGTATGTCAGTTTATTCATCATTGTTTGATCACAATTTGTAATTCAAATTCTCCCGGTGTTCTCAAGTTATCTTGTATAAAAGAGATGATATTAATATCATTCACCCATTCGTATTTTTTTAGTTTTTTTATCCAATTATTTAATTCAATGCTTCTGCTTACTGAACCTAGAATCTTAACTGTATTGTAGGTAAATTGAATGTCTTCTGCTTTATTAATTCTTTTGGTTAATGGATTAATAAATAACTGATCCAACTGAATAGAAGCAGGTACACTCATGGCAATTTGATCGGCATAGAAAGTGATTTTATCTGCTTTGGTTACACCACTGTTTTGAATAAATTCTTCTTTGATGAGCAGCTCTTTTTTTAAGATTTCTAACTCATCCACAAATTGTTGTTTGCTGTTTAATTGATATTGTAACTCATTATTAGCAGATTCATAACTATTGGCTATCATCATATTTGAAATGGTAAGCACAAAGAAAAAAGCCAGCAGACCAAAACCTACTACCGTATATTTATTCTTATGCAAATATTCTTCCCTGAAATGGGTTACTTCTTCGCATACTATTGGATGAATTTTAATTGGTAGAATAAAATGGCTTAGTGCTGCACTAAAAGCAATTAACTCATGTGAATTAACGATTTCTCCTTCTATATTGTATTCCTCTCCTCCGGCAACACTTCCTAAACTATCTATCTGATTAATATGATTATCTACTATCAGCAATTCATGGGTAGTAGTTGTAATTACTGATTTATTTATGAGTGAAATGCAATTCTCTATGATAAAAGGTCCTAAATAAATTTGAACACCAAAAAGATGTAACGATTGTATGGTCGCAACCAATGAATTTAACAAGTCTTTTCTTACAATAGAAACCCAAGATTCAAAAGTAGAGATGACTGCTTGTTGTAAATAAAAATCTTTTAATGTTGCATTTGGAAGTACTTGATTTAATAAGTCCTGCTCGGATAAATGCTCGTTTGTTTTTACTTTTTTATGTACTATTCCTTTTCCTCCAACTGCAAAGTACAATGGAGCTTTCTTGGTATTAATTTTTGCTAATTCTTCTAAAGAAACATCTGTAAACTTTCGAGCTACCTTTACGCCTTCTTTATTCGCTATTAATTCTAATGCTATAAGCGTATAACTATCTTTGGAATTGTAAATCACCTCAACACCAAAAGCAGTTTGTCCTCTTATTAATTGATATTTATCTAAAAAATTGAGCATTAATAAATTACTGTGGGTTTTATAAAGATGTTAAGTTTACTTCTTGATTTTTCTTTGGTTCTACTGCTAAAAAACCACTTGATAACAGGAATACGAGATAAAAAAGGAACACCACTTCCCGATTCTCGAGTAGCTTTTTCTTCTAATCCGCCCAACAATACCATTTCTTGATCTTTTACTCTTATATAGGAGGTAAAATCTCTTGAAACACTTCCCGGAGGAGCTCCGGGCTCTATTTTTTCAGTAAAATCCGATTGATTTACCGTTATTTCTAAGGTAATTTGATCATCTCCGGATACAAAGGGTTTTATAGTAATTGATAAATCGGCATTTACTGATTTATATGTTTTTGTGGTGATGTTTTGGGTAGATGTATTGGTAATTACATTATTGGTTTGTTCAAAGTAATACTCTGTATTTCCAATGCTCATCGTAGCTTCATGTCCATTTAGAGTAGCCAACTTAGGAGTAGATTTTACATTCAAAATTCCTTGTGATTCTAATGCCTTAATATTCACATAAAAATTAGGGGTTACTTTTCCTAAATTTAATATGCCATACCCATTAAAACTCTCTATTAAATCATTGATAGAAGAACTGCTCAACGACATATTGGTTTCCGGAAAAACTTTACCGCCTGTTTCAGCAGGCTCATTACCCAAGCCAACTTCTATACCTGTTGAATTGGCTCTTTTGTTAGAATAATCAACTATCATCACTTCTATCAATACAACGGGAACTACTTTATCTATTTGTTTAATAAATAGTTCTATTTCTTTGATTTGAGGATGAGAACCGCTTAAAATCAGACTATTTAAGTCAACAAATTCCTTTACATCTACATTTTGCTTAATGTTAGCCGGAATATTTTCGGTTACCTTTTCAACAGATCGATGTTGTAACTGAATGACTTTCGTCATCCTTAATCCTTCTGTTTTTCGTTCTCCAATAATGTAAATACCATCTCTATACTCATAAGTGAGTTCTGTTCCTTGAAACAAATTTTCTAACAAACCCTGAAAAGTGGTTGACTGTACATTTACAGTAGTTTTGTCTTTAATGTCTGAAACAAAATAGTAGTCTATTCCTGTTTCTTTTGCCACGCTTTTAATAACCTCATCAATTTGTACATCGCTTCCGAAAACAGAAATATCTAAACTGTGTTTTGCATTAAAACTAAATTCTTCATCAACATTATTACCTGTGTTACGGTTATTTGTTTTATTAGATTTATTGGTGTTTCTATTGTCAATTTTATTATTGCTATTTTCATTGGTGGCGAATTTTTTATCTATCAAATAAAACCCATCCTCTGTTTTGGTAATACTTAAATCATTAGCAATACCAAACTTCTCCATCGCATTATCAAAAGGCATATCTTCTATATAACTACTCACTAATTTTGGAGTTACTCCCGAAGCCAACACCATATTCTTTTTCGATTTTTGGGTAATCAACTTTGCTACTTTTTCTAAAGAATCATCATTTAAATCTAAGGTCAACTTATCTCCATTCTTATCATAATTAATTTGAATTACTTTTTTAGGTGTTTCAACCACAACAGGTTTAGGTGCGTCATACTTTACGATAGACATAATGCTTCCAATAAAGTTAATACTTAACTCATATTCTTTACATATAAAAATCAGCACATCGGAAACAGTTGCATTCGCAAAGTTGTTCACCACCTCTTGTTTAATCGAAGGATCAACACTAATGTTCAACTTATGAGCATCTGCAATACCACGCATGAATTCTTGAATAGAAACACCGCTTACCGACATTTGTACTTTTTCTTCCAATCCCGGCATTTCAGCAGTCATAGCTGAAAGTTGGTTTTCTATTTGTTTTATTCTATCGTTGGCATAGGTGGTTACACTCCATAACAAGCAACCTACAATTCCTAATATATATATTAATTTCCGCATCTATCAATAATTACTCATCAACATGGCATAAACTTCATCTATTGAGGTCTCACCTTTTTCAAACAATTCAAAAGCATTGTCCATTAGTTGATTAATTTGTTTGGCTTTTAATTCTTCTCGCACATTAAATTTTTCATTTTTTATGCATTCTGATAATTCATAATCAATGGGAATAACTTCGTATACCGCTTTTCTGCCTTTATATCCAGTATAAAAACATTTTTCACAGCCTACCGGTTCAAAGTGGTGTTCCACTGCTCTGGGAGCTTTGTAGTTATTAGGAAATAAGTTGGCATCAAAAGCTTTTTGTTCTTTACAATTGGGACATAACAACCTTACTAATCGTTGAGCCACACTTAGTGTTAAGGTATTTGCCAATAAATAAGAAGGCACGCCCATATCCACCATTCTGGAAATGGTTCCCCAGGCGGAATTAGTATGAATAGTAGATAACACTAAATGCCCTGTTAAAGATGCTCTTATTGCCATTTGTGCAGTTTCTCCATCTCTAATCTCTCCCAACATAATTACATCCGGGTCTTGTCGTAAAAAGGAACGTAAAGCAGAAGCAAATCCTAATCCGATGTCTTCTTTAAGTTGTACTTGATTAATTCCTTCCAGGGTATATTCTATCGGGTCTTCTATGGTAAGTAAATTGGTTTTCTCTTCATTTAATATTTTTAGTGTTGCGTATAAAGTGGTTGTTTTCCCAGATCCTGTTGGTCCACTAATGAGGATAATGCCATTTGGTTTTTTGATGCCTTCCAAATAATCGTACAATTGTTTGTTGTCAAAACCCAATGTATTGATGTCTATGTCTGTAGCATCTTTACTTAACAAACGCATCACTATTTTTTCGCCATGCAAAGTAGGCAACAACGAAACCCGTATATCAAACTTACTTCCTCCATTGGTAAAGGTAATCCTGCCATCTTGAGGCAATCTTTTCTCAGCAATATCTAAGTTGGCTTTAATTTTTAATTTATTAACCAATGCAGGGTAATCATTTGCTGGAATTACATATTTTTCAATGAGTTTACCGTCTATTCGAAGCCTTACTCTGCAACGTTCTTCGTATTTTTCTATGTGAATATCGCTACATCCTAAATCATCTGCTTCGGCTATCAATTTATATACAAAATCTTCCGATTGGTTAGCATCAAAACTGATGGTTTCTGCTCTTTTGTTTTTATAGGTGAGTCGGTAATATTTTCCTAGTGTTTGGTGAATTAATTGCGTAGATGTAGGAATAATTTTGATGGTTTTACCAAAAATCATTTCCAGTTCATCACTTAAACTGGAATCCATTTTATCTTCATCAGCATAAAAAACAAATACGTCTTCATCCATACTTTTAGGTACGATATGATAATGCCATGCCTGATCGGTAGAAATGGTTTGCTGAATTTCAGCACTCAACGGTATGTGTTTGCCTTCATTCATTGATAATCAATAAATCTTGATACAGGTGAAAAGAAGTACTAAATTGCTGAACAAGTAATACTGCTATTAATACCAAACTCATTGCTCCTGCTAAAGGAATTAAGGTTTTTTTTTGTTTGCGAAAAAGCATTACTCCTCCATAAATAAGTGTTATTAGAAAAATGCTTCCTATAAAAAATATTACAAAATTGATAGGAGAAAATAAGGTGGTTAACACAATAAAGAAAAGCACATCTCCCAAGCCCAAATAACTGTTGATGATGTTTTTAAGTTTTTTCTCTTTTACTGAAATAATAAGCGTTACCCCCAACAAATTCACCAATACCAACAATAAATTGACTCCTGAAAAAATAGTAAGTTCTTCTATTTGGATGCTCATTACTGCATTAATAAGCACCACTATTAAAAGCAAGGGAATTAAGAACCAACTGATGGCTCTGCTTTTAAAATCTTGATATACTACTACCAATAAAATAGCGATTAATATGGTTAATAAAATAGGTTGCATTAGTCTTTTATGGTTTCTGTTAGTTTTCTATCTTGATTGATTTCCCAAACATTAAACACGCCATCGCCATCAAAATCTTGTACGGCAGTTGCTCTAGCGGTAAAAGTGGTAGTGCCTGCCTCTACAATTTCTATTTTATATCTTGCTCCACCGTCTTCTGTTACCAAGGTTTGTTGGTCGAAATCTATTTCTTCTAAATCGGGCGAGTATTTCGAAAATTCTAAAAAATGTAGTCGCTGTAAGGAATATAAATGTTCTAACTGTGTTTTTGCTTCTCCTTGTTTAGCTTTGGTAACGGCTTTCATAATGGATGGTACTGCCAAAGCGGTTAGGATGCCTGCAATTAGTATAGCTCCCATAATTTGGAGCATGGAATAGGCTTTTAATTTTTTATGATTCTTCATTTTTTAGAATTTAGTAAAGTTCTAAATTAGAAGTAGAGGGAGGTTAAAAAATGAAGTGGTTCATTTTTTTTTTTAACGGTAAGAAAAAAAGCTCTCCATTTTAATCAGTTTTTGATTAAAATGGAGAGCTTGAAATTTTAGGTTAATTTAACTCTTATTGTACAATAAGCTTCATCTTTTTAATGGTAAACGCTTTTCTATTTGAAGGATTACTACTCTCTATATAAATAAAATAAACGCCTTTACCCAACTTATTAGTTTCTATTGAAAGATTCTTAGATAAAATATTTTGATTATTTATTAAAGTTTGACCTAAGCTATTGACAATTGTTATTCGATTAATCAATAAATCTGTATTATTAAAAGACACGTTTAAAATATCTCCTTGTTTTATCGGATTAGGATAAATATTGCCTTCTTTTAATTCTAGGTCTATATTTTCTTTGTTAATCATTCGGTTCTTTTGAATAGGATTATTACTACAATAAGAAAGTGTATCAATACACAACAGTGAGTCTGTTAAAGTATCTCTAAATATTGCATTAGTGAAATATGAATAGTTAGTATCCACACTATCATTTAAAGTGTTTGCTAGTAAAATAAGACTAAGAGTATCTATAGTTGCTGTATCTTCACAACTTGTAAAACCAAATTGATCTGTTTTTAAAAAATATCCTTTACTGAAAGGAGTTGAAGAACCGACATATCCCGACATTGTTAAATAATTGCAACTACCTAATGAAAAAGTATCTAATGCAAGTAACTCTGTATCATAATTATATTGGTAAATCACTTTTTTTGTTGCTTGAAAAGAACTATTTAAAACATGTAATACACCTACCTTTGGATTAGCACTTTGTTTTTCATGTCCTACCACATAATAATTAGTGCTACCTCCTATTCCAGATTTTAATATATCATAACCTATACTTGTATTTGATCCTAATCTTAAATCTTTTACAACTGTCTGAGTTGATTTATCATACTGAATTGCTACCATTTGATCTGTTGTTCCTCCAAAAAGAAGTACTTTTTGCTGATTTCCAGTCATTATTAAATTGTTACCATCTAATTCTACATGATTAAAAAATACATTTACCGAAACATATCCTAACCTTCTAGATGTTTGGAATGTGCCTGATGAATTTAATTTAACCACTAATCCAAACCAACGTGAACCTGAAACTTCTTTCATCTCCCCAACAGCCCAAACATTAGAGCCATCATAAATAATATCATTAAAATAATTATTTGTTGAATTAGAGGAAATAATTCGTGAATCAACTGTTCTGTTCCATACAATATTTAAATTAACATCTATTTTCATTACAAATCCCGCTGCTGACCCATCTGTATAAGAAGACTTCCCACATAGAACAAAATCTGAATTTGACCCCATTTTTTTAATTGCTTTACCTATATCATTACCCCCTATATCAACAATTTTATGATTTAATACATTTCCACTAGCATTGCATTTTATGATTAACAAATCTCCTCCTCCATTCACAGAACTACTATAATTTGAGTTATTAAATACTGTCCCTACCATTATGTAGCCTCCATCATATTCTACTGTGCTATATACTTTTGTATTAAGTTTAAGTGTATCACTATCATTTGCAACATAGCTGTAAGTAAATTGCCTACTTCCATTAGTATCATGGTCTGAAAGTATAGCATAAAATATAGCTCCTAAAGCATCATTCTGGTTATAATGATAATGTCCTGAAGTAATTATATTTCCATTATTATTTAATTGAGAAACCAAAATATCTTGATTTACAACATCTCCGGTATTGTATTGTGAATAAATACTTTTTTCAAATACTGTTTGAGCTTTTATTTGAACAATACATAGATATACTATGAATGCACAAATAGATAAATTTATTTTTTTCATAATTAAACATTTAAATAATTAATAATCTTCACTTTATTGTGATATTTCCAATTTAGAAGGAACTGTTATAATAATATTCTTTTTCATTAATAATCTAATAATATTTGACCTTCAAGCGTATCGCCATTTACTTCCATTATGTATTTATAGGCTCCTACAGATACCAACGATCCACTTCCCATATATTTTCCATTCCAAAAATTGGTCTTATCTGTTGTGGTAAAGACTATATTATCTGATAAATCTTTAATGGTAAGTTGAAATTGATTGATGTTTGCTAACCCTGATATT
>DATCTM010000092.1:0-11815 GCA_036567945.1 Vicingaceae bacterium
TTGTGTTAAGCAAATGACACTTTTTGTCCTAAAATATTACCAGAAAATAACACTAATGTAACATTCGATTAACGTCTCATTCAACCTGTTGTAATTCCTTTGCACTATCAAATAAAAGAATAAAAATGAAAAAATTAGTAAGCACTTTTAGTTTAATTTTAACCACAACAATAGCTTTTTCACAAGGAATGATTAAAGGAAAAGTAGTTAGTTCTGAGTCTGCCGAAGAACTTATTGGAGCAACTGTTTTTGTTAAAGGAACTTCTATAGGTTCTGTTGTTGACTTTGAAGGAAATTACCTTATAAAAAATGTTCCTACCGGGAAACAAACCATTATTTGTTCTTACATTTCTTTTAATTCAGATTCCATAGAAGTTAATGTAGCCGATAAACAAATAGTAATGCATAACTTCTCTTTACAAAATTCTTCTGTAGCTTTATCTGATTTTGTGGTAGAAGCAAAAGCAGTTAGAAGTTCAGAAAACTATATGCTAAAAGTGAAACAAAAATCGGCAACAGTAATGGAAGGAATTACTGCGCAGGAAATCACTAAAAGAGGCGATAATGATGTGGCAAGTGCTGCAAAAAGAGTTACAGGAGTAACCATTGAAGGCGGCAAATATGTTTATGTAAGAGGGTTGAGTGATAGATACAGTAAAACAACACTTAATGGAGCTGAAATTCCGGGGCTGGATCCTAATAAAAATGCAGTGGAATTAGATTTATTTCCTACCAACATGATTGAAAACATGACGGTAGTAAAATCATTTTCTCCTGATTTACCAGGAAGTTTTACCGGAGGGTTATTAAACATTGAAACGAAAGATTTTCCTGAAAAATTTACTTTACAATTTTCTGCGGGGGTTAGCTACAATACTTTCTCTAGTTTTAATGATCAATTTTTATCTCATGGAGGCGCTTCATCTGAATTATTTGGTAAAGATGATGGCGGTAGAGATATTCCTGATCCGGTATTAACTGGAGGTGTTCCTCCTTTGTTTGTAAATAATGCTCAGTTGGAAACCGTTACTAAATCTTTTAGTAAAGAAATGGAAGGGGTGGAGTCTCCATCATCAATTAACCAACGTTATTCTTTATCTGTAGGAAATCAAAAAACAGTTTTTGGAAATACTTTAGGATTTGTTGCCGGACTTTCTTACTCAAGAGAGTTTGTACACAAACAACAAAATGCATTTTCGGGAAGATATAGTTTAACAGGGAGTGTTGATGAGGTGGAAGAATTAATTACACAGCAAGAATTAAATGATACTAAATCTCAAGAAGAAGTATTGATGGGAGCGTTAGGAAACCTTTCTTATAAAATAGGAAAGAACAATAAACTGAGCTTAACGTATGTTCGTAACCAAAGTGGTACTAAAGAAACTACTTTTCAGGAAGGTATTTTCCCAAAAGAAGACCAAGGATTACATTACCAAACAAGAAGTTTATCTTACCAAGAAAGACAGTTAGCCAGTTATCAATTAAAAGGAGACCATTATGTTGAAGGGTTGAAAAAACTTAAAATTGATTGGTTAACAGCTTATTCTACCTCTTCTCAATATACGCCAGACCAACGTTATTTTTCTAATGATTATACAATTAGTACAGATAATGATACTACTTATAGTATAAATGCTTCAGCTTATCCGGCTCCGGCTCGTTTTTACAGGTATTTAGATCAAGCTACTTTTGACGCCAAAATGAACTTAGAGTTTACTATGTTTGAAAAAGATGGTAAATCATCAAAAATTAAATTTGGTGGAGCTTATTTATATCAAGATAGAACATTAAGTGAGTTTAGATATAATTATAGAAAACAAGGGGCTAACATGTTTACGGGAAGTGTTGTTGATTATTTAGCAGATGAAAATATGATTTTGCCATCACCTGGAAATCCTGTTTCTCAGTACATTTATATGGAAGATGCTTCCGAAAAAAGAAATAACTATGTAGGGGAGCAAATTATTACTGCCGGATATTTAATGGGAGATGTTTGGGCTACTAAAAAATTAAGAGTTATTGGTGGAGCTAGGTTAGAAACCACTTACATTACGAGTGTTAGTGCAGATGAAACCCAAGAAGCAGGTTTGTTAGAGAGTGTTGATATTTTACCTGCTGTTAATTCTTCGTATGCACTTTCTTCTAAAACAAACTTAAGAGCAGCTTATTCTAGAACGTTGGCGAGACCTACTTTTAGAGAAATTTCCGGATTTGCTTCTTACGATTTTGCTGCCAACTGGATAATTATTGGTAATCCGGAATTAGACAGAACATTGGTAGATAATTTTGACTTAAGATTTGAATTGTTCCCCAATTTAGGAGAATTGGTTTCTTTTGGAGTGTTTTATAAAAACTTTACTAATCCTATTGAATTTGTGTTTAATACACAAGCTCAAAATGATGAGTTAACGTGGAGAAATGTAGAAAACGGGAAACTTTACGGAGTTGAGGTGGAAGTAAAAAAACAATTGAACTTTATATCAAACGATAAACAACAATTTAGCATAGGAGGTAATTTCTCTTTAATTACTTCAAAAGTAGATATTGATAAACAACAATTAGAATTGATAAGAGCTCAAGACCCAAGTGCTGCAAGTACAAGAGAAATGTATGGTCAATCGCCTTATATAGTAAATGCTTTTTTAGGATATAACAATGATTCTTTAGGCTTATCTGTAAACTTAAACTACAATGTTGCCGGAGAAAAAATTACGTTAGTGGTAGTGGATGCAACGCCTAATGTAAAAGCTCAACCAGTACATCAGTTAAACGTTAACTTAACCAAAACCTTAGGAGATCATTTTAAATTGAGACTTTCGGCATCTAACTTATTAAACCCTATTGTTAAACAAACACAGGTTTATAAAGATGTAGAATATACATTCAACTCTTACCAATTAGGTAGAACGTATGGTGTAAGCTTGAGCTATTTGTTTTAAAAGAAAAGATTTTATATTTACTTTTTAATCCCAACAAGCTTTTTAACTTGTTGGGATTTTTGTTATAAAAATGCTGTTTTAATTAGTGTTTTGTTGTAAATCAATTTTAAAAAATTAAAAAATTGTTAATAAACTCTAACAAACAAATAGATTTTAACGTAGAACCTTACTTTTGGCATAACCTACTTTCTTATATAAACAAAAGAAATAGCACATGGACAAAATGAAGTATGGTATTTTCTTTTTTATTGTATTGTTTCAAGTAAGCATACAAGCAAAAGTTACCAATCAACAAGAATATTTAGATTCTTTAATTACAGTAGCAGAAGCATCTCCAAACGATAGTGCTAAAGTAGTTTTACTGGAGAGAATAGGTTATTTTTATATTTCACTAAATCCAACCGAAGGCAAAAAATATACTACAAAAGCATTAAAATTAGCTCGAGAATTAGGGTTGAAAAACAGAGAGGCAGCTTCAATAGCTTTATTAGCTGCTAATTATGCAGCGAATTCAGAGTTTTATAAGGCGTTGGAATATAATCAACAATCTATCGAAATATTTAAATCGATAGACAACCCAAAAGGAGTAGCAGGTGTAAAAACAAATTTAAGTCAGGTTTATGCCAAGCTTGGTAATTATGCAAAAGCGATAGAATGCAATTTTGAGGCACTTAAAATTTATGAAGAAACAAATGAGTATAGAAATAAAGGTATTATATATGAAAACATAGCCAACATTTATTACGAATTAAAAGAATTTGAAAAAAGTAAAACCTATTATTTAAAAGCATTAAACTTATATAAAAACCATACTACTGATGCTGATGAAGCTAGAGCTTTAGGGAATTTAGCTCGTGTTTATATGGAAATTCCACATTATGATACAGCCATGATTTATTTAAACAAAGCGTTTAACATTAATCAGAAAAATGGAAATAAAACAGGAGCATTAATTAACCTTTCTAACATTGGGAATGTACATTTTAGAAAAGAAGAATATACTGAAGCGTTAGAGTATTATTATAAAGCGTTGGAAATTGCTAGTAATTTAGGGTTGAAAAATCATATAGCAACCGGCAAAGGAAATGTGGGAAGTGTCTATTTAAAACAATATAAAAAGAGCAATTCTTCTAACCAAAATTTAATAGATAATGCTCAAAAATATTTAATAGATGCCATTGCAATGTGTGATGAAATTGACTTTAAAGCTCCTAAAGTGGATTTTTTGGAAAGTTTAATAGAGGTTTATGTTCTCCAAAAAAATTACCAAAAAGCTTATGAACTTACGAATGAAAAAACAGCTATAAATGATTCGTTACATTCATTAGCTTCAAAAGAACAACTTTCTAAATTAGAAACTCAACGAGAAATAGATTTAAAAGATAAAGATTTACTTATTAAAGATAAAGAGCTTGAAATCATTTCTTTAAATAATCAGAAAAAGTCCTTGGTTTATTCTTTTGCGATTGTTGTTTTAATAATTCTATTATTTGTGGCATTTACCTATTACAGAAAAAAAGAGAAAAAACATCGTAAAGTTATATCGGAAATAAAACAAATTCAGTCTCACGAAATTAGAGGACCAATTGCAACCATCTTGGGTTTAATAAAGTTGTTAAAAGATAAAGACAGACCAGATAAATCTAAAGAAGAGATAATTGAAGGAATTGAAGAAACAACCAATAAGCTTA
Source organism: Vicingaceae bacterium (assembly GCA_036567945.1). Lineage (GTDB taxonomy): Bacteria > Bacteroidota > Bacteroidia > Flavobacteriales_E > Vicingaceae > BRH-c54. Next base: position 4,631 of record DATCTM010000092.1, read on the forward strand.
ACAATGTGGTAAACCGGATCATTAACAATACTAAGAAATAATTATACATTATTATGAAACTAAATTCCATTTTGGTAATAGATGATTCTAAGTATGATTTGTTTATAGCCACAGAAATATTAACTGATTATTGTGATGTCAAAGAAATTATTTGTGTTGATTCAGCTCAAAAAGGGTTAGCGTATTTGCAATCAAAAGAAAATGCACTTGAAGAACTACCTGAGATCATTTTTGTAGACATTAAAATGCCTTTAATGGATGGATTTGATTTTTTGAATCTTTACCATCAGCTTTCAGATAAAATAAAAAATCATTGTAAAATTTATATGTTAAGTTCTTCCTTAGACCCAACTGATATTGCAAAAGTAAAGAACAACAACTATGTAATAGATTTTATTGAAAAACCACTTTCAGAGGAACATATCGGAAAGCTTTTTAATTAGCCTTTTTACTGAGTTTTTTTCGCCAAGCTACAATTTTCTTCTTCCATTTACTTATAAAAGGCTCTTTGTTTTCCTCTTCTTTGTCTTGAGTTCCTATTAATAAGGCAATTGGTTTTAGTGTGTCAAACTCTTGACAAACTACTTTAAGCATAGCGGCAAATGGTAAGAATAACACCATGCCTGCAACTCCCCAAATAGTAGCACCAATAATTAAACTTAAAATAGTAGTTAAGGCATTAACTTTTAAACTTCCACCAACAATTTTAGGACTTAAAAAGTTATCGGTAATCAACTGAACTGCCCAAAAAAGTATAGCAACTTGTGCTCCCATAAAAAAAGAACTATACGCCATCATGGTATATAAAATTGGAATTATGGCACCAAATGTAGTTCCTATGTATGGAATGATAGAAAGTGTGGCTGCAAAAAATCCAAACAAAAACGGATGGTCAACGCCAATGATCATTAATCCAAAACTGTTGGCTAAACCAATAATAATAATTAACAAGATCATTCCAAATAAATACTGCTGACCAACTTGCTGAACAGATTTTAACATCTTAAATACACGGTTGCGGTTCTCTTTTGCAGCAAAAGCTACAAAGCCTTTGGTTAAGCCTTTTCGGTAAATTAAAATTAAAAAAGTAAAAATGATGGTGGCAAATAAGCCGGTTATAAAATTAGCAGTGCTATTAAATGTTTGTTGAGCTAATGTTCCTACGGTTTTTTGAAGCCAACCTCTGTTTTCTGCCAATAGTTGGTCTTTGTTTAAGTCTTCAACAAAATTGATGTTATTATTAATGTAAACCGTTGCGTTAGCAATTACATCTAATACTTTTTCCTGAAAATCTGTAAGCTCTTTAGATAAGCCTATAAGTTGTGCTGAAAAAATATAAATACTTCCGCTTAATACTAAAAATACGATAAAAATAGATAAAAAGGCAGCAATTAAATCGTTCATTCCCCATCGTTCAAACCGTTTGGCAAGCGGAAATAAAATAAAAGATAAAAACAAAGCAAAAGCTAAGGGAATAAGAATAGATTTTGCAAAAATTAGCACAACAAATAACAAACAACTTGTTGCAAGGGCAAAAAATAACTTTTGGAAGGAGATATTCATATTAAATTTAAATGCTAGGTTCTTATTTGCTCAAAGATAAGTAAAGTTTTAACGTCTTTTCTGTGTAATTTTGTTGATTCTTTAATTTTAACATACAATGGCTTCATCTCAATTTAAAAAATTCGGTATTTTAATAGCAATTTTAGTATTACCATCTTTATTTTATTTATTGCTTTATACAGGAGAGCATAATTTTACTAGACTACCGGTTTATGGTAATAAAACTGCTGTAGAAAATCCCGATGGAAGTTTTGATACCACCTATCATCAAATTCCTTATTTTGAGTTTATCAATCAGGATGGTAAAAAAGTTACCCGAGATGACATGCTAGGCAATGTGTATGTAGCTGATTTCTTTTTTGTTACTTGTCCCACCATTTGTCCTAAAATGACAACCAATATGAGGTATGTACAAGACAAGTTTTCCGACAGAAAAGAGCTGAGGTTTTTATCAATAACTGTAAACCCTGAAGCAGATTCTGTGCCTGTACTTAAAGAATATGCTAAAAAAGTACATGCCAATACTGATAATTGGGATTTTGTAACCGGAAATAAAGATGAAATTTATGACATTGCTTTTAATGGTTTTTTTGTAAATGTTGCTAAAGATTCTATTGCTGAAGGAGGTTTTTTACATTCTCAACTGCTTATTTTAGTTGATAAACAAGGTAGGGTAAGAGGTTATTTTGATGGAACAGTATTTTCTGAAATGAAAAAAGATTTAACAGATGCCATTGACATTCTTTTTAGAGAAGAGGCTGTTCCGTTAAAAGGCAGCAACAAAAATAAAATAGAACAGAAGAAGGAGTGAGGTTTTTAGGTTTGTCCCACCCCAACCCTCCCAAAGGGAGGGAGTTCACCTCCTTTGGAGGGGTTAGGGGAGGATTAACTAATTACAATACCTATTAATTAATAAATAAACACTACCTAAGCCTAATTCTCCTGCTCTGCTAAGATCTTTACAAGCTTGTTCGTGATTGTTTAAGATAAGTAAAATTAACCCTCGGTTTAGGTACGCTTCAGAAAAACTGTTGTCCAACTCAATAGCAACACTAAAATCTTCAATAGCATTAATGTATTTTGATAATTGAAAGTATAAGATCCCTCGGTTAAAAGCAGCATATTTAAAAGCAGGATTTAGTGCTATAGCTTTGTCGTAATCCTTAATAATCATATCAATATTAATGTTCGAATTTTCTGATTCGTTTAGCATTTGATGAAATAAATTGGCACGAGCAAAATAAGCTAAGTAATAGTTTTTATCAATGTGTAAGGACTTGTTAAACTCTAAAATGGCTTTTTCGTGTTGTTTTAAGGAAGCATAAATAACCCCTCGCTGAATGTATAACTCAGCATTATTAGGGTTTTTAGAGATTTTATCATTAATAAAACGTAGCTTTTTTTCCTTTAATGGGATATCTAAAACTTCTTCGTCTTCCATTTTTAGAACAAAGTAAGGTGTGTACGATTTATAGCTTTCGTTCCACGAATCAATTACTTGCTTGTTCTTATTTTGAGCTAACAGACTAATATAATAGGGAGATGATAAGGAAATGGTCTGGTCGCTATATTTGGTAACATTTTCGTTGGTATTATCGCTAAATGAAGTTAATCGGGCTAAAAATTCTTCCTCAACTTCTTTTAAACTATCTGTGGCATTGCTTTTAGTTCGATTAATCAATTGAGCCGTCTCTAAATCGGTTTCTGCTTTACTAATGTTTCCCAATTGCCTGTAAATATTACTTCTTAGTTTGTATCCATCCACAAAATCGGGGTAAAGTGCTATTGCTTGTTCCACATCTGCTAAACTTTCTTTGTATTTTTTTAGCTGATTAAAAATGGCTGCTCGGTTATAGTAAGCCAAAATATTGTTTGGGCTCAAGAAAATAACTTTATCGTAATCTTTTAATGCATTTTTATAATCATTTTTTTCGGCATACAAAATGGCTCGATTGTAATATGCTGTAGCTGATTCAGGTGAAATGCTAATCACCTTTGATAAACTTTTTACGGCTTCATCATTTTGTTCGAGTTTTATAAAAATCATGGCTTGTTGAAAATAAGCATAGGTATTATCGGGTTCAATTTGTAATGCAATTTGAATATTGGTTTGAGCAGTATCGTAATTTTCTAAATAGTAGTGTGCAGTTGCTTTACGTACATAAGACGAAGCATTGAATTTATTATTTTCCAATATTAAATCAAAATCGGCAATGGCTTCTCGGTATTGTTTGTTCCCCAATTTCGACATGCCTCTAATAATATACGTCAGTTCTTTTCTAGAACCATAATGAATGGCTTTATTACAATCGTCTATGGCTTTATCATATTGATTGAGATAACTGTAAACCAGTGCTCTATTTAAATAAATATCCGGATTTATAGGATTAAGTTCAAGTGCTTTATTAAAATCTTCAAAAGCACCATCATAGTTTTTTAGTCGCTCACGAGCCGAACCTCTAATAATGTATAAATCTGTTTTTAAAGGGCGTAGTTTAATGGCTTCAGTAAAGTCCATTTCTGCTCCGGTAACATCACCAAGTTCAATTTTAGCAATACCTCTGTAATAATAAGGTTCGTAGTTAGGAGGATAGTTTTCAATAACATAATTAAATTTTTGTATAGCACTTTCATATTGTTTTTCAGAAAGTTCCAATCTACCTACCAGTAGTTTGTTTTCTGTTTTTAATTGTGAAAAACCGGTGAAGGTAAACAGCATTAAAAAAACTAGGACAATCAAATTTAAACTACTTGAAGAAGTAGCAAAAAAAGAATTTTTATGTTGAAATTGGCTGATAGGGTAGTATGTTAAATTACCTGTGTAACGTTTGTGTTAAACTATTATTTCATATGTAAATAATATTCTTTTTTATATGTTATATGGAATACGCCATTTTATCTTTATCTCTAGTTGTATGCTTTTGTGCGTGGCTATTTTAAATTATACAAAAAGATCAATTTTTTATCGCCTACTACCAAATTAAGTGTGTTGTCGTTGTTGATATCGTCAATCATAAACGGAGTAGAACCACTTAGTGGAAAATCGCTTTCAATTGTTCCGGCATCGTTAATTAAATAAATAGTTGAAGCCGTAACTACACCAATTTTTTTGCTTTTATCGGGTAAAGAAAATAGTAATGGCTGATGTGTGATGGTTTCCGGAATTTCCGTTTTAAATAACTGGTTGGCTGAGTTATCACTTACAATTACTTGATTTTCTAACGCAAAAACATGACTGCTTGAATTAGTTGTAGGGCTAATATTTGTAGGGCTAAAACTGTAAAAATCTGTTTTGTTTTCGGAAATAAGTTTTAGCGTTTCTAATTTATCGTTGAAAAACAATTTTACCACATTGCCCGAGGAATCAGCACAAATTAAGTAAGAAGCAGCCAAATCTTTTTCTACTTTTAAAAACACCTCGTTGGCAGTAGCAGGTAAGGTAGATTTTAGCTGCAAACGATCTTTACCGTTTCGTTGAACTATTTTTATACTTCCGTTTTTGGTTGGAATTACAATATAATCTTTGTTTCCAATAATAAAATGTTTGATAATTCCACTTGGCGAGCTTTTAGAAGCGTCATACTCCCAGCCTTTTACCAAATCGCCATTACTATCATAATTATAAACAATGTTGTTGCTACAACCAATTAAAATACGGTAGTTTCTGTTGTTATCATAATCTAAGGGACTAACAGGAGTGGAGGCTTCAGCCTTAAGTTCAACAGGGAATTTATTTACATTTTTACCATTTCTGTCGAGCAGATAAATTTTATTTTTAGTAGAAAATAGCAGCTGTAACTTGTTATTTTTAAAGATATCTATTTGATGTATTTGTCCGTGAATTCGTTCGCTGAGTTGTTTTGTCCACAATATTTTACCGTTGGTGCTTATGAGGTATAATTTATTATTTACATCCTGAACAATTATCTCTTTGGTTTGTGTGTTATGATTTAATACAATTTGTGGAGCAGTGGCAGTTGTGGTATCCAGTAAAACCTCCCATAATGTCCGGGTATCTTGTTTATAAACAGGATTATATTTAAAATAGATATTGTTGTAAAACAATTGGTCTTTTTGTGGCGAAACCTGAAAGGCAATGGCTTCAAACTTTCTTATAAATTCAATGTTGCTATCAATTTTGGGGATAAACGGTTCGTCCATAAATGTTTTGTACCAGTGTACCGAACGAGCAATGTTGTTATACACAAATATAGAAGCACTACTAGATAACTGGTCGCTAAATGCTTGGAAGTTTTCATCTTTTTTTAGTGTTTTTTCAGCAACATAGTTTTTGTAAAATTCATTAATGCCGGTTTCGGTTTCTCCAAAAACTAAATAATCATCAATAAATAAATAATACGGTTGATTAATATCGAAAAAAGGTTTGCCAAAAAGTTGGCTAAAATGCAATTGAAAATTTAATTGTTGAGGGCTTTGCTCATTTTCTGTTGAGGCTTGTAAATTTGTTTTTTGTTGAATTGCGTTTAAATTTTCTTTGGCTTTTTCTAAGCTGTTTACTCGGAAAAGTACAAACCTGTTTCCTGTTAAATCTTTATTAAGTGGTTCGGTAATTACAAATGCTAATTCATTGCCTACATTTGCTACTAATTCTGCTTCTATATCAATGGAATGAGCTCCACTTATGGCATCAATATATTTTTCGTAGTCAAAATAAGTGTTGTTTTGTTTTAACCAAGACTTTCTGTTTTTAAAAAACTTTTCGGAATTACTAAAACTGTAATAATACAAAAAAGCAGTATTGGCGGGAATAACACCGGTAAGGTTAATTTTTGGTCCGCCCAAGGTATTGGTTTGATCTGCAAAAAGCGAGAGGAAAGAGTTTTGTTGGGCATCTACAGAGGTAAACCCATTTAACATAATGGAATTAGATTTTAAGGTAATATCCAACGCACTCCACGAGGCATAATTGGTAGCTTTTGCTATTTTTTCTTTATGTTGCTGATGAACAGGTTGAGCTAATAATTTGGGTAATCGTTGGTGATTAATAAAAATATTTCCGTCAGGTACTTCTCCTGTAGTGCTTAAAATGGTATTAAAAGCTTGGTCATTTAACAATGAGGTTTTGCTTTTTAACTGACGAATAACATCTTCAATTAGCAATGAGCTGTGGCTAATGGCAAAAATGGATTTATCAAAAGCAAAAAACAATTTTTCATCATTTTTAGTAATGCTGTAAATGTTTTTTCCATCGTAATTTCTTGCAGATGGGTTAATTTTAAGTTTAGATTTTAGCAAGGTCAACACATTTTTTTCATCAATGTTGGGTAGCGTAGAGAAGTAAAAAACAAAGTCGTAACTGTTGGCACCCGATAAGTGCATGGACATTAACATCGATTTTTCGGAAAGTACCGTACTTATTTCATTAATGGCTAATACCGAATCTAAAAAATGGGCTTGTTGTTTAATGGATTTAAAAGTGGAGGTATTGTTGGTGAGTTCTTCCCAAATAATATTGGTAGAAGCAATTTTTTTATAAAAAGCCGTAATGTTTTTTTCTTTTAACAGCAACGCAGCATTTTGCGGAACAGCTATAATGGCATTGCTAGAAATAGGTTGTTTAACGTTTTTATAAAAATTATAGCCAATAAAACCAACGGCTCC
>DATCTM010000093.1:0-15408 GCA_036567945.1 Vicingaceae bacterium
CTAACAGTTTGCTGTCAAAATCGTGTAATACTTTGTTTTCCATTTCTTGAATTTCTTCGCTTAAAAAATCGGAGACATAAAAATAATAATCTACAGTAGTATCAGTTAATCGATAAAATAGGTATTCAACACCTAAATCTCTGAGTTTGCCTACTTTGTTTTTTAAACGTTCTCTAATGTTATTATAAATGTCTCCATTTCTTTCTTGAAATGTAATAAGCCAACCGTCCCCGAGAACAAAGCTTACTTGCTCGTAATCAATATCTTTTTGGTTGGAGTGGATGCCAATCATTTTTAAGGTAAAAAATAAATGACCTTCAAAAAAATCAACTTTTGGACGATGGTTGGTGTTTAATACATCTTCCAACAACATGGAATCTAAATTAAAGTAAGTACCAATTTTTTCAATTAAAGTCGTTTCGTGTAATCCCGAAATATTTATCCAGGTATTGGAAGTATTATTTTTAAACTTGGCTAAATCATCCAATTGGGTAATTTCTTGTTCTTCAAAAGTATCGCTAGTATAATCATAAACGGTAACAATTACTTTTTCGGAGGTTTTTTTACCGGTGTAAATAAGTGTACCAGGTGGTTGTCCGGCTTTTTTTGCAGTAGGTGAAGTGTTTTTTTTAACGGTTTTTTGAATTTTAGCCATATGTAGTTACTGTGAAAATTAGTTGTAACAAAAATATAAAAATAAAATCAGTTACTAAGAAATGGCCAATTTAAGAAAGAAAAGCAGAGAGGAAGGGATTCGAACCCCCGATACGTTACCGTATACACGCTTTCCAAGCGTGCGCCTTAAGCCACTCGGCCACCTCTCTGTTTTGAAATTAGGGACTGCAAAAATATCTTTTTTTTATAGAACATTACCGAGTGAAGTTAAATAATCTTAAAAAAATACAGGCATTAAAAAAAATCTTACCTTTGAGGTGTTAAATTATTAAAGATGAATGCAGAATTAAAAATAGAAGGATTGAGTTGTGGACACTGTGTGAAAGCAGTAGAAAACATTCTTGGTGATTTAGAAGGAGTGAAGCAATATACGGTTAGTTTACCCGATAAAGCTACTGTTGAGTTTGATGAAAATACAATCAACATTGAACAAATAAAACAATCTATAAACGATTCTGAAATATATAAAGCCCTATAGTTATGAATGCGACCAACTATTTTTTAGCCCTTACAGTAGCTTCACTAAGTTTTTTTGCAGCTTGTAATAATCCTTCAGAAAATAATGAACAAGAAACAACTGCTTCTGAAAAATCGGTTATTGATGCATCTAAAGTATTAGCTGTTGATTATAAAATTGACGGTATGACTTGCAAAATGGGTTGTGCTAAAACCATAGAAAAAACAGTAGCCGGTTTAAATGGTGTAGTATTAAGTACTGTTGATTTTGATGCAGAAAAAGGTCATTTTGAATTTGATGCTTCTATTATTTCTGAAAAAGAAATTATTACCGCTATAGAAAGCGTTGCTGACCAATATAAAGTGGAGGAGTGGAAAGAAGAAAAAGATACTTCAAAAGAAAATGCTCCTTCAGCAACTAAAAGTGAAGATAAATCTGTTACAAATGTTAAAATGCCAACATTTGAAATTCCCAATATTTTTGAATTGTTGATTAACCAACTGTAAGCTGAATTTACAAGTTTCGTGTTTTAAGTTTAATGTTCGAAGTTCTTGCTTCTTTGTGGTAACTTTAATCACTCCAATTTTTTCAAAATAGCATTTTCTACTTCTTGGCTATTCCATTTACCTTCAATATTATCGATTTCTGCCATTACTTGTTTCATAATAGCATCTTGAATTTGACCTTTTTTCCAAGCTTCAGAATAACGTATATGGCTAAAAGTTACCTGACTATAAAGTGGCATCCATTTATCTGGATGTTTTTCTGAGAAGTGAGCTTCAATTTTCTTTTGCAATAAAAACTTGGGGTCGGCAACATAATCTCGCATCACATAATAATTGTGCAGCGATAAATCCTGAACGCCATCACCATCAGGTTTTCTCATTAGTTGGTATTCTTCAAAAACTTTATTCCAATCTTCCTTATGTTTTTGCATTAACTCCCATAAAACCGTACAATCTTCAAAACCGGCATTCATTCCTTGTCCGTAAAAAGGAACTGTTGCATGTGCAGCATCTCCCATGAGAGCAGTTTTGCCATGAGTCCAAGGGTAGCAACGTATAATTGCTAATGAAGAAAGAGGATGGTCTTCCCAAGCATCAGCAATGTTGGGCATCATCTGGTAAAAATCAGGAAAAGTATTTTGAAAGAAAGTGTTTACAGCTTCTTTTGTAGTAAGTGTTTCAAAAGAATTTTCACCTTTAAAAGGCATGAACAAGGTACAGGTAAAAGAACCATCTTCATTTGGAAGTGCAATTAACATAAATCTTCCTCTAGGCCAAATGTGTAGAGCGTTTTTTTCTAATTTATAAGAGCCGTCTGTATTGGCTGGAAGTAAGATTTCGCGGTAACCGTCTTCAATATAATTCTGACTGAAATTAAACCTGTCTAAAATTTGAAAAGAATTGTATCGAACAGCAGAAAAAGCACCATCAGCAGCAAAAACTACATCCGATTGGTATTGTTTTTTTTCACCTGAATTCGTCTCAGTATAAACGATACCATTTTCTAAATCAGCTTTGTAGCAGCGTTCGTTATAAAAAATTTGAGCATTACCTTGTTTTTCAGCAATATCCATCATTTTAGCATTTACACCACCACGAGAAACAGAATAAATAGCTTGACCTTCTTTACCATAAGGTTGAAAAGTAAGGTTTCCTTGTAAATCATGCATCATTCTGCCCGGCATTGGAATAGCAATTTCTCTAATTTCGTCACCCACACCAACAGTGTCTAATGCTTTCCAACCTCTGGTTGATAAAGCCAAGTTAATAGATTTTCCCGCTGAAATTTCTGCTTTTCTAATATCCGGACGTCTTTCTACTATAGTTACTTTATATCCTGCTTTTGAAAGATATACTGCCCATAAAGAGCCTACTAATCCTGCTCCTACTATTGTTGCTGTTTTCATATGACAAATATATATAATTTAAACTCTAAACCTTGATTCCAAAGATACAAACATCATCTATCTGATCCATTTTTCCCTTCCATTTTTCAAATTCCTGAGCTAAAATTTCTTTTTGTTGAGACATTTCTAAATCAGAATTTTCTATAAGTATGTTTTTGAAAGGTTTATACATCATTTTTTTGCCTTTTTCGCCACCAAATTGGTCAGGATACCCATCTGAAAATAAGTAAATTTGGTCACCTTTGGTTAATTGAATTTGGTGATTGGTAAAAGGAACGAAATCGTGAAAAATTCCTATAGGTTGTTTATTTGCTTTTATTTCTTCTATTTTTTTATTGTTTTGTCTTATTATCCATAAGGGATTGTTGGCACCGGCATAATGTAATTCATTTGTTTTTGTATTGAAACTACATAGCGCGATGTCCATTCCATCTTTTACATCTTCAATACTTTTTTCAAAAGTTTCGATAACTAATTCGCGAACTTTATCTAATATTTTTGCAGGATTGATTAACTCAAATTCTTTAACAGCTCTATTTAATGCATTAGAACAAACCACGCTTACCATAGCTCCAGGCACACCGTGTCCTGTACAGTCCGCTACAGCAAAGAATACGGTACTATTTTTATGTTCTAACCAATAAAAATCTCCACTCACTACATCTTTAGGTTTAAATAATATAAAAGAATCGGGTAGTTTTTCCTTTATTAATTCATTTGGTGGTAGGATGGCTTCTTGTAATCTTCTTGCATAGGTAATGGAATCGGTAATTTCTTTATTTTTTTCAGATAGAATATTTTTTTGTTCGAAAATAATAGCATGATCCTTTTTTTTCTGTCTGTAATTTTTGGATACAATAATCACTATAATCAGCATAGATAAAAGACCTAGTCCTGAGGATAAGATAATGATATTCTGTTTTTCAAGTTGTACTTTTTTTTCTTTCTCTAAATTTTCGATGAGTAATGCTTTTTTTTCGTTTTGATATTTAGATTCTAATTCATCAAGATTTTGTATCGTTTTTTCTGAAAAAATGGAATCTTCTAAAAGACTGTGTTTTAAAAAGTTATCATAAGCTAGTTTATAGTCTTTATTTTTATAATATGTTGTAGCTAAAACATTATGAATAAAGCTAATGAGTTGTTTTGATTTAGATAATTTAGCTTCTTCCAACGATTTTAAATAATAATCTATTCCTTTTTCTGTTTCGCCTAATTTAAAGTATAACTCACCAAGGTTTTGGTACGCCATACTGATAGCTGCATGATCATTAATTCTTTTTTTTATTCTTAAAACATCATTAAAGAACTCTAGTGCCTTTTTAGTTTCACCGATATCTCTATAATACATTGCCATATTATTCATAGTGGTACTTGCTCCAATGGAGTCTCCAATCGCTAATTTAATTTTAAGTGAATTTTCCCAATAAGTCATCCCTGTATCATATTCAGCTTTCATCATATAAATAATTCCGATGTTGTTATAACTGGATGCCATGCCAATAGAATCATTTAATCTTTTTCTTATTTCCAACGATTTTATAAAATAATTTTTGGCATCATCTGCTTTATTATTCACTCTGTTATAGACTCTTCCAACATTATTTAATAGGTTGGCTAATTCTAAGGAATCACCATTTTCTTCACATATTTTTATTCCTTGAAAAGTGTATTTTAATGCTTCAGAATAATTTGATAAATTAAAATGTACTTCAGATAAAACACCCAAAAAAAATAGTTTTTTTTCTTCGTTTTTTAAACTGTCGCATAATTTTAGGGCAATATTACAGTAATAGATAAGCGTATCGGGGTTACTTAATATTAAACTGTTGGAAGCATTTTTTATGGTGTTTAATTTTTTGTCAACAGAAATGTTGCTATTAATGTTTTGTATTAATGTATCAAGGGTAGTTTGGGCTTTACCATTATTTGAGGTAAATAAAAGTATAAAGAATAACCATAATAATATGTTTTTCCAATGAAACATTATACTCTTATAGCTTTTGTTAGTATCTCACCAAACTTAAATATATCTTCAAAAGAATTGTAAAGTGGAACGGGAGCCATTCTGATAGCGTTTGGTTCTCTCCAATCGGAAATTACTCTTTCGTTGGTAAGTTGGTTAAATAAATCTTTTCCAAATCCATGAGCTATTACAGAAACTTGACAACCTCTTTCTTCCCAATCTCGAGGAGTGATGATTTCTAACCATTTTCCTGAAGATTTATCTAAATGTTTTTTGTTGATATCGTCAATAATAAACTCTAAGTAACCTGAAAGCATTTTTTGTTTTTTAAGCAGTTTATCCATACCTACTTCATCAAAAATATCAATAGCAGCTTTATGTGCTGCCATGGTTAAAACAGGAGCATTACTCATCTGCCAAGCCTCTGCAGATTTCATTGGTTGAAACCCTTTTTTCATTAAAAAACGAGTTTCTTTTTCGTGTCCCCACCAGCCCGCAAATCTTGGTAAATCTGTGTTCTCGCAATGACGCTCGTGTATAAAAACTCCTGAAACTCCACCAGGACCTGAGTTTAGATATTTGTAAGAACACCAACAAGCAAAATCAACATTCCATTCGTGGAGTTTTAGTTCAATATTTCCTGCTCCGTGAGCCAAATCAAAACCAACATTAGCACCAACTTTATGTCCCGCTTCGGTAATGGCTTTCATGTTAAAAACTTGTCCTGTAAAATAATTTACTCCTCCAATCATTACACAAGCCAAACTGTTACCTGCATCTTCAATGGCGGTAATTATATCTTCGTGTCTGATGGTTCTTTCTCCTTCTCGTGGGGCTACTTCAATAATAGCATCATCGGGATTAAAACCGGCATTTCTAACTTGCATTTCCAAGGCATATTGATCAGAAGGAAACGCTTTGGCTTCACAAATAATTTTATATCTTTCTTTGGTTGGACGGTAAAAGGAAACCATTAATAAATTTAGGTTTACGGTAAGATTGTTCATTACTACTACTTCCTTAGGTAAAGCTCCAACAATTTTAGAAATTGGTTTAGCAAATTGTTCATGATAAGAAAACCAGGGGTTTTTAGCATGAAAATGGCCTTCGACTCCCCATTTAGCCCAATCTTCTAGTTCTTGATTAATGTATGCTGCAGTAGATTTTGGCTGTAAACCCAATGAGTTTCCTGTAAAGTAAATGGTTTCTTTACCATTGATTACTGGTATGTGGAATTTGTTTCTGTAACTTCTTAATTCATCTTGTTCATCCATTTGCTGAGCAAATGTTATTGAGTTTTGAAAATTCATATTTTCTTTGTTTTTGAAATGAGTTCTTTTTTGTAATTCACATCCATAGCCACAATTAATGCTATAAATCCCCAAAAAGGAACAGATAGTTTATCAGTATCTAGATAATTATTCATAAACCCATGAAGCACATAGGTAAATAAACCTAAAAGTGTAAAAAGTATAACCGTTTTCTTTTCGCCTTCAAGTTTATGATAGAGTAAGGAACCTCTGTAAAAAACAATTATAATTATCATTAAAAAAGTTAATGTTCCTAAAACACCTGATTCTGCTAAAGGACCAATATATTCGCTATGGGCATTACCATTAGAACTAGTATTGGTACTAATTATTGTCATTTCATTAGAAAGCTGAAATGGTGCATATTGAAAAATATAAGTTCCTGGTCCCCAACCAACAATAGGTCGTTCTAAAAACATACGCCAAGCACAACTCCAACGGTTTAGCCGCTCTAGGTTAGAAGCATCTGTAGAAACATTAGACATAGACTGTACGTGTTCTGTAAGTTCTCCGGAAGAGTCTTGGTCATTTTTTTCTAAACTATGCATAATACTTGTCCAACTAGAAGCAAGCATAATACCTACAAAAATTCCTACTAAAATAAGTGAACTGAATTTAATTTTTACTTTGTAGATTATAAATAGAGCAGTAGCAGCAAACAAACTTAACCATGCAGCTCTAGTATATGATAAAATAATTCCAACAACAAAAATTACAATGATAGAAAAGGTTATTAATTTAAATAAAGCTGTATTTTTCTTAAAAAGAAAGATGAATAGTATAGGAAAATACATTGCTAACGCAGCACCGTAAGAGGTGTGGTCTTTATAAAAAGGAGACATTACCCAATGGGAAGCTTTTTCATCAAAACTATAAATAGAAAGCCTGATTACAGAGAAAAATATAACGGCAATTAATGGGATAATATAAGCCCAAAAGTAAATTTTATAATTTTTATAATTGCTAAAAAGTTGGGTAGCTAAAAAGTAAAAACAAACTACAAACCACATTCTAGCTAATAAAAATTTAAATGAAACCACAGGCATAGAACTAGTGATGGAGGTAAAAAGTAACCATATTAAATTAATTATAATTGCTATGGTAACAGGGTGTTTAAAGATATTGATGTCGTATTTTTTATGATAAAATAATTTAAAGAAAAACAAAATCATAACGCCAAACATTAGTGGGTCGGTTGGTAAGTACATACCAATGCCACCATGTCCACCAATTTCGAGATTAAAAGATAGAGGGGTGGCAAAAACAATAAACCACATCAGTTTATCTATATGGAAAAAAGCCATAAAGATTAATGCAGCAGCTAGTGGTAAGAGTGCTAAATAAGGAAAGTTGATATAAAGAAGATAACTGTTTAGCAGTATAAACAAAAAACTAGTAAGATAAATCCAATATGAATTAAGGAGTTTAATCAAATTAAATTTTTTAGTCTTGTTTTAAAGCAGTTAAATTAGAAATACTATCTTTTATTAATAGGAATACAAAGGTTAAAAGGAATGCAGACATTACCGAAATTAAAACAATTATCATTCTTTTAGGAGAATGTTTTTTATCTGCAGGAGTAGCATAATCAATAATAAAAACATGGGATAGTTGGTTGTTAGCATCTAATCTAGCTTCTTGTAGTTTAGAGAAAAGAAATGTAAGTTGTTTTTTTTCTAAAAATATTCGATCTCTTAAATTTAAGAAAGTGGTACCGTATTTAGAAAAGACAGCCAGTTTGTTTTCTAAAGCTTTAATTGCACTAGTTTTATTTTGTAAAATTGCTATGGATAATTGTTCGGTATAACGTTCAATTTGAGTTTCATAATCCATTATTCCATAACTCATTAAAATTCTTAAAGAGTCCTCCATAACACTTATGTGTTTAACTTGTTCATTATATTTTTCTTGAACTAAAGAGAGTGCTTTTTGAGAAGTTTTTCTCTGCATGTCATTTTTGACAGTATCTATTAAAAAAGCGATTTCATTCGCAATTTTGGCTGCCATTTCCGGTGATTTGTCTAATACTTCAATTTCTATTGCAGAGAATTTAGTGATGTTAAAAGTTATATTTCCTTGGAAAACTTCTATTAGTTTTGCTTTCCATTTTGGTTGGAGTGTATCAATATTATAGTATGTTATTAAGTTTAAATTTTGAACAGTTCTGTTCCTAATTTGATCAGATTTAAGGATTTGAAGTGTCTGTTCTGCTTCTTCTTTTTCACCAAATTTTAAGATGTCGTCTCTAACAGGGATAGTACCAATAAGAGGTTTTGAAATAGAATTGTTTGTACTAGGAAACATTGTAACTGTTGATTTGTACATGTCAGTCATTAATAGCGAAGCTATTATAGAAGTAATAAATGCAATTATGCTTACAATGATTAATGGTTTTCTCCATTTAAACATTAAAACCAATAAGTTTTGGTTATTAAGAAAGTCTGCAGGTTTTTGTGAATTCAATTGATTTAAGTTTAAAAATGAGAGTCAAAAATACCTAATTTATTTTGAATGTTGAATAACTTTAGAATAGAGAGGTTAATTATAAGTAATAAACTCTTTTAATTCATCAATATCAAAAAACTCACCTGTCCATTTTTTTCTTACAATATTACCTTCAATATAATAAATGGAAGGTAAGGTACCTCCGCTATATTTGAAAAAAGTATCATCAGTCATCCATAATATTGGATAATTTAAAGCTGTAGATGTTACAAAATCATTTAGTTTATCTTCTTTTTTTGAAGCGATAACAATAATTACATTATTAATGTTATTTTTTTTGTTTAAATAGGAGAGCCTATGAGCAGCATTTTTACAATGTGGACAACTAGCACTAAAAAATACCAATATTTTTTTCCCGGAAGTAAAATCGATTGTTGTATTAGATTGATAAAAAGTTTGAGGTAATCCAGACCAATCAACTGATTTGTTTAATGACTTGGAAGGTACATTTTGTAGACCAACTCTGTTCAGCAGAAAAGTAGCAACAAAAGAGACTATTAAAAGACCAATTACAAAAAGCCATATTTTAGGTAGCCAGTCTTTTTTAGGGATTGTGAATAAAATCAACATTAAAACAATGTTTTTTATTAATGAATTTAGTGGAGAAAGAGCGATAAGTTGACCAAAACAACCACAATCAGAAATGTTTCCTTCGGTAAATAGCAAAAATATAAGGTAAATACTAAATACTACTAACATTGATTGGGCTAAGTAGTATATTAGTTTATTTGCCCAAAGATTAATTAAAATAGAAACTCCAATAAAAATTTCAAAAGCTATTATAGTTCTAGCTACAAATGGAGCTAATATCCAATTTGATATTCCTAAGTCTATAAAAACTACTTCAAACGGCTCTATAGGAAATAATTTACTTATTCCCGAGAGAATAAAAACTCCAGCAGTTAAAAATTGTAGTATAAAAAATAATAGTTTCATGGATAAAAAAATATCCTACTATAAACTTTATAGTAGGATATTAAATGATAATTAAAAATAAAGATTACTCAACTTTACAGTCAGCACCTAAAGCTTTTAAGCTATCACAGGTTTCTTTTACGTTACAATCGCAATCGTCTTCATCAAAAGATTCAGCACCTGTACATTTACATTCTTCTTTAGAACATGATGTAGTAGTGAAAGCAACACCACCTACAACCAATAAAGTTAATAATAATTTTTTCATAATAAATAGTTAAATGTTAATAAAAATTTTGGCTAAAGTATAAATAATAATTGATAAAAAAAAAGCTTTCTGAATAAAAATATTCAGAAAGCTTTTTTAATGAGAATTGTAAGTTATTAGTTTACTGCTGCTTGAAATTCAGCATCATCTCTGTATTTTATAAATTCAGCATCATCTTTAGCTTTTGCTTTTAATGAAGCATCTTTAGCTGTAGCAGATTTAAGGTTGTTGATCATCATTCCTTTATCTCCAGATCTTGCTCCTGCAATAGCTTTTAAGTAGTAAGCTAATGCTTCGTCCTTATCAGCAGAGTTATCTATAGTTTGACCTATATTGTTATCTCCGTTAAGTAACTTAGCTAAAGCAGCATTGAAAGAGTTAACACCGGAATAGTTAGCAACCGCATCAGCATAATTACCTTCTATAATGTTAATAATACCTTTGTTTTCATTAACTTCTTTACCAGCACCGCTAGCTTTTTCGTAGTATTCTTTTGCAGTAGCATTATCTCCATTTAATCTTGCAATAACACCTAAGTTATTATTTACAATAGGAGTACTTTCAATTGCATTTGCTTTTTCAAATTCAGTTTTAGCATCTGCTAATTTGTTTTGAGAAACATATAGGTAGCCTAAGTTATTAGGACCTCTCCAATCATTAGGAAATTTATTTACAAAACTTTTGTAGATAGATTCTTTTTTAGCCATATCATCATAAAGAGTAGCAGCATACAACATTTGCTCTGCATCTAATGAATCAATTTTAGTATCTACTAAAGTTTTAATTTCATCATCAGTTAAATTATGGTGTTTCATCACTAAGTTAACTTGAGATCTTCTTAAAACAGGAAGTACTTTTTTAGCAACTTCTTGGTAAGTAGCGGCTAAATTTTTAATTTCTTCTTCTCTTTTTGTAACATCTGAATATTGCTCAAGAACTCTAATGATAAGTTCTTTATCTTTAATGTCAGATTCTTGCATTAATTTTTTGAAACCTTCCCAGTCTTCACCTTTACCTGTTTCTTTAGCAAAACCTTCTGGAATTTCAATTTTATGTTGTTTTAATAAAGCAATGATGCTTTTTGCAGCAGAAGCAGCTCTTTCATTAGCTAAGTTTTCGTTTTTACTAATTTCACCCTCAGGAGAAGCGTAAGCATCAACAACTAAGCTATTGAATTCCATTTTAACATCTTCTTTCCATCCTTTTAATTTAGATTTTAAGTCTTTGATGTCTTTATCATTCATTTCAGAAGCTCTAACAACAGAGTTATTTACTAAATAATGAATCTCAACATTATTGTTCTCTAAATTGAATTTTTCAAACTTATCAGCACCAATAATTGCTTTGTCAGCAGCCATAACTAACTTTGGAGTAATAATAGTTCCATCAGCCGCTTTTCGAGGATCTAAATCTTTAGTTTTTGTTTTATATTCACCGCTAGCTCTTAATTCTAAAGTAGCTTTTTGCATTCCATCTTTGTAAGGAATTTTTGCAGTATGAGAAAAACTTCCACCTTTTTCGTAGCTAATAACAGTTCCTTCTGCTTCAGACTCTTCACCTTTTAATTTAAAAGCTTTAAATTCTTCAGTTCCTCCATCATATACAATTACAGGAGTAATAGTAGCAGCCACTTTTTTGTGAAAATATTTTGTAGGGAAGCTTCCGTTAACAGATATTTGAATACTGTCTCCATGCATTTCCATAGGATTAGGAGTCACTTCGTAGTTTACTTCGCCCTGTCTTTTTACCATTTTTGCTAGTGGGTTACAAGCAACAAATACTGTTGATGTGGCCACAAATAGAGAAAATAGTCTTAAATTGTTAGTTCTCATTTTTAATTATTTAAGTTTAATTAATTTAGTTTTCGTGATGCAATATTAACTAATGTTTTTCACAAAAAAAAAACTATTTCTTATAAATATTCTTAGATAACTTAATATTTAAAGACTTTTAAGCCATCAGTACAATCAATTCTAAGTTGACTAATGCTTTTATTTAGAATAGGATGTATAAAATCAGGTATGATTTCGGTTAGGGGATGTAATATGAAATTCCTTTCAGATATTCTTGGATGGGGTATTTGTAGGTTTTCTGTTTGGATTATTTCAGAGTTAAAAAAAAGTAAATCGATATCTATAGTTCTTTCTCTCCATCGCTTCATTCTTTTTCGTCCTAGCTCCATTTCAATTGCCAAACACTTTTTTAATATAGTTTCAGGGGAAAGTTTTGTTTCAACAATAATCACTTGATTTAAGAAATCAGCTTGATTTTCTACTCCCCAAGCTTGTGTTTGATAAATTGATGATTCTTTTACAATTGCTCCAATCTCCTGAGTAATACTATTTTTAGCGGATAAAAATGTTTTTTTTATATCTCCTTGATTTCCACCAAGAGATAATATTAGTTGATTATAATTATTTGTTTTTCCACTCATCATTTTTTCTTACCACTAGTGTATTTTATACTTTTTTTTATTTAAAAGGTATATACATTTGTATTTATGTTGACAAAGGTAATTAAATCAACATCAATTAATTTGTAACTTAAACCATATAAAAAAATAAAACGATGAAACAGTTTTTTAAAATTATGTTAGCTTCCATTGCAGCAATGATAGTAATGGGTGCTTTGTTTTTCTTTATTACTTTTGGAATTATAGGAAGTTTAATTTCTTCAGCCGAATCGGATAAAGAAGTAAAAATTAAAGATAATTCAGTAATGCATATTAAGTTTACTGAACCAATTCCGGATAGAACTTCAGACAATCCGTTTGAAAATTTTGATTTTGGAAAAATGCAGCCTTCTAAACAATTAGGATTAGATAAAATTCTAAAAACTATAGAAAAAGCGAAAACCGATGACAGAATTAAAGGAATTTATTTAGATTTAAATGTGGTAAATGGTGGAATGGCTACTGTTGAGGAGATTAGAAATGCTTTGGAAGATTTTAAATCTACTGGAAAATGGATTGTAAGTTATTCAGAAATTTATACTCAAAAAGGATATTATTTAGCATCAGTTGCAGATAAAATTTATTTGAATCCTGCCGGAATGATGGAATTAAGAGGTTTGTCTTCTGAATTGATGTTCTTTAAAAATGCTTTAGCTAAGTTAGATGTTGATATGCAAGTTATTCGTCATGGTAAATTTAAAAGTGCAGTTGAACCATTTATGTTAGAAAAAATGAGTGAATCTAACAGAAATCAAATGGAGTTAATTTTAAACACTACTTGGGGAAGCATGTTGGAAAAAGTTGCAGCATCAAGAAAAATAAGTATTGAAAAAATTAATGAATTAGCTGATGGAATTAAAATTCAGAAGGCTATAGATGCTAAAAATGAAGGCTTTGTTGATGAAATAATGTACAAAGATGAGTTATTAGATATGTTTAAAGAAAAATTAGAAGTGGCTACTTATGAAGATATTAATTTTATTGAATTAGCTAAGTATTTATCAGCAAGTAAAGATCCGTTAAAAGAATTAAAAGAAAAAACATCTGAACCAAGCTCTAATCAGATAGCAGTTGTATATGCAAGTGGAGATATTGTTAGCGGTAAAGGAGAAAAAGGACAGATGGGGTCAGAAACTATTTCTAAAGCAATTAGAGAAGCTCGTTTAGATAGTAATGTTAAAGCAATTGTTTTAAGAGTGAATTCTCCAGGAGGAAGTGCAATGGCTTCTGATGTTATGTGGAGAGAAGTAGTTTTGGCTAAAAAAGTAAAACCTGTTGTGGTTTCTATGGGGAATGTAGCTGCATCCGGTGGATATTATATTTCTTGTGCAGCTGATAAAATTGTTGCCGATGAGAAAACAATTACCGGTTCAATAGGTGTTTTTGGTTTAATTCCTAATGCTCAGGGATTTTTCAATAATAAGTTGGGAATTACTTTTGATACAGTTAAAACTAACACACATGCAGATATGTTAACTATCTTTAGACCATTAACCCAAGAAGAAAAAGATATTATTCAAATTGGAGTAGAAAATATTTACGATGATTTTATTACTAAAGTAGCTGAAGGTAGAGGAATGACTAAAGAACAAGTTGACTCTATCGGACAAGGAAGAGTTTGGACGGGTATTGATGCTAAAAAGATTGGTTTAGTAGATGAAATAGGAGGTATAAATAAAGCAGTTGAAATAGCTCAGAATTTAGCAGAAATGGAAGATTATACCTTAACCGCATATCCAAAAGCTGAGAAAAACCCGTTTAATGAGTTATTAATTACTTTATCAGGAGATATGGAAGCTTATTTTATGAAAAAACAAATGGGAGAGGGTTATAAATACTACCGAACTGTTGAAAGACTATCTACTCAGCAAGGAATTTTAGCAAGAATGCCTTATGAAATAGAGATTCATTAAGTAATTAATATTTGTTAATGAAAAGGTAGTCACTGAATTTCAGTGGCTATTTTTTTATTTACATAATTCAAAATACTGCTGAGCCCTCTCTAAATTACCTGAACTTACTAATAGAGAATGAATATGAGCACAAAGTTTTTTATCGTTTGAATCAAGCTGAAAAGCTTTTTCAAAATAATAAATGGTAAATTGACTTCCATTAGGTATAAGTGAGTATAAGTTAGCTAAACTGATAAAGTAGACTTTAGATTCAGGAATTTTTTCTTTTAACTTTTCCAACAATTGTATGGCATATCCTGCTTTATTGGCGTCTCTAGCAATGTTCATCAATTTTTCGTAGGTTGCTAAGTTTTCAGGAGTTAGTTCTATTACTTTGGCGTAATGTCTTAAAGCTAAATCGTGCTTACCGAGTTTATTATAAGAAAATGCTAAATTAGTATGTGCTTCTACATAGCTAGAGTCCATTGCTACAGCTTTAGAACAATAATAAATAGCTTTCTCATAATCTTGTAAAAAATTCACATAAACAGACCCCAAATTATTAATAGAAGTTAAGTAAGTGGAATCAATTCTTAAAGCTTCATTATAGTGATGAATAATTTTTTTGACATCATTTTGAAGTTGAGGGTTATTAGAGTTGTTCCTTAATTCTTTGGCAACTTTAGGGTATAAGGTATTAGCAATTAAAGCATGTGCTTTTGCAGATTCGGTTAGGTGTTCAATATCATTTTCATAGAGTGTTAATTTATCATGCCAATCTGGATTTCTGATAATTGTTCTGGCAGAATAAGCTATGGAAATAACGCTAAAAATAAGTAAAAAAGTAGCAGGTAGTTTCACACCAATTGTTTCGGAATCAATATCAATTTTAAATATTTTGAGTAATAAAAAACCAAGAACTATACAAAAACCTATAGAAAAAATATAAGTAAAACGATCTGCCACAATTCCTACAATAGGAAACAACACATTTATTACTCCAAGCATTACTCCAAACCAAATAACTATTCCCAACCCTATTATTTTTCTTTTTAA
>DATCTM010000094.1:0-5412 GCA_036567945.1 Vicingaceae bacterium
ACCTTCTTTTAATAATGATACTAGATTACTGTTCACATTCTTTATATACGCTTTATATAAATAATTTTCTTGTTGTGTTTTGTTACATGTTTTACAATAATGCCTTTGCTTCCCTTTTATTGTTTTACCATGTCTTATACACCTTTGATTACACATTTTACATTTCATCTTTTCACCAACATTTCTGATACACTTTAAACACAAATTTTAATTTTAAAGCGATTTAAACAACAAAAAAGGGATAGCTTTATGCTACCCCTCACTTATTTTAATATTAATTTTATTTTCTATTTACTCATTATCAGTTGCTTAACTTCTTTTTTATCTAAAACAACATTTCTGGAACACTACCGTTTCTCTTTGTTGTCCGGCTTCAGCAGCCTCACCTTTTGATATCATTTTTTGATATTCTAATTCTGCTCCCGTTTTATTAATTATACTAGTTTTTGCTAATTTAATTGCATCTATTTTTTCATTAGTTAATTTTAGCTCTTTACTAATATTATCTAATAAATGAGTTTTATCCTTATCTGATATCTCAGCATTATCTAATACAGCATATTTTTTATCGACCAACTCATTTCTCTTATTAATATAATCATCATAATCATTGTTTAATACATCATACGCCTCTTTAAACAATGCTAAAGCACCCAAAAATATAGCTCCTCCTTTACCTTTTTTTCCATTTGGATCAAGATTTTGATTAGGATCTCTATCCCCTGGATTTAAATCTTTTGTCCATTTAGCAGTTAATATTTTAGCGGCAGCAGCTAATGCTGCTTGTTCTTCTCTTTCAGCTCTTTCTCTTCTTCTTTGCCAATCAAAATCAGGGTTAAATGAATAAGTTGGTAACATTAATGATGTAGCATTATCCACCACATTTTCAGCAATAAAGTAAGAGGTTGTAACACCTATAGCAATAGCAATACCTTCGAAAAGATAATAAACAATAGCAGGATTTTCACCATTAACTGTGCACCGCACTGTTATGCTTTAGCTTGTAGCTAAGCATTTAATCTTTACCATCTACCAACTCCAATTTACCATTTTTAAAAGAACGTTTTTATTTTTTAAAACTTGATAAATAGTAACACTACCGAGATAAATCTGCTTTATCTATGATAGTAAAATCAAAAATTAATGAATCTGTAATTTGACTGAGATTATACCACTTTGTTTTTTCATTAATTTTATTTGTATCTACCTTAAACACCCATATAGAAGGAGTGTAATCTTCATCTAATAAATGTAAAATTTTTGATTTAGTAAGTCTTATACTTTTATCTTTCATAAAAAAACTAGGGCTTTCTTCTTTTATTTTTAATCCTTCTTGAGAATCTAATTCTCCAAATATTAAGAAAAAAACACTACTATCTTTTGTATAAAGATTCTTTCGTGAAACGACATTAATAGTTTCCTCTTCTAAATTTTCATCATATTGAAATATGATAGAATAATTACCTTTATTTATTTCATCACTATGTAAAGCGTTTTCATTATTATTCTTACAAGCTATAAAGAATAAAATCAAAAAAACCCAGACTACTATTTGTAAATTATTTTTCATATACAATTGTTGTTGTTTTTGTTTGTGAATGATTAGGTAAATCAGATTTTTTTATAGTGTCCTGACCTGCTGAATTATCTGCACTTATTTCTCTTATACTACCATCCTTTCTTTTATATACGGTCACATTATAAGAATTAAGTATTGTATCTGTATCAGGATTATAATTATTAACATCACTAGCATTTGAATTGCTTTCATTATCTGAACTTGAAGAAGAACGTTGAGAGTCATCTTCGTTTTCTTCAATAGGTTTGTGCATCTCACTTGGTCCAAACTTGCCATTCTTACTTCCTTCAAGGTCTTCCACATGAGCATTTTCATCTGTTTCTGTACCATCATTAAACTCAAATGCTTTAATAATCATTTCTAATTTATCTAGAGTACTATATCTACCAAATCGTTTAGTTCTAAAAAGTGAAGCTTTATTTATAAGAGTAAGTCTTGCTTTTATAAATGTTTTTTCGCTAACATTTACTTTTTCTACATTCCCGTCTTTATCTTTAAAATGGATTACAAAATGATTTTTATTTGGAAATTTATCTTCAAATGTAGCAGTCTGAAATGCTGATTTCCCAGTTTTACCGTCCACCACTAGAATATAATAAGTATCAGTTTCCCCATCCGTATCAATATTCTCAATTGGGCTATTTGCAGCATAAGTATAAGGACTTTGCCAAGGGGAGGAACTTGTTTTCGGGTCAACGTTCCATCTTTTACCTGTTCTCGGGTCATAACCGTAATCCATAAAACCATAGTGGTTTCCTGAGCCTTTTACTTCATCATCTTTTTCATAGCCATTAAACCCGTAACGATAATCTCCGCTTGAGAAGTTTCGCCCTGGTTGGGGTGAGCCAAATGGATAATAATTACTAATAGTAGCTACCACTGGTTCAAAGTCCTCAGGGGCTCCTGTAGCTCCATTTAAGGTACTTTCCTTTAAATCAGACACCACTGCCCTAACATTGCCTAAATGGTCGGATATTTCGTAATTTTTAAGGTGCATCTCTCTAATTATAAAGCTATCGTCAAATATACTAATTCTATGCGGATTTAACGACATTCCTCTGGTAGTTTTCCACGGAGCTGCTAAAATAGTGGGGTTGTTGGTAGTAAATGCCGCATCGGGCGTATGTATCACCATGGCAGTACTTAGGTTGTTGTCTATTACATACAGTTTTTGGTTTTTGGCTCTGCGTACTTCTCCGTTTTTGCCTGCTGCTACCAAGGTATCGTGCTGGGTATGTATGTTTAGTCGTTTTATACTTTTTCCGTTGTTGTTGCCCACAGGTGGGAACACGAGCAGGGTGCTTTGTCTTTCATAAAAAACAAATTCGGAAGAGGGGCTAAAGTCGAAACTTTGCAGCATAGAGAGGTTTCCTGTACTAAAGGTATTGTACAGGCTCACTATTTCGTGTGCGGGGTTCAGGTGGTAGGTTCTTATTTCGCCCTGGGTATTCCACCATCCGTAGCTGCTTTTGTGGTTGGCTATGGCTAGTTTGGTCCCATCGGGGGATATTTGTATTTCTCCTGTTCCGTTGGCATCGTAGCTGCTAAAGCTAACCGGTACCATTGGGGTACCTATTCCTCCTGTGGTAATGGCTATGGTAACTATTTCTGCGGTACCGTTGGTGCTGTTGTATCTTCTGAGGTAGAGGGTACTGTTAGCCAATGGGGTATCGTCTATTATTAATGCCATGCCATAGCCGTAGTTGGTTCCTGTGGCATCGAGCAAGTTGTTGACACTGGTTACCGCACCTGTAGTGGTATTAATTATATGGTAATAAGGTTTTTTGTCGGTGCCTACGGTAAAGAGGTAATATTCATCGGTAGTTCCGGGTTTTTTCATACCCATGGATTTTCCTTTCCAGTTGGCTTTTATAGGGTTGTTTAAACTTGGTATAGGCATAAGGTTGTTACCGGCATCCAACACTCTGCATACGTTAGTACCTGTGCCTATTTGTTTGGCGGTAAAGGCTCTAAAGGCTACATTGTTGTTGCCGTCTTCTACCACGCATACGTTGTTGCCTTGTACGCCAAAGTTAAAGGTAGCGTTAGCAGCACTTACTGCGGGTGAAGCAGGATTGGTAAAATCTACATCCATTTTTCCTCCTGATTGTGGTGTAATTACGCCTTGGTTAAAATTACCCGGTCCGGTGTAGTAAGTAACTGTAAGCGGACGTTGAGTTCCTATGGAAAGATGGGTATTTTCCGCACTTCGGTCTGCCAAGGGGTTGTTGGCTTCTATGGAAGTTCCGCCACCTGTTGGGTGGAAAATGGTTTTTATGAGTTTTTTCTCTGTTCTTGTTCCTAATCGGCTGCTGCCATACATGGGTTGTTCTATCAGGTGAACAAATTCATTCATTCCGCCCGTAGTGTCTGCATAGGTAGATTCGTATATTGCCATAATGTTTCCTGAGGCGTCTCTGGAGTACCAGGTAATGGTATTTTGTTCAGGATCGTTTACATCAGGAATAACTATTTTAGCAATACGGTTGCCCGAAGCATCGTAAATGAACTTAAGGTTGGGCTTAGTGGATAGCGAAGTACGGATAATTTCGCTTATCTTACCATAAACGGTCCATTTTATTTCTTGTATTTCTTCTTCGGCATCGCTAATCAGGTTCCCTATTTTATCGTAGGTGTAGTTGCCTGATGCCTGGCTTTCTAAATCATCTGCATAACTGCTGGCTGTAACATTATCGGTTACATAAGCGAGTTTGTTACTTGGCAGTGTAGGCACAGTGCTGCTTTCGTCATAAATGGCACTTCCTGATATATCGTAATAATAGTATTTTAGGGAATCCATGTCTATTCCGCCTGTGGCATTACCGTTTCTGCTCAGGTTATAGAAGTTACCGTTGGCATCATAATCGTAGGTAGATGAGTAAGCGGTTAATGCACTACTAAAGCCTGATAAGCTAACGTTTTGTTTAAAATCGGCTATTCTGATTCTGTTCAATTCATCGTAACGGTATTGGTAGCCTGTTAGTCCGGTATAGGTATTGGCATCCAGTGGGTCGTTAGGGTGTGCTATATTGTTGGTTGCCCACGTGCTGATATTGCCGTTGTACAGGCTTCTGTTGGCATCAGGATTAAGGGTAGTAGCATGTACTGTTCCTCCTGTATTGGTATTGTAAGGAGAGCCTGAACGGTTAAAGTCGCCTGTAAAATACCCTAGTTGCATGGCAAATACATCTTTGGCAAAATTGCTGGTGCCATTGGTACCGTCATTACCCGGATCGAGTGATTTGTCTAAGCTGGCATGGTTAAGGGCTTTTAGCCATCCTTGTATGGTATAGATGTAATCTAAACCTTGTATTTTATCTTCGCCTAAAGCGGTTCTTGCTAATGGCCCGTGGATGTAATAATCGTATTGGGCATCTTTTTCCCATGTAATGTCATTTACAGAGGTTTCTGCTTTAATGATTCTGTTATCGGCATCATAGGCATATCGGTGGTAAAATTGGTCGGTTCTGCCTTCGTTGTAAGCTACTTTCAGCACGTTTCCACTTACTAAATCATATTCATAACGGAGGTATTGTTTGTCTAAGAAACCGGGAATATCCTGTACTAACCATTCTACGTTTCCATGAGGGTCGTAGCTATAATAGGTATAGGTTTGGTCGTCTGTGGTAAGCGGGTCTCCATCTGCATCAGTATAGGAATAGCTTACTCTGTTTTGAAGGTAGCGTTGGGTTGTTACGCCATCATTCAGATAGCTTACGCCTGCACTTTCGGTATAAACGGTGTAGGTTACTTGGGAATTTTTGGCAATGTCGTTAGGGAAAAGTGTATTGGCTATGTTTGCATCTAAGGTAAAATTGTTGTTACTGATGGCT
>DATCTM010000095.1:0-6693 GCA_036567945.1 Vicingaceae bacterium
TTACCACCACTTTATCTGGCACAGTTCCCGGACCTATACCTGTGGGTGGTTTTGTTAATTATACTTTTCCTACAACTATTAACATGACTCCAATTGGAACTTATAATTTTAACACTTTTACTCTTCTTGCTGGCGATATTAATCCTAGCAATGATACTCTAGCAACATCTATCAATGTTACTCAAGTAATTATTTCTAGTTTCCCATATTATGAAAATTTTAATAGTGGAAATGGATATTGGTTAGCCTCAGGACAAAATCCTCCCGGGAATGGTGGACGTAATTTCTTATTAGGAAACATTCCTTATCTCAATGGTCCTCAAGGAAATGGTGACAGTTGGTACATCGAAACTACTGCTCCCTATTATGATGGAACTCAAATTTGGATAGAAAGTCCTGTATTTGATTTTACTAACCTTTTAAATCCACAACTTAGTTTTGATATTAAACACAGCTTACATTCTTCGGATTGGGTAAAAGTGGAATACAGCACCAATGGTGGAACAACATGGATTCAATTAGGCAATGGTCCTAATGCTACTTGGTACAACCAAACCAACTATTGGGCGAATTCTCAAGCTAGTCCAGTAGATACATGGACAAGAATGGAAAGAGATTTATGTACTTTAGTTGGACAAAGCTGTGTAAAATTTAGAGTACTAGCTCGTCCGTATTATGGCAATCCAAATTATCCGAATTGGTATAATTTTGCTTTTGACAACTTCCATATTACTGACACTCCTTTAGATGCAGCTCTCACTTTAGTTGCCAGCTGTTGGGGAAGCGAGTATGAAATTGAAGCTACTATTACCAATAATGCTTTGCCTTGTACAGCTACACCTATCCTTACCAGTTTTGATATTACGTATAGCATTGATGGTGGGGCACCTGTTACTATACCATTTACAGGGCAAAATATTGCAGGAGGTGCTTCTGCAACAGTAGTTTTAACCAACACAACAGTTCCTAACAACAACAGTAATGTAGTTGCTTGGATTAATTTCCCAAATTCATTTAACGACCAAATTTTTCAAAACGATACTGCTTATGGTTATGCTGTTAATTGGCCAAATTGTAACGATCATTGTAGTAATGCTATTGATTTAGGATTAGGGACAACAACAGCTACACAAACCAGTAATGCTACTGTTAATTTAAGCGAAGAACCTTTTTTTAGCGGATGTGGAGGTATCACACTTGAAAATACCGTATGGTATCAATTTACTACAAATAGCAGTGGAGATAGTGTTACCATCATCTTTGACAACCAAGTTTGTTCCCCTTCACAAAACGGGATACAAGTTTCCATAGTGCAAGCTACTGTTAGTTGTGACCCTATGACTTATTCAGAAATTTTCTGCTCCGCCAGTAATGATACTACTGCTTTTCAATTTGGACCGATTCTACTCCCACCAAATACTACTTATTATATTGCTGTTGATGGTTTTGCCGGAAGTGATTGTGATTTCGATATTACCATAGAAGGAGCTGTTAACCCTCCTTTACCTATAGAATTAATATCTTTTAATGCAACATGTGCTCCGACAAACAGTGCTGTAGATTTAAAATGGTTATCAGCTACCGAAATAAATAATGACTTTTATACCATTGAAAGAAGTTCAGATGCTCTAACATTTGAAGTCGTTGCCACTATAAAAGGTGCCGGAAATAGCAATAATATTAATTCGTATTTCTTTAGAGATGTAAATCCAATAAATGGAACTTCCTATTATCGCTTAAAACAAACCGATTTTAATGGAAATTTTGAATATTTTGATATGGTAGCAGTAAATTGTGCTGATGGCAATAATGGTATTTCAATTTATCCTAATCCCGCCAACAATGAGTTTACGGTACAATTAGAAGGTGAAAAAGGAAATGAAATTAGTATCGAAATGTACAATAGCATTGGCCAACAGGTGATGAGTAAAACCTTAATTCTATCAGGTAAATTCTTATCAGAACAAATTGATGTAAACGAATTTGATCAAGGTATTTATTTCGTAAACATTAAAATAAACAACTCATTAATCTCTAAAAAACTCATCATCAACAAATAATATCAAATGATTTCTTTGATGGATGGGTAAGTATTTTTCAGTACTTCTCGTTGAACCTCTTCATCATCCATCCAGCGTGCATCCGTAATATTCTCTTCTGTTTGAGGCACTAACTCACTTGTATCATCACTTTTCATTGAGTACCAAACCGATTGTTTTAAAACCATTTTACCATTTAATTCATAAATATGGTATGTATCTTTGATATGATTTAAAATCGTTAAATTACCAATACCACACTCCTCCTCTACTTCTCTTATTGCAGAAGCTTCAAGTGTTTCATTTGCCTCAACTTTGCCTTTAGGTAAATCCCATTTTCCTAACCTAAAAATAAATAAAACTTTTCCTTCAGTATTACTTACCTTACCTCCCGCTGCAGTTATCAATTCAAAATTATTTTTAAAACTTTCAAAATCTTGATCAGGAGTAGGCGTTAAAAAAACTAAATGCTTAAGTTTGCCACCATTTTTTAAAAAATTCACCACCATAGATACTATAGCGTTATCGTAATAATGGAGAACCAAAACATTTTCCATATCACTTAATAACTTGGTGTTTTTTGTGAATAAAATAACCTTATCGTTAACAAAAACTTTATACATTTGCAGCATGATATTTAATAATGAGTCCGCAAAAAAAGTTGCAGAATTACTACTGCAAATTAAAGCTATTAAATTGCAATCTGCAAATCCTTTTACATGGGCATCAGGTTGGAAGTCACCAATTTATTGTGATAATAGGAAAGCATTGTCTTATCCACCTGTAAGAACCTACATTCGTCAGCAATTTGTTGATGCCATTAAAGAATTTTTTCCAACAGTAGATGTTATTGCAGGAGTAGCAACAGGAGGTATTGCCCATGGTGTATTAGTTGCGGAAGCGTTAGGCCTACCATTCGCTTATGTTCGTTCTTCCAGTAAAGAGCATGGTATGCAAAACCTTATTGAAGGAGAAATAGAAAAAGGTCAAAACATTGTAGTTATTGAGGATTTAATTTCTACAGGTGGTAGCAGCCTTAAAGCAGTAGAAGAACTGAGGAAAAATGGTGGAAACGTATTAGGTATGCTAGCTATCTTCTCTTATAATTTTGACGAATCTGTTAAAAATTTTGAGGCTAATAAGTGTAAATTATACACCTTAAGTAACTACAATGTACTGTTAGATACTGCCGTAAAAACAAACTATATTTCAGAAAAAGATGTTGATTCTCTTAACCAATGGAGAGATAATCCTAAAGCATGGGATGTGAAATAAATAAAAATACATTCTAAGTTAACTCATTTAACTAAAAATAGACTTATGAAAATTGCTCCAAAAGCAGAACTTATAAATACTAGTGACGAAATTTTGTTCAACCTTTTATCCGACCTAAATAATCTTAAAGAATTTTTACCTGCAGAAAAGATTGAAAATTGGAATGCTACTTCCGATAATTGTTCTTTTAAAATTAAGGGATTAGCAGAAGTTGGGCTAAAAAAAGTAGCCACTACTCCTAACTCTTTAATTTATTTAGATTCTTTTAAAGCTCCATTCAAGTTCACCTTAAATTTTTATCTTGAAAAAATTGAGGACAATAAAACCAACACCTCTTTTGTTTTCGAAGCTAACATTAACCCTTTTATGAAAATGATGCTCGAAAAACCACTTAATCAGTTTTTTAACGAAATTATTGTTAACTTAAAAGCTAAGTATTAAATTACTAAAGTTTATTGTTACTGTTAATAACTATTCATTAGTTGGTATAGGTATTTTTTCAAAAATTTAGGACAATGACTTAAGTTTGTGTGAGTTTTAAAACACAGATGCAAGCCGCCTTGAAAAAAGATAAAAAAGAAGAAAAACCAATCACTCCTTTGATGAAGCAATACAATGCCATCAAAGCAAAATACCCTGATGCTTTATTGCTTTTTAGAGTAGGAGATTTTTACGAAACTTTTGGTGAAGATGCTATTAAAGCCGCTAATATTTTAGGCATTGTACTAACTGCCAGAAACAACGGTTCTTCTAAATTAGAATTGGCCGGTTTTCCACACCATTCCTTAAACACTTATTTGCCTAAATTGGTTCGTTCCGGATTGCGTGTTGCTATTTGCGACCAATTAGAAGCTCCAAGCAAAGAAAAAAAGATAGTTAAAAGAGGGGTTACTGAATTAGTAACTCCGGGAGTAACCTTTAACGACCAGATTTTAGATCATAAATCCAATAATTTTTTAGCTGCGGTTTCACTAACAAAAAAAGGTGCCGGAGTTGCTTTTTTAGATATTTCTACCGGAGAGTTCTTAGCTGCCGAAGGAAGTATAGAATATATCGATAAGCTTTTACATGGTTTTAAACCTTCTGAAGTGCTTTTTAAACGCAACGACAAAAAACAGTTTCATGAACTTTTTGGCAACCAATTTTACACTTATGCTGTTGATGAATGGGCATTTACAGAAGATTTTGGTAGGGAAACTCTCCAAAATCATTTTCAAACCAAATCGCTAAAAGGTTTTGGTGTTGAAGATTTTTCCAATGCCATTGTAGCTGCCGGAGTTGCCTTGCACTATCTCTCAGAAACGCAACACGAAAAAGTGAAACACATTACCGCTTTATCAAGGATTGAAGAAGATAAATATGTTTGGCTCGATAAATTTACAGTTAGAAACTTAGAGTTAATCTACTCTCCCAACGAAAATGCCAAAACACTTATAGACATTATCGATTGCACCATTTCTCCAATGGGTTCTCGTTTAATGAAACGTTGGGTTACCCTACCGTTAAAGGATGTGGCTCCAATTAATGCTCGTTTAGAAATAGTAAATACTTTCGTTAATCTAACTGATTTTGCAACAACCATTAAAACCGCCATACACGAAATTGGCGATTTAGAAAGACTGGTTTCAAAAGTAGCCACAGGAAGGATCAACCCGAGAGAAGTGATGCAGCTAAAGCGGGCTTTATTGGCTATAGAACCCATAAAAACAGCTTGTTTATCTAATGATAATACTGCTTTAAAAAAAATTGGAGAACAACTTAATCCGTGTACTATTTTAAAAAACAAAATAGAAGCTACCATTTTTGACGATCCTCCTGTAGCTATTGCCAAAGGAAATGTGATAAAAAATAATGTTGCTAAAGAATTAGATGAACTCCGAAAAATATTACATTCCGGAAAAGATGCTTTGGTAGAAATTCAAGAAAGAGAAAGTGAACTTACCGGTATTCCAAGTTTAAAAATTGCATTTAATAATGTTTTCGGATATTATATTGAAGTAAGAAATACACATAAAGACAAAGTGCCTCCAACTTGGCACAGAAAACAAACACTTACTCAGGCAGAGCGCTACATCACTGAAGAACTTAAAGAATATGAAAGTAAAATTTTAGGTGCTGATGAGAAAATTTTGGTACTCGAAACACAATTGTTTAACGATTTAGTGTTAGAGCTAGCAGACTATATTACACCTATTCAGTTAAATGCTGTTTTAATTGCCCAACTTGATTGTTTATTGTCATTTGCGACTATTGCTAAAGAACATAATTATACCCGACCAGAAGTTAACGATACCAAAATTATTGACATCAAATCAGGAAGACATCCGGTTATAGAACAACAATTGCCTATTGGCGAAGAGTATGTTGCTAACGATATTTATTTAGATGATAGTCAGCAACAGATTATAATGATTACTGGACCAAATATGTCAGGAAAATCAGCCTTATTAAGGCAAACTGCTTTAATTACACTGTTAGCTCAAATTGGTTCTTATGTCCCTGCCAAACATGCTATTATTGGTGTAGTTGATAAAATTTTTACCCGAGTTGGAGCTTCAGACAACATTTCTCAAGGAGAATCTACTTTCATGGTAGAAATGAATGAAACGGCCAGTATTTTAAATAACCTTTCGGAGAGAAGTTTAATTTTGTTAGATGAAATTGGTAGAGGTACAAGCACTTACGATGGTATTTCCATAGCTTGGAGCATAGCTGAATATTTACATGAACATCCTACACATAGAGCGAAAACACTTTTTGCTACGCATTATCATGAGCTTAATGATATGACCAACAGCTTTAAGCGAATTAAAAACTTTAATGTTTCTGTTAAAGAAATTAATAACAAAATTCACTTTCTAAGAAAATTGGTACAAGGTGGAAGTAATCATAGCTTTGGTATTCATGTTGCAAAAATGGCAGGTATGCCTAAAATTATGTTGGATAGAGCTAACGACATCCTGAAACAATTGGAAAATTCGCATGTAAGCAGCAGCAAAAATAAAAAAGTAAGTGCTAAACCAACAGTTGAAGACATGCAATTAAGCTTCTTTCAATTGGACGACCCTGTTTTAGAACAAATTAGAGAAGAACTAATTACTATTGATATCAATACCCTTACGCCCGTTGAAGCTTTGATGAAACTCAACGAGATTAAAAAAATGGTTGGAGGGAAATAAAAAATACTATCATGGAAACATATAAAATACCAGCCCAAACACGTATTGGACATGTTCATCTCAAAGTAGCCGACCTTAATCGTTCACTTGAATTTTATCGAGACTTATTAGGTTTTGAAGTGACCATGTTATATGGAAGTCAGGCAGCATTTATTTCTGCCGGTGGATATCACCATCATATAGGATTAAATACATGGCAC
>DATCTM010000096.1:0-3905 GCA_036567945.1 Vicingaceae bacterium
TGTTATTTTTAATTTTGTAAGTTTTGATTTTGAGACGAAACAACAGGTTAAAAATATAGAACAACTACTTTCAACTATTTTTAAAGAGTACAACATTTCTATCCATAAAATAGAAAGCTTAAACAAGGTGTTTATTGTGGATGGAGCTTAACGTTTAATAATATAATCAAAGGGATTGCTGATGATTTCCTATTAAGCTACATGAAAAGTTGAAGTGCTCTACAACACCTCTCATACCGTTAAAACCCTTATTAACGAAATTGTGTGTATGGGCAGGAATTTCTTATTCGACCCCCTTATTCCTTTAAGTATCCAAATTTTTGAACCACTTTTTAGCTGATTCTCTCCTATGAGGACAACCAGGCCAGCAGCACGGACGCTTTTTACCTTCCAATATATCTTCACTTAGTCGTTGAATATGTTCTTTTCGTGTTTTCTCCTGCTTTACAATTGTTGTCCAGCAAATCCATTCATTACGTGCAAGTGGTGTCAGTTTATTCCATTTTTCCAACAGTTCAGGTTTAGAAATTAAAACTGCTTTTATATCATCGGGTACAATGTGTACTACACCTTCCTCAATAATTAAATTTTCCATTGTCTTTAAGGCTTTAAACAGGTTTACTAAAATTGATTTTTCTATTAGCAGGTCTGAAATACCATGACAATACAGTTACAATCATTAATATTAAAGACGGAATAGCTTCTACAAATGCTTGTCCAACTACTATATGCGAAATAAAAGCTCCCGACATTGCAAAGAAAAACCCTGCATAAGCCCATTCTTTTAATAATGGAAACCTTGGAATGAGAATGGCAATTACGCCCAAGATTTTCCATACTCCAAGGATACTTAAAAGATATAATGGATAACCAAGACTAGTAACTATTTCGTTATACCCGCCTATTTGAAGCATTTGTTGTATTCCGCCAGCCAACATTCCGATTGAAAGGAATATTGTAAGTACCCAATAAATGATTTTGTTTCTCTTTTCCATATTTCATTATTTTAAATTGTTCAAGATTTCTTGCAATTTATCGTGTGCCATATTTAACCCATAAGCAAAAGGTAGTTTTAGTTGTTCTGCTCGATGTTTCTCTGATTTATAAATTACTTGAATTGTCAGTTTACTGGTGTTGTCATTAAGTTTTTCAAATTCCAAAAATTCAAGTTGAACACCAATAGATGAATTTTCCATTTCAAATGTTCGTATAATTTTCTGATTTGGAACAATTTTGTGAATTGTCCCATTAGCTTTAAATACTACATTGCCATTATATGAAGTTTCAAACTGGTAACTTCCATGATTTTTATTTTCAAGTTTTATCACTTTTGTTCCCATCCATTGTTCAACAAGTTCGGATTCTGAATATGCCTTAAAAAGCAATTCTACAGGTAAATCAAATTCTCTTGTTATTACCAACTCTTGACTACCTTCTTCAGCATGGATTTTTGTTTTTTGTTCCATATTATTTGTTTTTATATTTTTTCATTACTGTTTCCAATTTATTAAACTTAGTGTCCCACATTTGTCGGAATGGTTCTATAAAATCGGCTATTTCTTTCATTTTTTCAGGATTGAAGTGATAATATATCTCACGTCCCTGTTGTTCTTGCCTTAACAGTTCACACTCTGACAATATTTGTAGATGTTTGGAAACTGTAGGTCTGGCTGTTTCAAAGTTAGAAGCAATTGCGCCTGCTGTCATAGATTGTGATGCAAGTAAAAGTAAAATAGCCCGTCTTGTCGGGTCACTAATTGCTTGAAATACGTCTCTTCTTAAATTCATTATGTAGTTATTTGACTACAAATATAAATGTAGTTATTTAACTACGCAAATTTTTGAAGAAAAATTATTTTGTCAAAGTCTAGAGAGTAGAAAATTGTTGGGATTATTTATCTTGGTTATCAATATGTTAACCGTTACCCATAACTCATATATGTACCTTTATAGTTACTTATATATTTTTTCAAGTGTATAACGACCCAATCAATTAGGTATTTCTTTCAAATTCACTTATATAGTTAACTGAGCTTTATTTAACCCAACACCATAAACAACATGCCAAGGCTCATTATAATCATTAGTCCGTCTTCTATAATGGTTACTGTACTCATTGGTAGATTAAAAACATCTCCCAAACAAGCACATTTAATCGTTTTTTTGTCCAATACAGTTTGTAAAACTCCAATAATACTTACTGACATTACCACAAAGGTTACGCTGTTTGTTATAATTGGATTGAAATTAATTAGAAATGCTATTCCTAATAATAATTCTGTAAAAGCATAGATGTAACCCCAAGCTGGAAATTTCCGTGCTATGATATCATACATTAAATAACTGTCCTTAAACCCTTTTAAGTTCAACATCTTAAAAAACGAAAAAGTCAAAAAGAATCCTGCCATAAAGTGCCGCATCCATCTTGAAATGTCTATATTTTCAGCAGTGAGTTCTACAAGAGCAGTAGCTAAAAAAATATACACAAAGATGAGCAGAACGGGTTTATAGATAGCAAACCAAGATTTGGTTTGTTCCATTACTTCGTTATGCTGTATGGCAGAAATTTGATATTTGTCGTCTAATGCGTTTTGTAGGTTGGACAACGCAATGTGTTTTTCCATTGTGATGGTTGCCGTATTGTTGTCTTTTGAAACTTCTACAGCCGTTACATTATTTACAGAAAACAAAGCCGATTTTACTTTAGCTTCACAGCTTCCACAAGTCATTCCTGTTAGTTGATAAGTGTGTGTCATAATTTTATGTTTTTTGATTATAACACAAAGGTCTATCCTTTTCAGTAATTAAATATTGTACTATTTTGGAATGAATTTGTAAGATTTACAACTCTTCTAAAGGTCTGCGTTTAATTGTTTGCATCCTTTTAAAATGACTTGGTGTAAGGCCTGTTACTTTTTTAAACTGATTACTTAAATAAGCAACACTTGAATAATTGAGTTGGAAAGCGATTTCGCTCAACGAAAGTTCATCATATACCAACAGTTCTTTTACTTTTTCAATTTTTTGAATAATGTAATACTTCTCAATAGTAATTCCTTCAACTTGTGAAAATAAATTGCTCAACGCACTGTAATCTTGATGGAGTTCTTGTACTAAATAGTCGGAAAGTGTTATTTGTAAGTTGCTATTTTTATTGTGAACCAAATCAATAATCCGATTTTTTATTTTTTCAATGGTTTTGGTCTTTTTATTGTCCAAAAGGTCAAAACCAAAAGATTGAAGTTCTTGCTTGAGTTGTTCTTTTATAACGGAAATATCATTTTCTTGTAAGGTAACTTCTCCTAATTCCACTTGCACAGGGTGAAGTCCCAATTTTTCAAGGATTGTTTTTACCACCATTTTACAGCGGTTGCATACCATATTTTTAATGTATATCTTCATTTTTTCTGCTTGCATTACAACATCCTTTTCCACTATTCTTTATTGTTTCTAAAAAATTTCCTCAAACATATTAAAGATGGCTTGTAGGTCAACCAAAAAGGTATTTCTCTCAAGTTCACTTATATTGGTAACCTACTGTTTGACAAGGTTGGTTCCTCATGAATGACATCAATGCGAAATTTAAGCTAATAAACATTAATAGAGATTCCTGATAATTTTTTCGTGGCTCAAAAATTTCCAAAATGAAGTTGAAACTGGATTTGTCTATTGGAAAAATCCAAAAGAACTATATAGGCATAAGCGGGTTAAGGAACTTTTAAATCAAATTAATTCGCTTAATTAACTCATCTTTATACGAGCCGCCAATAGGTATCAATTTTTTGCCGCCTTCTATTACAATATTAGGTTGTTCTATGGCTAAAATTTTATCTATTCTAACAATAAACGAACGGTGTACTCTTTGAAATTCTTTTTGAGGTAACTTTTTCTCTATATCTTTCATA
>DATCTM010000097.1:0-33765 GCA_036567945.1 Vicingaceae bacterium
TCATTTGAATTGATATTTAATTTTAAAATAACAGGTATCAAATATAAAAAACTATTTGTTATTCAGAGGTTTAATTTATAAAATTAAATAGGAATCAGTTTTATATAAAGTTGTAATTTATTTAAATCAAAAAAATTATGGGAAAAAATGACCGTTCATTGCTCAAAATCGACCGTTAGTTAGATGGATGAACCATTTTTTTGATTTTAACTATTTTTAGTTTACGTTTGATAAATTATTTACAATTAACTTGTTATCTGTGAATTTAAATAAAAATGGTAGTGTTACTAGTGCCAAGTATATAATTAAAATGTAAACTAATGAAACGTATTTTTACTATTAGCCTTTTAAGTGTATTGTTTTTTTCATTCTTCCTAAGTTGTGGAATATCAAAAGAAGTACGAACAGCTTCCACCAATCTTGTTACCAAGCAAAAAACATCTTTGGAAGCTCATCAAACTTTTCATCATGTTATTCTGATTGCTTTTAATCAAGTGCTTGATGCTGAAATAGCAAGGAGTCAGAAAACTTATGAAGAGTCATTGGAAAATTACCATCAAGCAATGCTAGATGAGTTAAAAAATATATATGAAAATGAGAAATTAAGTGAGGCAGAGAAGAAGGTTAGAGAGGAAACAGCTCGTCAGAAAATTATGAACTACATAAAAACAGCAGAGGAGAATAAAAAGAAAAGAGATCAGGATTTAAATGAGGCTAAAAGCAAGTTGGCTACTGCTTCTAATTTTTTGTTAGAGGGCGAAAAAGCAAAAGCAGATGCAATTGAAAAATTAGATGCTTATTTACAAGCCAAACGACCTTCAGAACGATTGCTTGAACAAATTGATTTAGATCTTAATCAATATAAAGATTATATATCTAAAGCAAATCAAGCCATTAAGGAAGCAGAACCATTTATTGATAAACTAAACGATTAACTTATGACATTAGCTGATTTTGATGAAAAAATTGATGAACTCAAATTAGTTCGATCTAAAGCAAACGGTTTAAAAAAAGCCGAATTAACCAACTTAATTGACAATCTTGAAACAAAGCGTGTTAGTATCTTAGTGGCACCAATTAACAATGCTGATTTTGGTTTTACACAGGATGATATTGATGAGCTTAAAGTTATTGCTCAACAGTTTCAAGTAGCTACAGATGAAATTGAAGAAGCCAACGAGTTAATTGACAATGCCATTAGTTTGGGAACGAAATTGTTTGATTTGTTGTAGGTAAAATAACTATACATAATTATTTTTTTTAAGAAATTTCACATGTGAAGTAATGAAATCATTAGCTCTAATTTTATTTTCCACAAGCGGGATAAACATTTTTTGATGTTTGTCAAAAAGTTCAGAAAGTATAATGTCTTTACTTTTTAATTCTAAATCGCCATTTAAATAAAATTTCTTTATTTTATCTGCACCGAAAGGCAAACCACGTAAAATCAATTTATCATGAATTGAGATAATTTCACCAATTACTTGGTTAATTTTATTTTTCAGAAGTATCTCTTCGTTGATTCTTGATTTCTTAAATTGATTGGTTTGTTTCCATCTTATTAGATTTACTTTTATTCCTAATCCAATACTTGTATAGGAATCAGGCAATTTAATTTTCAAATAAAGAGGAACGTCTCCTTCATTATTTAATTTGTCAGCCTAAACGAAAAGGATTAAACTCATTTTTTTCATATCACAGATTTTTAAGTTATAATTAAACCTGCAAGTGAATTATAAAAATTGTCAAAATTTGTCAATTTTATATATTTGAATACTAACTTTTTATAATAGTAGTTGCCCTAGTTACCCTGAAATGAAAAAGGACAACTAAAAGGGCAACCCAATTTTGAGTTTTTAAGTGATTTTTACGATTTCTTGTAAAAAGAAAAATCCCTTAAAACGGTTAAGTAATAAGGGATTGAGGTTTTTTTGCGTCTTTTTGCATTTCGACCTGGCGGAGAAAGAGGGATTCGAACCCCCGGTACCTTGCGGTACAACAGTTTTCAAGACTGCCGCATTCGACCGCTCTGCCATTTCTCCGCTGCAAAAGTAGCAATAGATTTTAAATATGAAATGTTTTTTTAATTTTTTTGAAAAAATAAATATTCATCCCCTCTTAACAGATAAATAGTTATTTTTGTATTCTTGTTGGCTTTTTGGGCATGTTTTTTGATATTGAAGCACTTATAAAACCAATAATTATAAACTTTAAAATTTAATCTCAAATACGTGGTATTAAAAAATTATAAAATAAAATTAATTGTTCTTTTTTCAATAGTATTTTTATTCGTTAGTGCCAATAAATTAACGGCACAAAACCTAAAAGCCTATTTTACTTACTGTACTTTCTATTCTCCTGAAAATGGTCCGTATATAGAAACTTATCTTTCGGTAGAAGGTAGCTCTATCAATTATCTTAAAAATGAAAATAATAAATTTCAAGGAACAATAGAAATAACTTACCTGTTTAAACAAGGAGAAGAAATTAAAAAATTCAAAAAATATAATTTACTCAGTCCGGAAAATGAAGACACCGTGATACTCGCCAACTTTATAGATCAACAAAGAATTTCTATTCCTAATGGAAGCTATGAGTTTGAAATAAACATTAGAGATGTCAATAGTACATTAACGCCTTTTAAATCTACACAAGTATTGAATGTGAATTATAATGATAAGAAAATGAATATTTCGGATATTGAATTTATTGAATCCTTATCAAAAACTACTACTAAATCCATTATTTCTAAAAGTGGATATGATATTTTGCCTTATACTTCAGATTTTTTTCCTGAAGATGTTGAAAAAATAGCTTTTTATGCAGAGATATATAATGCAGATAAATTATTGGGAGCAGATGAAAGTTATTTGGTAACGTATGCCATAGAGTCTTACGAAACAAATACGGTAGTGGGAAATCTTAAAGGATTTGTAAGAGAATCGGCTAAGCCTGTAAATATTATTCTAAAATCTTTCAATATTGTTAATTTGGCTTCGGGTAATTATAATTTGGTAATTGAAGCCAGAGATAAATCCAATGAATTAATGTTGCAGAAAAAAGTGTTTTTTCAAAGAAGTAATCCGGCATTAGTGCCTGATATCGCTAATGTTGATTTTGAAAGTACTTTTGTTATAGATATGGATGCTGAACAACTTATAGAGTACATAAGAAGTGTAGAGCCAATTTCTACTGTGATAGAGTTAAATTACGCTAGGAATCAGTTAAAAGGCAAGGATAAAGAGTTAATGCAAAAATATTTTTATAATTTTTGGTTTACTCGTGATACGGAAAATCCAAAAGAAGCTTGGGAAGAATATAAAAAAGAAGTTGAGGTTGTGAATAAAGAATACAGTACTGCCATTAAAAAAGGATATGAAACTGATAGAGGAAGAGTGTATTTAAAGCATGGTAAGCCAAATACCATTGTAGAACAGAAAAATGAACCGAGTGCTTATCCTTATGAAATATGGCATTATTACAAAGTTCAAAATTTTAGTAATATTCGTTTTGTGTTTTATAACCCTGATTTAGTAAGCAATGATTTTCCAATATTACACTCCAATTTACCGGGAGAATTAAATAATCCTCAATGGAAAGTTCAGTTACATAAAAGAACCAACCAGCCTGTAGATATGGAAGAGCAAAACAATAGCCAACATTGGGGTGGAAGAGCTGATGATTTTTATAATAACCCACGATAATAAATGTCTTTGAATTCAGTAGCTGTTGTAATTTTAAATTGGAATGGAAAACATTTTTTAGAAAAGTTTCTACCAAACTTAATAGAACACACTTCTTTTGCTGAACTTATTGTTGCTGATAATTGCTCTACAGATGATTCACTGTCTTTTTTAAAGGAAAATTTCCCTCAAATACGCACAATAACGCTTGCTGAAAATTACGGTTTTGCTAAAGGGTATAATGAAGCTCTGAAGCAAGTTAATTCAGATGTTTACGTGTTGCTTAATTCGGATGTTGAGGTAACGGAAAATTGGCTTCAACCATGTTTAGAAGTATTAAAAAATAATAATGATGTTGCTGCTTGTCAGCCAAAAATAAAAGCCTTTCACCAAAAAACACATTTTGAATATGCCGGAGCAGCAGGAGGTTTTATGGATAAATATGGTTATCCTTTTTGTAGAGGAAGAATTTTTGAAACTTTAGAAGAGGATAAAGGACAATATAACGATGAAATAGAAATCTTTTGGGCAACTGGAGCTTGTTTGGTTGTTAGAGCAGATGTTTATCATCAACTAAACGGATTAGATCCTTTTTTCTTTGCACACATGGAGGAAATTGATTTGTGCTGGAGAATTCAAAATATAGGAAAGAAAATTAAATATGTACCTCAATCTACTGTTTTCCACGTTGGAGGAGGAACGCTACATAAATCAAAACCACAAAAAACCTTTTTAAATTTTAGGAATAATCTAATAATGTTGTATAAAAACTTACCACAAGGTAAAAAGATTGGAGTATTATTAGGAAGACTTTTTTTAGACGGTTTGGCAGGTATTAAATTTCTTACAGAAGGTAAAATAAGCCATTTTTCAGCCATTATTAAGGCTCACTTTGCTTTTTACACTTATGTGTTCAAAAAGACTGAGAAACTGATTAAAACGAACGCAATTCCCGATACAATTTATCCTAAAAGTATTCTCTATCATTACTTTGTAAAGAAAGAAAAAAAATATTCCGACCTAAGTTAATTATTGTTAAATAAAATCGTTATTATTAGGAATTTCCAAAAAAAAGTGTAATTTAGATTATAATAATTTTTTAGACACAACTTTTTAATATATATACGATGGGAAGACCAGCAACAAAACCTACCAAACTTAAAGACGGATTTTATTTAGAAATTAGAAATAAAGGTGCTAAATCCGGAATCAAAATTAGAAGAGATTCAAAAGAAGCGATGTTATCTGCAATTAAAGAATACGAGAGAGTTAAAGATGTAGTTGTTTTAGGAGAATCTAAAAACGGTAAACTAAAGGCAGTTTAATAATTAAACTATTCATTCGTTTACTAAACTTACCATAATTTTTTCTAACATTTTTTTCATTTCATAAGCGGAACAATTGTAATTATTCACGATTATGGCAAATGCTATTTTTTTATTGCTATTTGTTATAACATAACCTGAGTAGCTCCTTACATTTGTCATGTATCCACTTTTACCGTAAATTTTACCTTCGGCAGCAGTTCCCTTGGCAATATTCGATAGTGTGCCGGATTTCCCTGCTATAGATAAAGAATTGTAAAACACTTCTTTATGTTGGCTTTTATCCATTTCAGATAGAATAGAAACTAGCTGTTTTGTAGTTATAGTGTTAAATCTAGAAAGTCCACTGCCATCATAAAGATACATTCCATCGGTATCAATTCCTTTTTCTTTCCAAAAGCTAACTAAAGCTTCTGTTCCTGCAATTGTAGAGCCTT
Source organism: Vicingaceae bacterium (assembly GCA_036567945.1). Taxonomy (GTDB): domain Bacteria; phylum Bacteroidota; class Bacteroidia; order Flavobacteriales_E; family Vicingaceae; genus BRH-c54. The sequence continues at coordinate 5,446 of DATCTM010000097.1, forward strand.
CTTTTTTAACGGTTAAACCAATATGCTTGAGTAAATGTTCAGCATACAGATTGATACTGTACAAATTGGTTTGTTGAATTAGTGAAGCAAGTGTTGGTGATTGAGTTAAAGTAACTTCTATAGTAGTATCTTCAATAAAACTATCACCTAATAGCCTTTTAGTTGTTGGTTGATAAGCTATTTTAATTCCTGATGTTTTTAACACACTATCCAATTCGTAAGCACATAAGTATGCAGGATCAGGAATTGAGCCTTTAACTTTAAATTCACTTCGGTTTTTGGGTATTTCTCCGGAAATGTACCTGTTGTATTGAAAAGGCCCTCCATAAATAAAAGACAAATCTTTATTGGTGGAAGTTCCTAAAACATTATTGTCAACATTTAAAAATGGAATGTGTGGATTAATTTGGCTAATAGTTGTTTTTTGAGCTTCATTTTTTGATGAAAGTGCTAAGGTGTAGAAATTTTCATAAATGCTTAATCCGTTTGCTCCTGCACCAAAATAGTTGCCTAAATCTTGCCAAATCCATGTAGGAGGGACTTCGTTATCAAAAATACTAGCATCAGCAATAATTTTCCCATTAATAGAATCTATTCCTAAAGCTTTAATGGAAGTACTCCAATTGCTTAAAAACGCTCCGTAATATGAACGATATCTGTGAGAACCAAGTGCAGGGTCTCCACCACCTTTGATGAAAAGGTTGCCATTTAAAACACTATTTTCTATTTTTCCTGAATAGCAAATGGTGGTAGTAAACCTGTGAGCCTCGCCTAAAATTTCAAGAGCTGTAGCTGTGGTAATCAATTTTAATGAGGAGGCTGGAACTAAAGCCAAGTCCACATTATGGTCAATAATAGTTTGGTTGTCATTTAAATTGTAAACATAAAAGCTAACTGATGCATTTTTTAAAGCCTTATGTTGCAAAAACTCAGTAAAGATTTTGTTAGTAGGAGATTGTCCGCTTAAAAACAAAAAACTAAGAAGAGTAACTGAGGTTAAAAAGCTTTTCATTTTTAAAGTTAGTTTATGGGGTCACATTTAATAATCAAATCTCTAATCTAATTCTGTCTTGGTTTGGTAGAGTATTCATAAGCAAGTCTTAACTGTCCATATCTTTTTTCATCAATTATACCGCATCCTGAGTTGAGCATCTCAAAAATGGTAGTTTCTCTTTCTTTCTCATATTTTTTTGATGTCATAAAAATGGAAAGTGGAGTGGAAGAGAGTTCATCGGGAGTTAAACTTAAAAAATTAATACCTGTTTGTTGCGTACTTATGCCAATTAGTTCAATTTCATCGTCTTTACAATGGTAAGCGTTAATTCCTTCAGAGGTAGCAATTTCCAGATATTGAATTCTTTTTAGCGATTTTTCTATTACTAAGTTGCTAAACATAATTATTAATTCATCAACTTTTTTACTTTTTTCAGCATTCAATTTCCTCCATTCTTCATCATAAATTTCATTTACAATTAAAAATTGCTTGAACTCGTGTTCTAGTTCTTTAAGTTCATCGTCTGTTAGTAATCGGTACTTTAACATTTATTATACAAAAATAAAAAAAGCTGTCTTGATGTATAGTTCAGGACAGCTTAAAAAATTCTTAATTTATTTTTAATTATTGTTACTATCTGCTGGATCTAACTCTTTAACTTCAATATCTTTTAAATCTTTTTCAGTAATCTTCTCATCTAAAAACTGATTATTGGGGTAAGTATTGTTAAGTTCATCAATAAGTTCTCCATCAGGAATACCGTTTCCAAAAAGTTCTTGTTCTTCCATGCTGTAGTCCCACTCATCTAAGATAGGTTCTTTATTTAGTCTTAATGCTCTAAAAGCTAATGTCCTTGCCATACGACTGTGGTGAATAGCTCTGAAATTTTTGTTTTCACTCATTAATTTTTTAGCTATTTTTTGATGATGAACAGCTTTAGATAAATCTCCAGTATATACTTTTTTTTCATTAACAGTAGTAAATGCAGCTGTTATTGCTTGGTTGGTTTTACTTAACACTTTTGAAGCATCAACATTACTTACATTGGCATTTTGTTTTTCAGCTATTTTTTCTTTAAGAACTTCTTTGTTTATTTTTATTTTAGCTTTTTGTTGAGCAAAGCTATTAGTTGTTCCTAAAAATAAAATGGAGAAAAATAATGAGCCTAATATTTTTGTTGTTGTTTTCATAGTCGATTGAATTGTTTATGGTTGTTTCTTCAATTTTTATACCACGATATAAAATTAAATAATCGGTGTAAATATAGCAAACTTATTTTACAGTTTATCGCTAATAGATTGCTTTGATATAGTTAATTTTACTTCTTACAAAAATGGTTTTTTTACAGATGCAGCATAAAATAAAAATTCTTTTTCTTTTCATAGTATTTTCTTTAATGGCTTGTAGAGAAAATGCTCAGGTAGATTTAATTGTTAGAAATGGTACTATTTATACGGTAAATGATATGTTTGAAGTTGTTCAGGCTATGGCAATTAAAGATGGTAAAATTGTAGCGATAGGACCTGAAAATGAAATCTTAAATAAATATTATGCAGCAGAAGTTATTGATGCGGAAAAAAAAGCCATTTACCCTGGATTTATTGATGCTCATTGTCATTTTGTTGGGTATGCTAAAAATTTGTTAGAAGTAAATTTAATTGGTTCTAATTCTTTTGATGAAGTGATAGAAAGACTTCAGCAGTTTGTAGCCAAAAATGGAACACCCAAAGGTAGTTGGATAATAGGAAGAGGTTGGAATGAAAATTTTTGGCAAGATAAAAAAATACCTACTAAAGAAAAGTTAGATGAACTTTTTCCTGATAATCCTGTTTTTCTGTCAAGAGTGGATGGACATGCAGCTTTGGTTAATCAAAAAGCAATGGATTTAACAGGAATAACAGCAAATATAAAAATTGAAGGAGGTAGAATTGATTTAGTAAATGGAAAGCTTACTGGAATTTTAATTGATAATGCAAAAATGCATGTACAAAATCAGTTGCCGGAATATACTAATGCTCAGATAGAAAAAGCTTTAATTGAAGCAGAAAAATATCTTTTTGAAGTTGGATTAACAACGGTAGATGATGCCGGCATAGAAAAATCTGATATTGAGTTGATTGATAAATTGCAACAAGCCAATAAGCTTCATATTAAAGTGTATGCCATGGTAAGTGCAACACCTGAATTACTTGATTATTATCTAGAAAAAGGTACCTACAAAACATCTAAATTAAATGTTGCTTCTTTTAAGTTTTATGCTGACGGTTCTTTGGGTTCAGAAAGTGCTTGTTTGTTACATGATTACCATACTACTAAGCATAATAAAGGGTTGATTTTACATGAACTCGAATTTTATGAAAAATATGCACCATTAATAGCTGAAAAAGGTTTTCAGATGAATACACATGCTATAGGTGATTCTGCTACTCGGATGATATTGAAAGTTTATGAGCAAGCGTTAACAACAACTAATGATAAAAGATGGCGAATAGAACATGCTCAAGTAGTTCATCCGGAAGATTTAGAAAAATTTAGAAAACTAACCATTATTCCTTCTGTTCAGCCTACACATGCGATGTCTGATATGGAGTGGGCAGCAGAAAAATTAGGTGATGACAGAATGAAAACAGCTTATGCTTATAAAGATTTATTAAACCAATTGGGCATGATAGCCTTGGGAACTGATTTTCCTGTGGAAGGTATTAATCCATTATATACTTTTTATAGTGCTACTATTCGAAAAAACCTAGAAGGAAAACCTGAACAAGGCTTAATGATGGAAAATGCATTGAGTAGAGAAGAAGCATTAAAAGGGATGACTATTTGGGCTGCCATAGCTAATTTTGAAGAAGAAGAAAAAGGTAGTTTAGAAGTAGGTAAAAGTGCTGATTTTATTATCACGAACAGAGATATTATGAAAGTTGATGAACAAGAACTCCTTAAAACTAAAGTAGAAAAAACTTTTGTAGATGGAAAAATGGTTTTCGGGAATTGATTTGGAGTCAACCTTCTTTCTGTAAAGCAGCCAACACCATTTTAATATCACTATAAGAAATACTATTGTCTAATTGGGATTTGAGTTCATTTAGTCCGGAAATTTCCTTGTTTTTTTTGTACACCTTAGTAATAGCATCAATGGTTTTTTTAGGAAGTAAGGTGGCGATGTCAATTTCTCCCACCCCAACATAATGAGCTAAATGTCCGATAATGGTGCTTTCTACAAAACCTCTTTCTTTGGCAATTTCTTTTACATTTTTACCTGCTTTGTATAAATCAAAACTCACTTTTTTGGTGTCGACTTTTGGAGCTTTCTTTTCTACTTTTTTTAGTTTTTCGGTGCGGGTTTCAACTTCTTCCTTAGAACTTAGTTTACTCTTATCAAACTCCTGATTGTTAAGTGCTGACTCTACTAGTGTTTTCGCTTTTGTTAGTTGTTGAATTTGTTTAAAAAAATAGCTTTCTAACTCTTTAAGCTCAGTAATGTATTTTTTTACTTTGGTTTTGGTTTTTAAGTTCTCAATATGTTCAAAAATAGCTTCAGATTGGGTTTTTAATAATGGAGTAAAATAATTGTTGGCAGCAGTTATTCTTTCAAATAAATGTTGTTGGTCATTGTTTTCGGAAATAATTTTTTTAAGCTGTCTTTTAAAACTTTCTGCTGGAGGTACTAATTCCTCTACTTTGCTTTGAAGTGTTTTTGCCCACTCCAAATAAGCTTGTTTTGCAGAAAGGTTTTCTGCTTTGGTATAACTTTCTGCATGAGCTTTTAACTGATAAAGCAAATCTGATAAATCGTAGCTATTTACTAAATAATTTAAGAAAAAATATTTCTCTTCAGTTTTTAAAATGTTTTCTATGGCTTCAATATCTGGTTTCGATTGGCAAAACTGGGCAATATGTTGATCAATAGATAAACTATTAGTGTTGAGGTTACTGGTCATTACCAAGCCATCTAAACTTCTTAACCTCGAAAGAGCAACATAGACTTGCCCTTGAGCAAATGCATTCCCAATATCTATAATAGCTTTATCAAAAGTTAATCCCTGACTTTTATGAACGGTTATCGCCCAAGCAAGTTTTAAGGGATATTGAATAAACTTTCCTACTACATTATCTTCAATTTCATTAGTTGCCGGGTTGAGTTGATATTTTACATTTTCCCAAGTATATTTCTCGACTATAATTAAGTCGCCATCACTCGTTTTCACTTCAATACTATCATCGCTTAAATCGGTTATCACACCAATTTTACCATTAAAAAACTGTTGTTTTCCGCTAGGGTCGTTTTTAATAAACATTACCTGAGCACCTTTCTTTAGCTCTAAACTTTCATCGAGAGGGTAGTTGTAAGGACTAAAATCACCTTCTATATCTGCCTGAAAATAATAAGATGCAGCGTTTAATTTATCCAATTCTTCTCTGTTATAGCTATCGGCTTGCTTGTTATGAGTAGTTAGTCGTATAAATCCTTCATCAGGTTTTGGTTTAAAATTGGGTTGAAAATGAGCTTTTAGTGTTGTAATATCTTCTGGAGAAACTTTGTTGTCTCTTAAATTATTAAGTAAGCCAATAAATTTAGTATCAGCCTGGCGATAAATTTTGTCTAACTCAATTTGGATAGGAGGAGAGTTGTTAAATGCTTGAGCATTAAAAAAATAAATTGACGAATAGTAGTTTTTCAACACATTCCATTCAAAATCTTTTACAACCGGAGGAAGTTGCAATAAATCCCCAATTAGTAGTAATTGAACTCCTCCAAAAGGAATGTTTCTTCTTCTTTTCACACTTCTGAGCATGGTATCAATAGCATCCAATAAATCTGCTCTAAGCATACTTACTTCGTCAATTATTAATAATTCCAGCTCTCTTAAAAGTTTTATTTTATTTCTATTGAGTTTGGCATTTTTTAATAAAGAGGTAGGCGTATTTATTTGTTGATTTTCATTAAAATAATTAGCACTATTATCTTCGGGGATAAAATAACCAAAAGGTAATTGAAATAAAGAGTGCAGTGTTACACCTCCTGCATTTATGGCTGCAATTCCGGTGGGGGCAGCAACAATTACTTTTTTGTGAGTATGTTGTACAACGTGTTTTAAGAAGGTAGTTTTTCCTGTTCCTGCTTTTCCTGTAAGAAAAATATGGCGGTTGGTATGGTTGATAAATTTTGAAGCAAATGCTGTTAAGCTTGATTGGTTATAAGTCATTATTTAAAAAGCATTTATTCGTTTCCGTAGGTGGCTAAAATCATGGTAACATCAAAACCCAACCAAGGAGCAGATAGGTTGGCTCGTTTTCTACTCAACCGTTTTTGATATATCATTCCAATTTTCGTTGCAAATTTTTCTTCATAAAGTTGTTGACTGATAAGGTTGACATCATTTTGTTGAATTACTGTTGTAACTGAATCTAACGAATGACCTCCAATGTTTTCAGCTTGATGAACAGACGTATATTCGTACATCATTTGCCCCTCATTATTAAAATTATTACCATCCCAAGTTTTGTTGGCACGAATAGGAAAAATCAATTTTACATAACGGATGTTTTCTTCTACTTTTTGGTAGTTAGTGGTTGAGATTTTACTGCTCCAAACATCAACCAATTCCCAGTAGATACTATCATTATGTTTTTTATAACGCTCTATTCTATAAGCAGGGTCTCCTTGTAAATCGGTGATTTGAGATTCTAATTTTTCTTTAATTTGATATTGAAAAGTATCAATACTATTGGTAAAATCATCATAAAAAATAGAATCTACATTATAAATAATATAGTTTCCAACTGTAAGTCCTGCGTAATTATAGTTTAAATTAGGACGCACCACATTATCCTTATCAGATTTGCAGCCAATAAGCATTACAAAACACAACATCAAACAATATATAATTATGCGTATCACCTTTATGTATTGAGCTTTAAAAAACTTCTCAGCTAATTTACAAATTTTTTACTTATTTCTTTTTAGCAATTTCGTAAATATCCAATCTTCTATCTTTTAAATTTCTCACACTTCCGAAATTATGTAGTTCAGTAAGCAAGTCCATATCCACATCTGCAATTAAAATCATTTCTGTATTTGGAGTTGCTTCGGCTTTTATTCCGTTTGATGGAAATTGAAAATCGCAAGGGGTAAAAACACCCGATTGAGCAAATTGAATATCCATATTGTGTACATTAGGTAAATTACCAACGCTACCGGCAATAGCAACATAACATTCGTTTTCTATTGCTCTAGATTGTGCACAAAGTTTAATTCTAGAAAACCCATTTTGAGTGTCGGTAAGGAAAGGAACAAATAAAATTCCAACACCATCATCTGCCAACATTCTTGGTAGCTCAGGGAATTCAACATCATAACAAATTAAAATGCCAATTTTACCGCAGTCAGTATCAAAAGACTTTAGTTGACTTCCTCCTTGCATTGCCCAAACTTTTTTCTCATCCGGAGTAGGATGTAGTTTTTCGTATTCTTCAATTTCTCCGTTTCTTTTTAGCAAATACCCCACATTGTAAAGTTGATTGTCAACCAATTTTGGCATACTACCACCAATAATATTAATGTTGTAAGAAATGGCTAGTTTAGAAAAACGCTCAACAATTTCAGGAGTATATTCAGCTAATTTTCTGATGGCATCAGACTCGTTAAGGTGGTTGTATTTTGCCATTAAAGGAGCATTAAAAAACTCTGGGAAAAGAGCAAAATCGCATCGATAGCCACTTAGTGTATCAATAAAATATTCTGCCTGACGCATTAAGTTATCTAAATCTTCATAAGGACGCATTTGCCATTGCACAATTCCTATTCGAACAATTTTTTTAATGGTTTTGGCTTTTTTCGTAGGTTTTTCATAATAAATATTGTCCCAACGTAATAAAACTGCATATTCTCCAGAAGCTTCATCCCCTTCTAAATACCCTTTAATAATTCTTACGGGATGGAAATCATTAGAAATTTGATAGTTTAAAACAGGGTCATGAATTTCGTGTGTTCTTACTTTTTGAATATATTCTTTAGGTGTCATTTCACTGGCGTGTAAATGGTAGTTCGGAATTCTTCCACCCATAAAAATAGCTCTTAAATCTAGGTTTTCGCAAAGTTCTTTACGGTATTCATAAAGTCTTCTACCTAAGCGTAATCCACGATATTCTGGTTTGATAAAAATATCAATTCCATACAACACATCACCATCTTCAGTATGGGTATTAAAAGTATAGTTACCTGTAATTTCTTTGTAGGTATGTTGGTCGTCAAATTTTTGAGAATCAACAATAATAGACAAAGCGCAACCGGCAATTTTACCGTTTACTTTAATAACCACCTGTCCTTTGGGGAATTTTTTTAGTAAATTGTTAATTTGTCTTTCTTTCCAGTAAGAATCGGGCATATTTTTATAAGAAGCAATCATTGCTTCTTTTAACTCTTCATAATCGGAAAGAGAAAGGAACTCTAATGTGATTTTTTGTTGCTTTTCGTTCATAATAAAATAAGTTCTATTTTTGTTTTAGAATCTAAACAAAATTACTTCTTTTTAATCAAGAAAATGGAATATCAAGATATACAAATATGGGAAGTTTTAGCAGGGCTAGGGTTGTTTCTTTTTGGTATGTTTATGATGGAGGAGTCGTTGAAAAATCTTGCAGGAAGAACATTTAAAAAGTTTCTAAGAAAGCATACTAACAACTCTGTTAAGGCGGTTTTTTCAGGTACTTTAATTACAGGGGCATTACAAAGTAGCTCAATGGTTGCGTTGTTAGTAATGTCTTTTGCCGGAGCAGGCATTATTGGTTTAAAAAATGGCATAGGTATTATTTTAGGAGCCAATTTAGGAACGACTATGACGGGATGGATTGTCTCTTGGTTAGGATTTAAGTTAGATTTAGGAGCTGTTATTCTGCCATTTATAGCCATTGGGGGATTGGGAATAATTTTTTTAAAATCAGAAAAACTTTCTAATCTAAGTAAGTTATTAATGGGGTTTAGTTTTATTTTTTTAGGGTTAAACTACATGAAAAATGGTTTCGCTGAATTTGCTGAACACATTGATTTTTCATTTATAACAGATAAACACCCATTGTTATTTGTTGCTTTTGGAATATTGCTTTCAGCAAGTATCCAATCTAGTTCTGCAGCCATGATGATTTTCTTATCCTCGTTAGCGGCAGGAGTGATTACATTGAACCAGGGTTTTTATTTGGTAATAGGTAGTGATTTAGGGACAACCATTACAGCTATTATAGGAACTATAAATGCGAATTCGATTAAGAAAAAAGTGGGGTGGTCGCAAGTCTTTTTTAATGTGTTTAATGTGATTTTGGCATTATCATTTATTAAAGGATACAGTTACGTTATAAAAGATATTTTTATAATACGGGAAGATTTATTTGCATTAGTTGTTTTTCATAGTATGATGAATTTGGTGGGAATTATTTTATTATTACCATTTTTAAAGCAGTTTGCCCAGTTGTTAGATAAAGTAATTAGTCCTAAAGAGAAGAGAATGGCTAAAAAGCTTGAGTTGGCAAGTTCTAAGGAAACCCATGCCGGCATTGCTGCTTTAGAACAAGAGTGTGTGGTTTTCATTCAAAAAGCGATAGCTTTGAATCAGCAGTTTTTACAACTAATTAAACAAAATAAAACGGTTGATGAGGTGTACTTTAACTTAAAACAATATGAAACTGAAATTGTGAGGTTTTATGTAGAGTTACAGCAAAATGAACTTTCTGAGGAGGAAGCTAACAGAATAAATCAGTTGGTAGCAAGTTTTAGAAATGCAACTCTTTCTTCAAAAGATTTAAAAGATATTAAACACAATTTAGATGATTTAAATAAAACGGCTGGAGATAAGTTTTTCAGTCTGTATAAAAAAATCAAAAAAAATCAACAGCAGTTTTATAATGAATTAATAGCTCTAACAGAACATTTTAGCGTTTCTTCTTATGCTGATATTGAACAGCTTAATCAGATTCAATCTGGTTATTATCAGAATGAAGTTGCTATGATTTATGAACTTATTAAAGAAAGTAAAGAGCCGGAAACAGATATTCCTTCTTTACTGAATATGGTAAGAGAAATAAATAATTCTAATGAATCGATGCTGAGAGCAATGAATAATTTAATTGCGAAGTAAATAAGACACGTTCTTGAATTTTTTACTTCGTAAAACGAGGAGTTTTTGGAGAATTTGCTACAAGTTCGTTTAGTTGGTTCATTTCTTCAGCAGTAAGTTTTCGCCATTTGCCAACAGGCATATCCAGATGGATATTCATAATTCTGATACGTTTTAATTTTCTTACTTCATAACCTAAATGTTCGCACATTCTTCTTATTTGTCGGTTTAACCCTTGAGTAAGAATGATGTTGAAACTAAACTTGTCAATAGCTTTTACCTTACATTTTTTAGTAACAGTATCTAAAATAGGCACACCATTGCCCATTTTTTGAATAAAATCAGCAGTTATAGGTTTATTTACGGTAACGATGTACTCTTTTTCGTGGTTATTTCCGGAACGTAGGATTTTATTTACAATGTCACCATCGCTGGTAAGTAAAATCAATCCTTCGCTGGGTTTATCCAATCTACCAATAGGGAAAATTCTTTTTGGATAGTTGATGTAGTCTATGATATTGTCTTTTTCAACGCGAGTATCTGTTGTACAAACAATACCAATAGGTTTGTTAAACGCAATGTAGTCAAAGCTTTCGTTGGTATTTTTTATAGGTTTCCCATCAACCATTACTACATCATCAGGAGTAACTTTTGTTCCCATTTCAGGAACTTTTCCGTTTATCGTTACTCTTCTTTGCTCAATAAGTTTATCGGCAGCCCTTCTAGAGCAGAAACCCATTTCGCTGAGGTATTTGTTTATTCTAATTTCGTTTTCCATAATTGAGTTAGCAAAATTAAGGATAGCTTTGGTTATAAAGTCAAAAAAGCCGAACTCAATATTGAATTCGGCTTTTTTAGTGGCGGAGAGAGGGGGATTCGAACCCCCGGTACGATTTCTCGCACGCATGTTTAGCAAACATGTGGTTTCAGCCACTCACCCATCTCTCCAAATGGGAGCTGCAAATGTAATAATCCATTTGTTATAGAAGAAATATTAATCCTATTTTTTTTAATTAAATTAGTGCTTGATTTTTACCACTTTAGAAAAATATCTCCAATTACAAAAACAGCAAATACAACGCTAGCTATTCCATTTGTAGTAAAAAAAGCTAAATTTACTTTACTTAGGTTAGTTGGAGAAACAATTAAATGCTGGTAAATTAATAATCCGATAAAAATAGTAGCACCTATCCAGTATAACCAATTAAAATCTGATTGAATTCCTGCCCAAATCACAAAAAAAGCGGCAATAAAATGTAAAAACGATGAAAAATGTAATGCGTTTTTTCTTCCCATCCATACCGGAATGGAGTGTAATTGTTGTTGTTTGTCAAAACTTTCATCTTGCAAGGCATAAATAATATCGAAACCGCTCACCCAAAATAATACAGCAAAAGAGAAATATAATGGAAGCCAATCGAAAACTCCCGTAACAGCCAAGTAAGCGCCAATAGGAGCTAATCCCAATCCTATACCCAATACTAAATGACATAAAGCGGTAAATCTTTTGGTGTAACTATAGCCTAAAACAACTAATAATGCAATAGGAGAGAGGTAAAAGCATAAAGGGTTTATAAAGTAGGTAGTAGCAATAAAAAACACACAATTTATAATTACAAAAACCAAAGCTGAGGTAGGTTTTATTGTTCCGTTAGGGATTTCTCGCACATTAGCAGTACGTTTGTTGGCTTTGTCAATTTTTCGGTCAACATAGCGATTGAAAGCCATAGCAGCACTACGGGCAAAAACCATACATAGAATTACATAGATAAAAGTTGTCCATTTAAAATCGTATCCATATACACCAATGGCAATAAAAAAACCAATTAAAGCAAAAGGCAATGCAAAAACGGTGTGCGAAAATTTTACTAAGGATAAGTAGTTTTTCATTAATTGAATATGAAATAATTTATGGCGAAATTAAGAAAAGAGGCTCTATAAATAGTTTTTGATAATATTCAAAATTCAAATATAAGGTTTAAAAAAGTACTATTTTAAATTTACAACTGATTATGAGTGATTTTCGTTTTTTTTTATATCTTAGCCAAAAATTAAAAAGAGTTATGAAGAAAAAAATATTTTTTATCTTATTATCAAGTAGCTTTTTATGGGTTGCTTGTGAATCTAATAATGAAAATGTAACAACAGAAGAAGAAGTTGTTGAAGAAGTAGAAATGGCTACAGAAGAAGAATCTATGAGTTATTTATTACCTTCTCCACTTCAAATTGCAGAAATATTTAAAAATTCAGGGTTAACCTATATTGGGGATTTAACTAATTCAACAGAATTAGCAGCATCTTACAATACAAAATACAGTCAGAAATTAAATTTTGGTGTTTATTCGGCAGATATGGCTTATTGTATTATAAATAATCAAACACAACCAGCTATTAATTATTTGTCAACGTTAAGAGAGTTATCAGAAAAAATGTGGATGACCGATGTCTTTAATACGATGGGCTTATCTAAAAGATTAGAAAATAATGTTGGTGAACAAGATTCATTAACAACTATAATGGCCGATTTGCAAATTAGGTTAGATAATTATTTAGATGAAAATGGAATGGGATATACCGGACCTGTAATTTTTGCCGGAGCATGGATAGAAACCATGTATTTAGGAGCAAAAGTAAATCAAGCAAATAGCAATGAAAAACTTATTTATAGACTTACTGAGCAATCGGTAGTATTAGAGAATTTGATAAAAGTTTTAGAACAAATAAATGAGGATAATGATTTTGATGACTTAATTGCCGATTTAAAAGTTATAAATGAAAATTTTGATGTGTTGGAAAAAAATGAAGAAGCTAAATTGGGGGATGAACAAGTTGAGAAATTAAGTATGCAAATTATTGATTTAAGAAATAAGATTATTAAAAACTAAATAACAGATGAAAAAGATAATGTTCTATAGTACAATTTTAGTGTTATTATTAACTACTACAGCATTAAAGTTAGAAGAAGTGCAGTGTGTGGCAGCAGACTTAAAAAATGAATTGATGCCAGTACTTAAACCGGAGTATAAGTATGATTCATCAAAAATTACAAGAGTTTTATACAAAAAAGAAGCTTTTCAGTCGGGGGTAGAAGTACCTTTATTTATGGGTGAAAAATATCGTTTTGTGTTTAATACAGCAGGTTTGCCTAAAGATATTGAAATTAATATCTTTGATAAAAAACCTTCCAATAAGATGAAGAATGCTTTATTTACATTAAGTAGTGTAAGAGAAATGGGAAAAAATATCTATACCTATGAACCGGAAAAATCTAAAAAGATGTATATTGTTTATACTATTCCGGCTACTGAAGAGGAAGGTTTAAAGGGTTGTGTAGTATTTTTATTGGGTTATAAACTATAATTATCAATAGCTTTTCTAACGCTTCCATATTTTGCTAGTAATTCATTGGCTGTTTTATAGTCTATTGATAATGCTTTCATTATCATTTGTGTTCCTCTGTCCACCAACTTATCGTTAGAAAGTTGCATGTCCACCATTTTGTTGCCTTTAACTTTTCCCAATTTTATCATTACAGAAGTAGAGATCATATTCAGTACTAATTTTTGAGCGGTTCCTGATTTCATGCGTGTGCTTCCTGTTACAAATTCAGGACCTACAATTACTTCAATGGGGTAGTTGGCTACTTCAGCAATTTTCGATTGTGAATTGCAAACAATACACCCAGTTACTATTTCATTTTTATTACAAGCAGATAAACCTCCAACAACATAAGGGGTAGAGCCGGAAGCAGCTATGCCAATAACTACATCATTGGAGTTAATGTTGTATTCTTGCAAATCTTTCCATGCTTGTTCGGTATCGTCTTCAGCAAATTCTACAGCTTTTCTTATAGCGGCATCTCCACCGGCAATTAAACCTATCACTAAGTTAAAATCTACACCAAAAGTTGGCGGACACTCAGAAGCATCAACAACTCCTAATCTTCCGCTTGTTCCCGCACCAATATAAAATAACCTTCCACCAAGTTGCATTTTTTCTACAATAACATCAACTAATGGGATGATGTTGGCGATGCATTTTTCTACAGCAAATGCTACTTTTTTATCTTCATTATTAATGCTGGTTAATAATTCTTTGGTTGACATTTTTTCAAGTTCATCGTAATGAGAATCTGATTCAGTAGTTTTTTGCATGATAAAAAAGCATTTTAATTTTTGATGTAAAGATAAAAAAAGAACCGTAACAACTATTGCTACGGTTCTTAATAATTATTGTAAAGATATTTATAAATTAATATCTGTAGTATTCAGGTTTGTATGGACCTTCTACTTTAACACCTATGTACTCTGCTTGCTCCGGAGTTAATTCATCTAACTCAACACCAATTTTTGCTAAGTGTAAACGAGCTACTTTTTCATCTAAGTGTTTAGGTAACATATATACTTCATTTTTGTAGTTAGCAGAGTTTTTCCATAATTCTAACTGAGCCAATACTTGGTTAGTAAAAGAATTACTCATTACAAAAGAAGGATGTCCTGTTGCACAACCTAAGTTTACTAATCTACCTTCAGCTAATAAGATGATTTGATTACCATTTTTCAGGTTATACATATCAACCTGAGGTTTAATAGTATCTTTTGTTGCATTTGTATTTAACCAGTTAACATCAATTTCGTTGTCGAAGTGACCAATGTTACAAACGATAGCTTTGTCTTTCATTTTTTCGAAATGACGACCTTGAATAATATCTTTGTTTCCTGTTGTAGTAACAATAATGTCGCCTTGGCTAACAACATCATCCATTTTTTTAACAGCAAAACCATCCATTGCAGCTTGTAAAGCACAAATTGGATCAATTTCAGTAACAATAACCCTTGCTCCTGCACCTCTTAATGAAGCAGCAGAACCTTTGCCAACATCACCATATCCGGCAACAACAGCCACTTTTCCAGCCATCATTACATCTGTAGCTCTTCTGATAGCATCAACTAAAGATTCTTTACATCCGTATTTGTTGTCAAATTTAGATTTAGTAACAGAATCATTAATATTGATAGCAGGCATCACTAAAGTACCTTTTTTCATTCTTTCGTAAAGACGGTGAACACCTGTAGTAGTTTCTTCAGATAAACCTTTAATGTCTTTAGCTAATTCCGGGTAATTGTCAAAAACCATATTAGTTAAATCACCACCATCATCTAGAATCATGTTTAGCGGCTTTCCGCCTTCAAAAGCAAATAATGTTTGTTCTATACACCAGTTGAATTCATCTTCGGTTAAACCTTTCCAAGCAAAAACAGGAACTCCTGTAGCAGCAATAGCAGCAGCAGCCTGATCTTGAGTTGAGAAGATGTTGCATGATGACCAACTTACTTCAGCACCTAAGTGCACTAATGTTTCAATAAGAACAGCAGTTTGAATTGTCATGTGGAGACATCCGGCAATTCTTGCACCAGCAAGAGGTTTAGAGTTTCCAAATTCTTCTCTGATAGCCATTAATCCTGGCATTTCAGCTTCTGCTAATTTAATTTCTTTTCTCCCCCAATCTGCAAGAGAAATGTCTTTAACTTTGTAGGGTAATTTTTCCACGTTTGTAGTATTCATTATGGTTAAGTTTAATAATTTTGATTATACGATGCGAAGTTACTAAATAACCATGAACCAATAAATAAAATGCCACTATTTCTCATAAAAAAACCTAATAATCACGTTCATATTGCTGTATGGAAAATCAATGAATCTAAAGATGAATTGCTGGAAATGCTGAAAGATAAAGTAGCTGAGCCTGATGATGCTATGACTTCTTCCAATCAATCAAAGTTTAGTCAGAGAATTGCGGTTAGATTACTTTTAGCTCATTTTTTTGATTCTTTTATATTGGTTTATGATGATAAAGGAAAACCTCATTTAGCGGATAAAAATAATGTTCATATTTCTATTTCTCATGCCAATGAATTTGTAGCAATAGCTGTAAATTACCAAGAACCTTGTGGGATAGATATTGAAAAAATTTCAGCAAAAGCATTACGAGTAAAAAGTAAGTTTATGAATGAAAAAGAACTCGGTTTGGCAGCAGAAAATGAAGAATTGGCAACCACTATATGGAGTGCAAAAGAAGCGTTGTACAAATATTATGGAAGAAAAGAAGTGATTTTTGACACAGATTTATCCTTAACTAACCTTTCCTTAAGTCAGTGTGATTTTATTGGTAGCATAAAGCTTAATGGTTTTGAAAAACAACTGAATTTGAAAAAAGAAAAGGTAGAAAATTTTATGCTGGTTTATACTTGCTGAAATCTTTCTTTTGTTTTTTGAAAAATATTAAATAGGTTTGGTAAATATTTTATTACGTTTGTAAGTAATATGGAAATTAATCAACTTTACTCAGAAATAAGTGCTAAAATGGCAAGTAACAAAAAAATGCTTGCAGTGCTGATAGACCCCGATAAGCAAAATTATTCTGAGCTTTTAAAAACTATTAATTTATGTAATGATAGTGAAGTTGATTTTATTTTTGTTGGAGGAAGTTTACTTACTAATGGAGATATAGAAAAAACGGCACGTTTTATAAAAGAAAATACTTCCATTCCATTAATAATTTTTCCGGGAAGCACCAATCAAATCACTCATCATGCTGATGGAATTTTAATGTTGTCTTTAATTTCCGGCAGAAATGCAGAGTTTTTAATCGGTAACCATGTAGTAGCTGCACCTTATATTAAAAAAGCTAATCTAGAAGCACTTTCAACGGGTTATATTTTGGTGGATGGCGGAGCAGCAACAACCGTAAGTTATATTAGTAACACCTTGCCGATTCCGCACAATAAACCTGAAATTGCAACGGTTACAGCATTGGCAGGTGAATATTTGGGCATGAAAATGATTTATTTAGATGCAGGAAGCGGAGCAAAACAGCATGTCGCCCAAGAAATGATTCAGCAAGTAAAAGCAACTATTTCTATTCCACTAATTGTTGGAGGAGGAATAACTAATGCTGCTACAGCTCAACAAATTTATGCATCTGGAGCGGATATGATTGTTATTGGAAACGGAACAGAAAGCAATAGAAATCTTATCACTGAAATTTCAAAAGAAAAATTTAAAATAGCAACCTAAAAACGATTACACCTTATGGCTAAGAAAAAAGTTAAGAAAATCTACGTGTTAGATACCTCAGTAATATTATATGATTACAATGCAATTAACAATTTTGAAGATAACGATATAGCCATACCAATTACCGTTTTAGAAGAGTTGGATAATTTTAAAAAAGGTAATGATACTAAAAATTACGCAGCAAGAGAGTTTATTAGGTTTGTTGATAAAATAAGTGGAAATCATACTCTCCAAAAATGGATCCCTATTAAAGAGAAAGGCAGCGGTTTGTTTAAAATTGTGATGCACTATAATTCTACTAAAATAGATGCGTCTATGGTTTTTAGTGATGATAAAAATGATCATAAAATTCTTAATGCCGCTATTTCTTTAAAAGAAGAGTTTCCTGCAAAAACTGTTGTATTGGTTACAAAAGACATTAACCTCAGG
This sequence comes from Vicingaceae bacterium, assembly GCA_036567945.1. Classification (GTDB taxonomy): domain Bacteria; phylum Bacteroidota; class Bacteroidia; order Flavobacteriales_E; family Vicingaceae; genus BRH-c54. Next base: position 23,056 of record DATCTM010000097.1, read on the forward strand.
TTAAAAGCCAAAGCACTTGATGTACAATCGGAGGATTATTTGACAGGTAAGGTTAAGGATGTTAAGAAATTAGTAGAAACCGGCAAGCAAATTATTGAAGATGTTGATAGTGAAATTACCAAAAGAGTTTATGCCGGAGATAAGGTTTATGAGACAGAAATAAATGGAGTGAAGCTTAAAAATAATACTTATTATGTTTTTAGAAATGAGAAATCATCAGCTTTAGCTTATTTTAATCCCTTAGAGCAAGCTATAGAAAGAGTTGAAAAAGAATATGTTTACGGAATAAAACCTAAAAATGCTGAGCAAACTTTTGCAGTTCATGCCTTGTTGAACGATAATATTAAATTGGTAGCCTTACAAGGTGTTGCCGGAACAGGAAAAACCTTACTAGCATTAGCAAGTTCATTAGAACAAAAAAATAAATACAACCAAATTATTTTAGCTCGACCAATAGTGCCATTGAGTAACAGAGATATTGGATACTTACCAGGAGATGCAAATGAGAAGATTGGTCCCTATATGGAACCGCTATGGGATAATTTGAAATTTATTAAAAATCAATTTGGGTTAAAGGAAAAACGCCACAAAAATATTGACGAAATGCAGGAGCAAGGAAAAATTGTAATTACTCCGTTGGCATATATAAGAGGAAGAAGTTTGAGCGATGTTTATTTTATTGTAGATGAAGCACAAAACCTAACGCCACATGAGGTAAAAACCATTATTACCCGAGCAGGAGAAAATACCAAAATTGTATTTACAGGTGATGTCAACCAAATTGATTCTCCTTATTTAGATGAGCAAAGTAATGGACTTTCTTACCTAATAGATAAACTAAAAGGACATCACTTATTTGCTCACATAAAACTAGAAAAAGGCGAACGCTCTGAATTAGCCAACTTGGCAAATGAAATGCTGTAGAGTTAGTTTAGATAGTTTATAAGGTTAAGAGTTTTGGGGTTTATATTTATGTTATGTTTTCAAAATATCATACAATTGTTCCAACTCTTGTTTTTTATCCAAATAACCCAAATTATCGTAGGTAAATACCAGGTGCTGGATTAAACGTTGTATAATGGTAAGATTGTCACATGGAATATAGTAACTCGCTTTTGGGCTTAATTTTAGTTGAGCTAAGAAGTTATCAATGTCATATTTGCTAAAAATAGTTCCTTTATTAAATAAGTTGATATAAAACAAAATATCATTGGGTTTTTCGGAATAGGCTAAGACAAAATGTGCCGGAACATTTACGCCATAAATAGGAATGTTTAGCAATTTACAGACAGAAATGTACAGAATTCCCAATGTAATGGGATTTCCTGATTTGGACTCTACTACATTGTTAATAAAGGAATTTTTGGGAGAATTAATATTTTTTGTGTTTCCATGAAAGCCATGAATTTCAAAAAAAATTCTGTTTAGCACGTTTACTTGTTCTAAAGCGGTAAGATTTTCATTTAATTCTAACCAAGTATCTTGTTTTAATTGATTAATGGTTTTATGAATTAATTCCTCATCAATATCAGGATATTGGTATTTGGCAACAATAATAGCACCTTGAATCAACTCTTTTTCAGGAGCATTTTTCCAATCTATAAGTGCTTTTTTAACTTCTTCAAACTGTAAATGATGAATAATATTTTCGATACGCTCTTGGCGAAGTACATCTAAAGAGGTTTCCCAAGCATCTTCCAGATGTGGAATTACATCATTCCCTATAGAAATAATTTTATTTTTGATTTCATCAAAAACAGCATTGTCCGGGTCGTCCAATAACTCTATTAGTGCTTTTAACTCTTTGTCTGACATGTTTCAAATTTACGTCAGCACTTAAAGTTTGTGAGTTAATTAAACAATAACTTATTAACTCAATTCTGTTAATTTGGATAAGGTAAGTTCTATTAGCTTTTTTAAGGAAGGCTTATAATCTTTACTAAACTCTTTTGCAAATCTATTAGCAACTGCAACACAAACAGTACAGGCATTGTGTCCCATTGCTCTGGAAAGTCCGTAAAGTGCAGAGGTTTCCATTTCAAAGTTTACAATTTGGTGGTTATTGTAGTTAAATTGATTTAGTTTTTCATTTAATTGTTTTTCTTTTAGTGGGATTCTAAGCATTCTGCCTTGTGGACCGTAAAAACCAGGAGCGGTGGCTGTAATTCCAACATGACAATCATTCTTAAACAAATCTAACAATTGGTCAGAAGCTTTTACAAAATAAGGTTGAGCAAAAGTTCTTGCATAGTTGGTTTGTTCGTAAAAAGCGGTTAGTAATTGGTTTTCTTCGTCCGTTTGTTCAAATTCATAAAAGTTCATTAATCCATCTAACCCCAAACCAAAAGAAGAAGCAACAAAACTATTTACAGGAATTTCTTTTTGCATGGCTCCACAAGTTCCTATTCTTATAATGTTCAATGATTTTTTTTCAGCTTTAATGGTTCGGTTCTCTAGATCTATATTGACTAGAGCATCTAATTCATTTAAAACAATATCAATGTTGTCAGTTCCCATTCCTGTTGACATTACTGTAATTGGTGTGTTGTTTAAAACACCGGTATGTGTGACAATTTCTCTATTGCTTACTTTGTGGTCTATTCTGTCAAAATAATTGGATATAACTTCAACTCTTCCAGGGTCGCCAACAACAATTACATTTTTGGCCAATTGCTCAGGATGAAGTTTTAGATGGTAAATACTATTGTCCGGTTGTAAAACTAATTCTGAAGGTTCAATTTTATGCATATCGGTAAGCTTTAGAAAACAAAAAAAGACATTAATTTTCAAAATTAATGTCTTTTAAAGTTAAATTATAGTTGGCTGACAGTTATTATTTTTTGTCAGCAGCTTTTTTGGTTGTAGTTTTTTTAGCAGCAGTGCTTGTTGAAGCTTTTTTTGCTGTATTAGTCTTCTTTGTAGTAGTTTTGGTAGTCACTTTTTTCTCGGTTGCTTTCTTAGCGACAGCTTTTTTAGGCTTTTCTTCCTTAGTTGTTTCTTCTACTTTTGCTGTTTTTTTAGCAGAAGCCTTTTTAGCAGCAGCTATAGCCGCAAAAGGGTTGCTAGATTTTTTTCTTTTTCGAGTATTTCCGTAGCTACCTGCAAAAATTTTTCCTTTTTTTGTTTTAAGATCACCTTTTCCCATACCTTGTAATTTTATTTCGTTAGTACTAAATTAAGAATCAAGCAAATCTAAAAAAAATAATCCATAATTCATAATCAAAATATACCAAATTATAATCATTATGAGTTTTCTAAAGAAATTTTTTAAGGTTAAAATGTTAAGCTTACAAAGGGCTTTAAAGATAATTATAGCTACTTTTGTTTAAAAGAATTTTTTATGAAGAATTATGAAGATTATGTAAATCATTTGGCAAAAATAGCTGATGTAGGAAATAGTATTGCTGTTTTAAGTTGGGATCAGGAAGTGATGATGCCACCAAAAGGAGCAGAAAAAAGAGCTCAACAAATTTCTACTTTAGCGGGAATCCACCATGAATTAAGTGCACAAGAAGACTTTGGGAAGCTCTTAGAGCAGTTGGTTAAAGATAATTCCCTCAGTGATGAACAAAAAAGAAACGTTTCAGAATCTTTAACAGAATTTGAGAAGAATAATAAATATACAACTGCTTTTGTTCAGGAAATGAGCAAAACTGTTTCGCAAGCTTTTCAGGCATGGAATAAAGCCAAAAAAGAAGATGATTTTAAACTTTTTGAACCTTATTTAGAAAAGTTAGTAAGGCTGAAAAGAGAAGAGTGCGAATTGTTGGGTTATGAAAATCATCCTTACGATGCTTTAATTGATTTATATGAGCCGAAAACTACTGTTGCGGAGTTAGATGTTTTATTTGCTGACGTAAAAAATCAACTGGTAGATTTTGTAAAACAAATTGCTGATGCTCCTCAGAATGAAGATGCTTTAATGCGACAACATTATCCAAAAGAAAAACAGTTGGCGTTTACCGAACTTGTTTTAGAAAAAATGGGTTACGATTTTGAAGCGGGCAGACAAGATATTTCGTCACATCCGTTTTCAACAAGTTTTAGTCCCGAAGATTCAAGAGTCACCACCAGAGTTAGTGAAGAAGATTTGAGTGAGATTTTATGGAGTAGTATTCATGAAGGCGGACATGCTTTGTATGAGCAGGGATTGAAAGTAGAAAACTACGGGCTTCCTGCAGGAACTTATTTGTCGTTGGGAATGCATGAGTCTCAATCTCGTTTGTGGGAAAATAATGTAGGCAGAAGTCTTTCCTTTTGGAAATATTTTTATCCGAAATTACAAGAAACTTTTCCGGATAATTTAAAGAATTATACAGTTGAAGATTTTTACAAAGCCATGAACATTGTTAAGCCTTCGTTTATAAGAACAAATGCCGATGAGTTAACGTATCATTTCCATGTGTTAATTCGTTACGAAATCGAAAAAGAATTAATTTTAGGAAATATTGAAGTAAGTGACTTGCCTCGTGTGTGGAATGAAAAATATAAAGCCTATTTAAATATAGACGTGCCGTCAGATTCAAAAGGAGTCTTGCAAGATATTCATTGGTCGCATGGTAGCTTTGGTTATTTTCCGACTTATTCATTAGGAAGTTTTTATGCGGCACAATTTTTTCATAAAGCCCAAGAGCAAATTGAAAATTTAGAAGAAAAGATTGAGCAAGGAAATTATACGGAATTGTTAGATTGGTTAAGAACTAATATTCATCAATACGGAAGATTATACTCAGCAAGCGAATTGTGCGAAAGAGTTACCGGAGAAAAGCTTAACTTTACCTACTTTATGCAATATGCTAAAGCGAAATACGAAAAGTTATATGCTTTACAAGCAACAGGAAAATTAATCACTAACTAAAACAATCAATTATGAGAACAGTATTAATAATAGCAGCATCAATTCTTTTATTTTCTTGTAAAAACTCATCACAAGCTATGGATTCAACTAAACCAGTACCTGACACTACCAAACCGACCAACCTTACTAAAGGAGATTCAAATCAGGAAAAAGTAATTTATGATATGATTGTAAGTTTTATTAGTAAAGGAGAAGGAATTGATCATGAGTTAAAAGATAAAGTGGATGCTAGAATTGCATTGTTTAATAAAGAGAATAAAACTGATATTCAACCAGAAATAGTAGGTTGGGGAAGAGAAGGCGAGAAAGATTATAATTTTGTGTTGAAAAACTTATCAACAGAAGTGCATAAGAAATTTGTTGCTGCAATGGAAGAGGAAGTAAAATCTACTGATATGGCTAATATTACATTTAATCAACCATCTGTTCATAAAAGATAAGTTTTTTATTTGATAATTCAGTAACTTATCAGACCTTTGTTCTATTGTTTTTAATTAAAAAAAAAGAATCTAAAACACATCAAAGAAAGTCTAACAAAATCACACTTTATGAATGAATTTGGAATAAAAGCAGAAAATGCTTCGTTAAAATCATTAGGATTAGGAAATGTAGCGTCTGCTCTATGGAATTTAGAACCATCTCAATTGGTTGAAGAAACAATTATTAGAGGAGAAGGAGAATTAGCAAACTCTGGAGCTTTGGCTGTTGATACAGGTGAATTTACAGGCCGCTCTCCAAAAGACAGATTTATTGTTTATGATGACATTACTAAAGATGCTGTATGGTGGGAAAATTTCAACATTAAATTTGATGCTGATAAGTTTGATGCACTATATAACAGAGTAACAGCATACCTTTCAGGTAAAGATGTTTACGTTAGAGACGCTTATGCTTGTGCCGATCCGAAATATAGAATGAATATTAGAGCTATTACTGAAACTCCTTGGGCAAACATGTTTATTTATAATATGTTTTTAAGACCAACGAACGAGGAAGTACTAAACTTTACTCCGGAATGGACAATTATCGCAGCTCCTGGCTTTATGGCAGACCCTGAAATTGATGGAACAAGACAACATAATTTTGCGGTAATGAATTTTACCAAAAAAATTATTTTGATTGGTGGAACAGGTTATACAGGAGAAATGAAAAAAGGAATTTTTTCTGCGTTAAACTTTATTTTACCTCACCAAAAAAATGTACTTTCAATGCACTGTTCAGCTAATATTGGTGAAGATGGTGATACATCAGTATTTTTTGGTTTATCAGGAACTGGAAAAACTACTTTATCATCAGATCCTAACAGAAGATTAATTGGAGATGATGAACATGGTTGGACTGACGAAGGTGTATTTAATTTTGAAGGTGGGTGCTATGCAAAATGTATCAACCTTTCTGCTGAAAATGAACCGGATATTTTTAACGCAATTAAATTTGGTGCATTATTAGAAAACATTAATTTTTACGAAGGTACTACAGAAGTAGATTTTGAAGACAAATCGAAAACCGAAAACACACGTGTTAGTTACCCAATTTATCATATTAATAACATTGCTGTTCCATCAGTAGGAACAACTCCAAATAACATTTTCTTCTTAACAGCAGATGCATTTGGTGTATTACCTCCAATCTCAAAATTAACTCCGGGACAAGCAATGTACCAATTTATTTCAGGTTATACCGCAAAAGTTGCCGGTACTGAAGCAGGAGTTACAGAGCCACAAACTACTTTCTCATCTTGTTTTGGAGCACCATTTTTACCTTTGCATCCAACAAAATATGCTGAAATGCTTGGTGAAAAAATGAGAAAACATAATGTAAATGTTTGGTTAATTAATACAGGATGGTCTGGTGGAGCTTATGGAACAGGAGAGCGTATTAAATTAAGATATACAAGAGCAATGATTACAGCTGCCCTTACAGGAAAGTTGAATGGGGTTACGTATGAAAATCATCCAGTTTTTGGATTGGCAATGCCAACATCTTGCGAAAATGTTCCTACAGAAATTCTTAATCCAAGAAATACTTGGCAAGACAAAGCAGCTTACGATCAAAAAGCAAATGAATTGGCAGGAGCTTTCGTTAAAAACTTTGAGAAATTTGCTGATTATGCTAATGATGAGATTATGGCTGCATCGCCAAAAGTTAGCGTGAATGCATAAAATTTTAAGAAAAATAAAAAAATGAGTTTGTAAAGCGTAAATATTAAAAATAATATTATATTTGCAGCCTCAAAAAAATTAACAAATAACAAAAAGAATATTATGGCTAATCATAAGTCGGCATTAAAAAGAATAAGACAGACGGCAACGAGAACATTACGTAATAAGTATCAACATAAGACTACTCGTAATGCAGTTAGAGATTTAAGAAACTCAACAAGCAAAAAAGAAGCTTCAGAAATGCTTCCTAAAGTAGCTTCTATGTTAGATAAGTTAGCTAAGAAAAACATTATTCATAAAAACAAAGCATCAAACCTTAAGTCTAAATTGACTAAGCACGTTGCTAAACTAAAATAATTTTTATTTATTCATTGAATAAATAGTAAAGGTTAATAAAAAAGAGGCTGAATTTTAATTCAGCCTCTTTTTTATGCTTATTTTTTTTTAGATTTCTTCTAAATATAATCAGTTAACGCAATGCTTAAATGTCTAATTTTGTTAATGAATAAAAAAGTATACATATGAAACGAGCCATGAGGAATTTCTTTAACATATAAGGAAATGATTATAGTGAGTTCCATGTGACAGATTTAATAAAATAATAGATATATACATGAAACGAATTGCCATTAATGGTTTTGGAAGAATAGGTAAAGTTCTTACCCGATTAGTTCAAACTAACAACCAAATAGAATTGGTTGCAATAAATGATTTGGCTGATACCAAAACATTAGCACATCTTTTAAAATATGACTCTGTTCATAGGCATTTTGAAGGAACGGTTGATTATACTGATGATGCGTTAATTATTAATGGTAAAAAAGTACTTGTTTTTAGTGAAAAATCTCCTGAAAACTTACCTTGGAAATCACTTAATATTGATATGGTAATTGAATGTACAGGAATTTTCTTGACAAGAGAATTAGCTAACAAGCATATTATCGCAGGAGCTAAGAAAGTAATCTTGTCTGCTCCCGCAAAAAGTGATGATATTAAAACCATCGTTATAGGAATTAATGATGATTTAATTGACCCTACGGATACGATTATTTCTAATGCATCGTGCACTACCAATGCAGTAGCACCGATGATTAAAATATTAAAAGATAATTTTGGTATTGAACAGGCACAAATAGCAACTGTTCATTCATATACCAATGATCAACGTCTGCACGATGCTCCTCATAGAGATTTAAGAAGAGCAAGAGCAGGGGCTTTGTCAATTATTCCAACATCAACAGGAGCGGCAAAAGCTATTGTTAAAATATTCCCGGATTTAAAAGGAAAAACTGCCGGATATGCAGTAAGAGTTCCAGTTCCGGATGGTTCTTTAATAGATGTTTGTGCACAGCTTTCAACTAATGTAGATGTAGCAACAGTTAATAAGGCTTTTCTTGAGGCAGCTCAAAATGGTATGAAAAATATTTTGGAGTACACTACTGATGAGTTGGTTTCTTCAGATATTATAGGAAATAGTCACTCCTGTATATTTGATGCTGACTTGACATCTATTACCGGAAACTTAGTACGTGTAGTAGGTTGGTACGATAATGAAGCAGGTTACTCAAATAGATTAGTTGATTTAATTAATAGAGTATAACTTATTAATTATTTATTTCCCCCAAACGTGTCTGTTTCTGTGCTTTCTGTTACCTACATGTCCTGATGAATTTACTTTTGCTCCACCATTACGAGGTTTTTGGTATTTTGGACCAGAATTGCAAGATTGAAAAGACATAGGCAAAGAAAACATGCTAGCCATAAAGATAAGCGCTAATACTTTGCTATATAATGATTTTTTCATTCTTTTTTAGAAATTAGTTCTAAGGCATAAAATTAATCAAATTTATTACATATAAAAATCTTGATTAAATAAATGTTGCCTATTTTACTTGTTTTTTTACGAACAGTTACAATAAAATCCTATTTTACTTACTTTTTCGGTGAATAATTTTTAGCACTATGTTTTTTATCATGTTGATTTCATTAGTTCTGAGTAAATTTGCAGGCAAAAGACCTATAATGGTTGTAATGTTTTTCTATTGAAACGATCATAAGTGAAAACTCTTATACATAGTGGAATGATTATTAAAGAGGAGTTACATGTGTCCAATAAAAAAACAAGTAAAATAAACACATGAAAACAGATTTTTTAATAATTGGTTCAGGTATAGCCGGTTTGAGTTATGCATATAAAATTGCTGATTATTTTTATCAAAAAAATCAAGTTGTTTCTATCACCATCATTACCAAAGTTGATGAAGACGAAAGCAATACAAAGTATGCTCAAGGGGGAATTGCATCGGTAACCAAATCATCAGATAGTTTTGAAAACCATATTAAAGATACCTTAATTGCCGGAGATGGTTTATGTGATGATGCTGTTGTTAAAATGGTAGTGGAACAAGCTCCCGAAAGAATTAAGGAATTAATAGATTGGGGAACTAATTTTGATAAAACTACTCAAGGAGATTATGATTTAGCCAAAGAAGGTGGACATTCCGACAATAGAATTTTACATTTTAAAGACTTTACAGGTAACGAAATAGAGAGAGCTTTACTTAATAAAGTTTTCAACCATCCTTATATTACGGTTTTCAACCATCATTTTGCCATAGATTTAATTACACAGCATCATTTGGGTGAAAAAGTTACACGAGCAACATCCAACAAAAAGTGTTTTGGAGTGTATGTTTTAAATCGCAGAACGGGAGAAATAAAAGTGTTGAAATCCAAAATTACCTTGTTGGCAGCAGGAGGAATTGGTCAAGCTTATCTAAATACTACTAACCCAAAAGTTGCCACAGGAGATGGAATTGCTATGGCATATAGAGCAAAAGCTATTATTAAAAACATGGAGTTTGTTCAGTTTCATCCTACAGCATTGTATCAACCTAACGTCTCGCCCTCATTTTTAATTTCTGAAGCGGTGCGTGGAGCAGGAGGAATATTGCGAAACCATAACAATGAAGCTTTTATGGAGCAGTATGATAAAAGAAAAGACTTAGCTCCAAGAGATGTTGTTGCTCGAGCTATTGATGCGGAAATGAAAAAACACGGAACTACTAATATGCTGTTAGATGTTTCTCATATTGATATAACTTCTTTTATTGCTCATTTTCCTACCATTTACAATAAATGTGTAGAAATTGGTTTAGACATTTCAAAAGACTATATTCCTGTTGTTCCGGCAGCTCATTATTTGTGTGGAGGAATTGAGGTAGATATCAATGCCAGAACTTCTATTACTAACCTATATGCTTCAGGAGAATGTGCTTTTACGGGGTTACATGGAGCAAATCGCTTGGCTTCTAATTCGTTAATTGAAGCATTAGTTTATTCTCATAATGCTTTTTTAGATAGTGTTGAACAAGTTGAAAATGTTGAATTTCAGGAAAGTATTCCCGAATGGAATGATGAAGGAACCACCATATTTAATGAACATTTTTTAGTAGAGCAAACCAAAAAAGAACTACAAACTATATTGAGTAATTATGTCGGTATTGTTCGTTCTGATGAGCGTTTGCAAAGAGCTTTAAATAGATTGAAATTGATATATGATGAATCAGAAAAGTTGTATGAGAGCTCTAAATTAAGTGTTGCTATTTGCGAATTGAGAAACTTAAGAAGCATTGCTTATTTGGTTACTAAAGCAGCTTCAGAGAGAAAAAATAACGTAGGTTTGCATTA